>JBJMJS010000088.1:0-52811 GCA_045806225.1 Gaiellaceae bacterium
AAGCCCGGTCCCGCCCTCCTCGCCTGTTTCTTCCAGATGCTCGGCTGGACGTGCCAGCTGTTCGCCGTCTGGACGGCCATGCGCGCGTTCGGCATCGACAAGCCGCTGCCGGCGGCGGGGCTCGTGCTCGTCCTGATGAACGTCGCGACCATCTTCCCGCTCTGGCCCGGGAACGTCGGGCTCGTCCAGGCCGCGATCGCGATTCCGCTGAACAGCTACTACGGCGTCCCGAAGGCCGTCGGCGTCGCGTTCGGCTTCGGGTTGCAGGCGATCGAGGCGTCGGTCGGCGTCGGCGTCGGCCTGTTCTTCCTGGCAAGGGAAGGGCTCTCGTTCGCGATGCTCAAGGTGATGCCGGACGCCTCGCAGGCAGAGGTGCCGGGCAGAGTGTCGGCTGAGGAGCCCGATGCCGAACGTCCGCGCGCTCGCGTCCCCGGCTAGCCTCAAGGGCGTCCTGTCGGCACGTGCGGCGGCGCGGGCGCTGGCGCATGGGCTCGCGACGTGGGCGGACGTCGACGAGCTGCCGGTCGCCGACGGAGGGGAGGGGACGCTCGACGTCCTGCACGGCGCCCTCGGGGGCGAATGGCGAATCGCGACGGTGCATGACGCGTTCGGCCGCGAGCGCGAGGCGCGCTGGTTGTCGCTGAACGGCGATGCGCTCGTCGAGGCGGCGGAGGCGATCCCGCTCGACCCCGCGAATCTCGACCCGCTCGCCGCGAGCTCGCGCGGGCTCGGCGAAGTGATCGCGGCCGTCGGTACCCCGCGCTCGCTGAAGGTCTTCCTGGGCGGAACAGCGACCGTCGACGGCGGCGCGGGGCTGCGTCAGGTGATCCGAGCGCTCCCGGCGCCGACGGTCGCGTTCTGCGACGTGGACGCGCCGCTCCTCGACGCCGCGCGCGTCTTCGCCGCCCAGAAGGGCGCGACGCCGAAGCAGGCGGTCGAGCTCGAGTCCCGCCTCGTCGCGATCGACGATCTCGCACCGTTCGGCGACCTACCCGGCGCGGGCGCCGCAGGCGGGCTCGGCGCTGCGCTCGCGGCGCTCGGCGCCACGCTCGAGCCGGCGTCGCCGCAGGTCCTCGAGCTGATCGGGTTCGATGCGGCGCCGTACGATCTCGTCGTCACCGGCGAAGGGACGGTCGATGCGACGACGACGCGCGGCAAGGCGCCCGGCGCGGTCGCCCGCCGCTGCGCGGAGGTCGGCACGCGCTGCGTGCTCTTCGGCGGCAGGGTCGTCGCGGCGCCGCCGGAAGTGGAGACGATCGCGTTGTCCGGTGACCCGGCGCGCGCCCGCGCCGATCTCGTCGAGCTCGGAACGCGCCTAGGGGCGGGATGACTCGACGCGGCGCGCGAGCTCTTCGATCTTGCCCTGCGCGAAGTCGAGCTTGGAGACGCAGTAGCGGTAGAGCTCTTCGCCGCGCTCCCAGAGCTTGATCGCGTCGTCGAGCTCGGACTCACCGCGCTCGAGCCGCTCGACGATGCGTTCGAGCTCGCGCTGTGCGTCCTCGAACGACTGCGTGCTCACTCCGCGCGTGCTCCGATCCGCCCGTCTGAGAGCTCGACCTCGAGCGCATCGCCCGAGTCGACCGACGTAACGCTCCGCACGACGGCATCGTCGCGGCGGACGATCGCGTATCCGCGCTCGAGTGTCGCGCGCGGAGACAGCGCGCGCAGCCGTGCCGCGCTCTGTTCCACGCGTGCGCGCCGTCGTTCGATCGTCAACGCGGGTGCGCGGCGCAGGCGTTCGTGTGCGTGATCGACGCGTTGGCGCGCACGCACGACGGTCGCCGCTGCACCTCGACCGAGGCCCGCCCGCGCACGTTCGAGCCGCTCGCGCAGCTCGACGGCGTCCGGGACGACGAGCCGCCCCGCGGCCGTCGGCGTCGACGCACGCACGTCGGCTGCGAGGTCGCACAGCGGCGTGTCCTGCTCGTGCCCGACAGCGGACACGATCGGGATCGGGCACGCAGCGACTGCCCGGACGAGCCGCTCGTCGCTGAACGGCAGCAGATCCTCGAAGCTCCCGCCGCCGCGAGCGAGCACGACCACGTCGACGCCGGGCGATGCACACAGATCGCGCAGCGCGTCGATCATCGCCGGCGCTGCGAGCGGTCCCTGGACGTACGTCTCGGCGACGAGAACCCGCGCGGCCGGGAGGCGCGCCACGATCGTCGTCAGGACGTCCCGCTTCGCCGCAGCGTCGTTCCCGGTGATTAGGCCGATTCGTTCCGGGAGTCGCGGCAAAGGCCGCTTCCGTTCAGCGGCGAACAGACCCTCGTCGGCGAGCTTCCGCTTCAGCCGTTCGAGCGCGGCGAGATGGTCGCCGATGCCGAAGCGCTCGATCGACAGCGCGCGAAACCGGAAGTCGCCGCGGGCTTCGTAGAGCTCCGGGCGGCCGAGGACGTGCACGCGCTCGCCGTCGCCGAGGTCGAGCCTGAGGGCGTCAAAGCGCGACCGCAGGATCGTGACACCGAGACACGCGCCGTCGGACGGGTCCTTGAGCGTGAAGAAGACGCTCTGCCAGCGAGCGTTCCGCCGTAGCTCCGTCACCTCGCCTTCGACCCAGACGGTCGGAAGGCGGGTCAGCCAGTCTGCGACGCCCCGGTTGAACGACGCGACGGAGTAGACCTTCTTGTCGCCGTATTCGATCGCGTCGACCTTCGCCACGGCGACGAATGGTAGGCGAGGGCCGTTACAGCAGGATCTCGGCTGCGGTCTCGGGCGTGCAGCCCGCGCTGAGCATTTCGACCGCACGATGCAGATCGGCCTCGCTCGCCGCCACCCGCTCGGCAAGCGGGAGCGGGTACCCGGCTTCCATCAGGACGTGAAGCCTCCAACCCTCGACCTTCGAGCGCTCGTTCTCGGTCGCGTTGATCGTTTCCGTCGTCTCGCTCATGGACCGCCTCGTTCGCCATTCCATAGACGAACCCTCCACGCGAATTGTTGGCGGGACGGCGCGACATGAAACCCACCTACGCCCGGGCGATCGTCTCGTCGATGCGCCTCGCGAGCTCGTGCAGCCGCGCTTCGAGGACCGCCCGCTCGGCCTCGGCATCGGCTGCGAGGAGGTCGAGGCGCCGGCGAAGCTCCTGCTCGGCGCTCGTCAACCGTTGCTCGAAGCTCGCGATCGCCTCGCCGCGCTGGCGCTCGAGGCCCGCGGCGACCTGATTCAGTCGTTTGTCGAGGCGCTGCGCGCCCGCGGCGCCGACATGCGCGAGCTGCTCGGCGAGGACGCGCTCGGCCTCGCGTGCGAACGCCTGGACGGCCCGGTCGAGCTCGCGGGACAGCCGGGTTGCGGCGTCTTCCCGCGCGGCTCTGATCGCGTCGCTGAACTGCTGTGCGGCAGCGTCGGCGTAGCTGCCGGTCGTCCGGTCGAGGATTCGCTCGAGCTGCTCGATCTGGCGGCGCTCGACGTCCGCGAACGCCGCATGGATTCGCCGCATCGCCTCCGTCTCCTCGCGCTCGATCTGCTCGACGAGCGCGCGCTCCCGCCGCCGCATGCGGTCGTTCACCTCGTGGAGCACGCGGCGTCGCTCAGCCGCATATGCGTCGAGCTCCGACGTGCCGCTGACGACCGTCTCCTGAAGTGCACGCGCGAGGTCGTCACGCAGCTTCACAAGGCCGGCGCGCTGCTGCTCGCTCTCCGCTTCGAGGCGTTCGGCGTCGGCTGCGATCCGCGTCTCGGCGTCCGAGATCAGCTGCTGCTGGCGCTGCGCGAGCTGCGCGAGCTGGGCGTCGACTGCGTGTCGCGAACGGTCAAGGTCCTCGGTCCAGCTGCGCAGCCGCAAGTCGACCTGGGCTTGGGCGGCGGTGAGGGCCGCGGTGAGCGACGCGGCGGCTTCGCGCTCGCGCTCCGCGGCGGCGCCGCGGCGATCCTCGGCGATCCGCCGCTCCTGCTCCGCGAGCAGCGATGCGGAGTCGGCGCGTGCGCGCGCGAGTGTCCGCTCGAGCTCGGCCCCGCGCTGTGCGGCCTCGCGGTCGACGAGCGACTGCAGCCGCGACTCCGCTGCCGCGACATGGCTGTCGACCCGTCGCAGTTGCGCGACGAGCTTGCGCAAACGGACGGCGGCCGCGGCCGCGATCGCGGCGAGCGTTGCGCCGCCGGCTGCGACCGCGGTCTCCCCGGTGCGTTCGATCCCGCACACGATCCACAGGCCGGTCGCGAGCGCGGCAACGAACCACGCGGTGGCCACGAGCGTGCGCTTCGACGCCTTGTCGGCGATTGCTGCGGTGACCGCGGCTCCGGCGGTAACGGCGGCGACGGCGAAGGCGATCTGTGCGGCGAGCGTCATGCAGGCGTCAGGTTACGCGGACGAGCACGAGGGCGACCGCCAGCACGAAGATTGCTGCGGCCAGCAGACGCAGTGCGATCTCGGCGGGCTGCGTCACCACATTCGCGTCGACAGGCGTGACTGTTCCGTCTGCCCATTCGATCGCGCCGTGGATCGAACGTGCGCGGCGACGCACGTCGCGTACCTGTGTCGAGAGCACGCGCTGAGCGAGGCTGAAGAGCGCGGCGGCAACCGCCGCGGCAGCGACGACGACCCCGACCTTCTGTGCCGATGCGAAGTACGCGGTGGCGAGCGGGAACGCTCCCCAGGCGAGCGCGAACTGCACGTCGCCGTGCAGAACGCCTCCGAGCAGTTCGAGGTTGTAGCCGACGACGAGAATGCACCCGGCGGCGACGAAAGCGAGGAGCCACAAATCGCGTCGCACGGCGAGGACGACGCCGATCGCTGCGGCCGCTACGACCGAGGTCACTGCGAGCGTGACCAGCGTCGCATCGGAGATCCGCGTCCGGAGCGGGCGTCCGTGCAGTTCGTCGAGCGCGTGCGCGCCGATCCCGAGCGCGAGGAAGAACGCAAGCAGCGTCCAACCGAGCAATGCGGCGTCGAACGTCGGCGCAATCGCCGCCCCGATCGCGACATACGAGAGATGCCACAGCGTGTACGGCGGGTGAAGGAGGGTGACGAGGTCGCGCCAGCCACCCGGCGCCAGCGCGTAGAACGCCGGCCGCGCCTCGCTCACGCGCGCGTCCCCCACATCACGATCCCGCCGCCGAAGCTCATGCGGCGCACACCGACGTCCGCGATCCCCGCGTCCAGCCACGCCGCAACCAACCGCTGCAGCGGCCAGCGCTCGTAGAACTCGCGGATGCTGCCGCCGAGGAAGTCGCCGACCTGTGCCCAGCCCGGTGCGATCACACGGCCCGCTGCGGGCAGGAGCGCGCGAACGTACACCTCCCACAGGGGCCGCGCGAGGCCGCCCGGAACGCCGAACTCGAGCGACGCGATCGTCCCGCCCGGCCGGACGACGCGGGCGAGCTCGCGCAACGTCGCGGCGGGATCCTCGACGTACCGCAGGAGGTACGTGAACGTCAGCCCGTCGAAGCGGGCGTCCGCGAACGGCAGCTCCTCGGCGCGCCCCTCGACGAGCTCGACTCGATCGCCGTAGCGGCGGCGGGCCTCGGCGAGCATCTCCGGGCTCTGGTCGATGCCGACGACGGCGCACCCCTTCCGGCGGAGCAACTCCGCGGCGACGGCGCCGGTGCCCGTGGCCACGTCGAGGACCGCGTCGCTCGGCCCGGCCGCGACGCGGGAAACGAGGAACCGGCGCCAGCGCGGGTCCTGACCCAACGAGAGCAGCGCCGCGTACCGGTCGTACGTCGGGCCGAGCGGGGCGAAGAGCGTCCGGGCGGACACGGCCTCGGCCATCAGGGCGAGTCTATGCTCGCCGCGTGGGCCTGACCGAGGAGCTCGCCGCGGCGGCGGTTGCCGCGCAGGCGCACGCCGGGGCAGGCGAGACGGTCGGCGCGATCCTCGTTGCCGAGCCGCAGCCCCGAGAGCGGACGTACCTGTGCGCCTACGACGGCGCGACGGGGCGCTCGTGGCTCGCCCTCGATGCCGACGGACGGCCGGTGACGGACCGGAACCGGGTCCGCGCGGCCGTCTCGATCGCAGCGCTCTGCGAGGTCGCCGAGGACCAGGCAGGCGGCGGCGAGCTCGAGGAGCTCCGGCGCAGCCTCGTCACGCTGCGCCTGACGGAGAGCCCACCCGGGATCGAGGAAGCCGAGACGGCGGCACTCGAGCTCGAGACGGCGATCGGCGCGCCGCCGCGCGTCGCGTCCGCCGCGTACCTCGACGAGGTCGCGGCGGCGACGCGGCGCCTCGAGGTCGCGCTCGGCAGTGAAGGCGAGTCGCCGTTCACGGTCGCGCTCCAGCAGGCGGTCGGCGCCGTCGAGGAGCTTGCGCGTGAGGTCGAGGCGGAGTACAAGCTTCCGTTGACGTGACTCAGGGGCACCCCGCGATCAAGGCATCCGACGCCGAGCGCGACCACGCGGTCGCGCGACTGCGCGAGGCTGCCGCCGAGGGCCGCCTGACGCTCGGCGAGTTCGCCGATCGAACCGAGCAGGCGTACCGCGCCCGGACGCGCGACGAGCTAGCGCGGCTGGAAGCTGACCTGCCGTCGGCCGCACCGGCCCTCCCGAGGCGCGCGCGGAAGGCGCACCGCCTGATCGTCGCGATCATGTCCGATACGGCTCGACGCGGTCGCTGGCGGATCGGCGATCACGCGACCGCGCTCAGCGTCATGGGCAACATGACGCTCGATCTTCGGGACGCGGTCCTTTCGTCGCCGGAGGTGACGATCGCGGTCGTGAGCGTCATGGGGAACACGCACGTGATCGTGCCTGAAGGCGTCTCGGTCGACGTCGGCGGCGTCACACTGCTCGGGCACAAGCGCGACTCGACGCGCGGGATTGCGGAGCCGGGGGCACCGCACGTGCAGATCACCGGTCTCGTCTTGATGGGGAACCTGGTCGTCAAGCAGAAGTGACGGTCTCGTCCTCGGGCGCTGGCGCGCCGAAGTAGCCGCGGCGCTCGGACACGCGTCCGAACCGATGCACCGCAACACCGAGGGCGAAGATCCCGACCCCGATCGCGAGCAGGACGACCGCGTACCAGGCCGAGCTCGCGGTGACGTTGTTCGTCAGCCAGTGCACGAGCGGCGCGTAGAAGCCGAAGACGCCGTACATCGCCCACGTCGCGCGGCGGACGAGCGCCGCGAGGATCAGGACGAGCGTCGCGGCGACGAACATCGAAAGCCATCCGTGATCAGCGTCGCCGGCCAGGCCGCTCGCCCAGTAGACGAGCGCGGTCGCGACACCGAACAGACCGCCCGCGTGGAACCAGAACGCGTCGCGTCGACGGCCGCGGATGTCGAGCAGCAAGCCGACGATCACGAGCGCTCCACCAACCACGATCGCGATTGCGACGTGCGCATCGGCGCTCGGGCCGTCGCCGAACACCGGCAGGAAGAACTGCGCCGTGATCAGCGTCGCGAGGACGAGCTCGAAGAACAGGAACGAGAACCGCGTGAGCGCGAACGAGACGAGCGCGTCGAGCATCGTGACGAGACCGATCAGGATCACCGACCACGACGCCTCGCGGAACGGATCGGCGAACGGATCCTTCGGGAACGTCCCGATCAGCGACGTGATGCCGTAGACGATCGCGGGCATGACCGCGACGGCGACGGCGAAGAGGAGCCCGCCGGGGATCCA
This sequence comes from Gaiellaceae bacterium, assembly GCA_045806225.1. Lineage (GTDB taxonomy): Bacteria > Actinomycetota > Thermoleophilia > Gaiellales > Gaiellaceae > 3-1-20CM-4-69-9. Next base: position 7,556 of record JBJMJS010000088.1, read on the forward strand.
CCAGCCGCGACGCAGGACGATCAGGCCGATCACCGCGTAGGCGAGATAGAACCCGACGGCGACGAGCAGCTCCCAGACGTCTCGGCTCGACTCGGGGACCTTGTCGATCACGGCGAGCGTCGCGAACGCCATCGCGAACGCGCCGAAGAACCACAGGACGTTCGGCGTGTCCATCCGCGGCCAGTCCCGCTCGACCGGGGGTCCCGGGGCGGTGGGGAGGCCGCCTGCCGTCTCCACGGCGGCAAGCCTATCCCTATGCTTCCCGGGGTGGAAGGCGGATTCGGATTTCCCCTCGGCGGCGATCCCGAGGATCTCCTGCGCGGGCTGCGGGAGTTCGCCGAGCAACAGGCGGAGTCGGTGCAAGAGACGCAACGCGAGCAGTTCGCGACACTGACGCTGAACACCGCTGTCGAGCTGACGGCCGCTGCGCTCGGCCAGTTTCAGATCGCAGGGACCTCCGACGAGCAGGCGATCGCGCTCCGCGACGCCATGCGCGTGCTGTTCCCGGAGGCGGTCGCGCTCGTCAGCGCGGCACGCCAGGGCTTCATGCGCGAGCGGTAGGCACCCGCTTGGCGATTTTCGACCGCGCGATCGTGCGCCTGCTGCCGGCCGTCCCGCGACCGGTCGTCCAGAAGCTTTCCGAACGGTACATCGCCGGGCCCGAGCTCAAGGACGCACGCGAGACCGTTCGCGCTCTGAACGCGCAGGGGAAGCTTGCGACGATCGACGTCCTCGGCGAGGAGATCACGAACGAAGACGAAGCGGCGGCGATCGTGCGCACGTACCTCGACGTCTTCGCCGACATCCAGCAATGCGGTCTGCAGTCGGGCGTGAGCGTGAAGCTGACCGCACTCGGGTTGAAGCTCGACTACGACGTGTGCCGCGCGAACCTCGAGACGGTCGTCTCCGACGCCGAGTCGCGCGGCAACTTCGTCCGGATCGACATGGAGGACACGTCGACGACCGATGACACGCTCCGGCTGTACCGCGAGCTGCGTGCGGCCGGTCGCGACAACGTCGGCATCGTGCTGCAGGCGATGCTTCGGCGGACGATTGCCGACATCGGCGCGTTGACGGATCTGCGTCCGAGCGTCCGGCTCTGCAAGGGCATCTACGTCGAGCCGCCCGACCGCGCGTATCGCGAGTTCGGTGCCGTGCGCGCGAACTACGTTCGCGCGCTCGAAGCGCTTCTCGACGCCGGCTGTTATGTCGGCATCGCCACGCACGACGAGTGGCTCGTAGAACAGGCGCGGCGGATCGTGGTCGAACGTGGTCTCGCCTCCGACACGTACGAGTTCCAGATGCTGCTCGGCGTGCGCAGCGCGCTCGGCGACAGGCTCGTCCGTGAGGGACACCGGTTGCGCATCTACGTCCCGTTCGGCCGTCACTGGTACGCGTACTCGCTTCGCCGCTTGCAAGAGAACCCGAAGATTGCGGGCTACATCGCGGCCGACACCGTCGGCCGTTTCTTGCCCGGCCGCGTCAACGGCGGTTGATCTGGGCGCGCGCTGAGGGCTCCCGCGTCTGGGATGCCGACGGTCGCGAGTATCTCGATCTCTCGGGCGGCTTCGGCGTCGCGGCGCTCGGCCACCGCAACCCGCGGATCATGCAGGCGATCGCAGCCGCGCCCGTGGCTCACGCGCTCGGCGATCTCGCAGATGCCGAGGTCACGGTTGCGCTGCGCCGCCGCCTGCCGTGGCCGTCGAAGCTCGGCGTCACCGGCGAGGACGCGGTCGAGATCGCGCTGCGGACAGCGCTCCTCGTCACCGGCCGCTCCGGCATCGTCGCGTTCGACGGCGCGTATCACGGCACTGGATTGCTGGCGCTTGCGGCCACCGGGTTCGAGGCGTTCCGCGAGCCGTTCCGCGCGTGGCTGCCGGGGCCGGTTCATCGACGCGCGTACGGTGCCGATCCAGGCCCACTGCCGGACGGAACCGGGTGTGTCGTCGTCGAGCCCGTGCAGGGCCGCGGCGGCGCCCGTGTGCCGCCGGCCGACTTCTCGAAGGTCCTCCGCGCTCGCTGCGACGCTGCGGGAGCGCTCCTGGTCGTCGACGCCGTGTACGCAGGGCTCGGCCGGATCGGCGAGCTGTGGCCGGGGAGCGACGTCGCCGACGTGCTGTGCGTCGGAAAGGCGCTCGGCGGCGGGCTGCCGCTGTCGGCGGCGCTGTTCGTGCGCACCGAGCACGCGGCCGCCTGGGACCTCGGGCCCGAAGACGTCTATACGCACACGCACGCCGGCAACCCGCTCGCCTGTGCAGCCGCGCTCGTCGTGCTCGACGAGGTGCCGGAGTTGCTCGACCACGTGCAGACGGCGGGCGAGCGGTTCGCGCGCGCCGGCTGGCACGGCGCCGGCCTGATGCGTGCGCGCGTGGGCGACGCCGCACTCGCGCATGAGCGCGGTGTGATCGTCATTCCTGCGGGTGTCGACGGCACCCTGATCTCGGCGACACCGCCGCTGACGATCAGCGACGACGAGATCGACGACGCGCTTGACCGATTGGGCTGACTACGGCGGGGGCGGCGCGTCGTACGGATCGGCGACCGGAGGAACGTCGTCCTCGACGACCGTTCGCCGCCGCGCGTACCCGCGGCGGTAGCCGGGCCCGGCCGCTCCGTCGTACGGCCCGCGGCGTGCCGTTCCCCACGCTCCGGGGCCGAAGCGGTCCCACCACGCGAGCGCGAGCAGTAATCCGACGAGGCCGACGCCCATCAGGATCCAGCCGACGACGTGGACGTTCACCGACGACCCGGGGCTCTGGTTCACCGCGAATGCGAGCACCGCCCCGACGGCGATCAGGATCAGGCTTACGGGAAGACCCACGTCCGATCTATGTCCGCTGCGCGTGAAGCAGAAACGTGCCGGGAACGCGCGCATCGTGACGACGGAAATTGCCGTGCTTCGCCGGATACTCCTCGAGGGCGCGCACCACGAAGCCTGCGCGCGCAACGGTCGTGACCACGTGTCCGAGCCGCCAGTGCCGCTCGACTTTCTGCGCGCGCGCCGGTGCACCCCTCAGCTCGAAGTGCGACCAACCGACGTCCGTGTGCAGCGAATCGTCGAAGTAGCTCTCGCGCCAGTGCATCAGCGCGTCGACGCAGTCCGCGACCGGATGCGCGTCGTAGAGGAGAAGGTCGCCGCCGCTCCGTAGCGCCTGCGCGATCCCCGACGCCCACGCGGTCAGGTCCTGGAGCCATGGCAGCACGCCGTCGCCCGTGTAGACGAGATCGAACCGTCCGCGGCGGAGCTCGCGCGGGAGCGCTTGCACGTCGGCCTCGACCCACAGGATCGACGGCCACCGTTCGCGGCCGACCGCGAGCGCTTCGTCGGAGATGTCGACGCCCGTGACCGTCGCACCGAGCTCCGCGAGCTCGCCTGCCGCCTCGCCGGTCCCGCACTGGAGGTTCAGGACGCGCTTGCCGGTGAGATCCGCGAACGCGTGCCGCACCGGGGACGGCAGCCCGAGCTGACCTGCCATCGCGTCGGCGCGGCGCCGGTGGACCTCGTCCCACGCCCGCCGGTTGAGGTCGGTCGGCTCCATCAGGCGAGGAGCGAGAAGCCCCCGTCGACGACGAGTGTGTGACCGCGCACCATCGCGGCGTCGTCCGAACAGAGGAACGCGACCGCCGCCGCGACGTCGTCCGGCTCGACGAGCCTCCCTGCCGGAGTGCGCGTCAGCCCCGATTCGAGCATCTCGTCCTTGTTCGGGAAGTGCTCGAGTGCTCCCGTCTCCACAACGCCCGCGGAGACGGCGTTCACTCTGATGTCCCGCGGCGCGAGCTCGACCGCGAGGTACCGCACAACGGATTCGAGCGCCGCTTTCGACGTTCCGATGAGCACGTAGTTCTTGAGCACGCGCGTCGAGCCGAGCGAAGACACGCCGACGATCGCTGATCCCGCCGGCATGTCAGGTGCACACGCGCGCGCGAGTGCGAGCAGCGCACGCGCGTTCGCGTTCATCGTCCAGTCCCAGTGCTTGTCCTCGGTCTCGAGGGCGTCGCGGATCACACCGGTAGCGGCGTTGTGGACGACGACGTTCCACGGCCCGTGCGAGGCCAGCTCGCGGACCACGCGGTCGGACGCGACATTGCCACGAACCACGATCGGCTCGGCACCGGCGGACCGGATCTCGCCGGCCGCGTCCTCCGCCGCCGCGTCGTTTCGGAGATAGCCGATCCCGACACGCGCCGCGCCCGCCGACGCGAACCGGAGCGCGATCGCCTTGCCGATGCCGCGCGTGCCGCCGGTCACGAGCACCGACCGGCCTTCGGCCCTGCTCATTCCCGCGGCGGCAGAGGCTCGTACGCGGGCGCCGAGCTCGGCAGCTCGTCCCACCCGATGCGCGTGCGCGGCTCGCGCGGACTGTCCTCCGCCTTCGACGACGCGTGCCCGAGCCGGTCGAGGCGCTCCATCTGCTCCACGGCGTATCGCTTCACCGGGTCGTCGTCGGGCACGTCGTGCACGAGCTCCTCGATCCGTGCACGGAGCTGGTACGCAAAGTGCGGCGTCGCCGGCCCGACGAGGGCGTCGACGTCTTCCTTCGTCGGCACGCGCATCGGCGCAAGCCTAACGAGGATCGGCGCTACGGAGCTGGCGGTGCCGCGATGTAGATGCGGACCTCGAGCGGCCCGAACGTGTCTGCGAACGCGCCGTTCGCGGACGTGACCACGCGCGAGTGGTCGAGCGAGGACAGCTGCCGATCGCCGAGCCTCGGCACAGTGACCGAGGCGGACACAGGAGTCCGGCTTGCGTTGACGGCGATCACGTAGATCGCGCCGTTGTGCTCCCGCGCGCCGACGCGGACCGGGCCGTTGCCCTGCGCGTCGAGTGCGGGCTCGAGGAGCGCCGGGACGAGGGACTGGATCTCGCGCTTGTCACGCGCGATCTCCGCACCGACGTCAGGCGACCAGGAATAAGGGAAGTAGCCGATCGCGTGTGCGCCGCCGGCGATCGCGAGCCACGTCTCCGCGCGCACCGTGTCAGCCGTGGGGTCGAGCGTGGGGTCGTGGCAGTCCATCGGCCGTGCCTCGATCCACTGGAACGTCGGCTTGCCGGCCGCAAGTCGCACGAGCTCGCGCTGGGAGTCGAACACGTGGCCGAACTCGTCGTATCGGCACCAGTTCTGCAGCGGGTAGAGGTCGAACCCGAGCACGTCCGCGTTGTCGATCAGCGCGGGGTACATGCCGCGTCCCTGCGGGAGCGGTGCGGCGTTGGTGTAGAAATGATTCGTCAGCGTGAGGAAGCGCGGGCCGCCGCCGTTGTCCGGGGCGAGCGTGCGCGCAGCGGCGTCGCTGAGGTCGTTCGGCAGGTGCGTGTCCCACTCGTCCGGGAGGAACGTGCCGACCGCACCCGGCTGCGCCTCGTCCGTCGCGTCGGTGACGAGGAGGCCGCGGTTCGCGAGTGCGCCGAGCTGCTTCGCCGAGTTGCCGCAGTCCTTGCCCATGAAGAGGTCGATCCCGGCAGCGAGCTCGCTGTCGTACATGTCCTGACACGCCCCCCAGACCATCGTCGGGAAGTACGGCTGCCCGTCGACGAGGAGTGCGCTGCCTCCGGTGCTGCCCCGGACGGCCCCCGAGAGCGCAGGCGTCGTCAGCAGGAACGGCGAGGTCGCGCTGCGTCCGTCGGCCGCGTGCGCGTTGACCCAGACGCGGTAGGTCATGTTGTACGAGAGGCCGGAGACGACGGCGACGTGATCGGCCGAAGGCGCGTCCCAGGCCGTCCACAGGGTCTCCTCGTCGAGGCCGTAGGCGATCTGACCGCTGACCGGCTCGCTCGTGCGATACGCGATCGTCGCGCTGAGCGGCGAGAGCGACGTCGTATGAACGTCGGAGATCGTGATCGGCGTGGTGTTCACCGGCGTCGTGGTCGTCGCCGTGGTCGTGCCCGGCGTCGTCGTGTCGAATGTCGTCGCGCTCTGCGAGGCCTCGGCGAAGCTGCGCGGCTGCGCGGCGAAGGTGACGACGGAGTCGCGACTGCTGACGCCGTACGCCCTCGTCGCGGCGCGCGCGGTTCGTGCGACTGCAGACGTCGAGCCGTTCGCCGCCGCCGAGGTGGCAAGCGCGGACGCGGAGTGGAGCGGCCGCAACCCGACGCGTGTGTGCGCGGTGCGGTAGACGCGCCGCGGGGGCCCCATCGCAACGCGGCGGGACGGCTGCGGCGCGGCTGCCGGAGCTGCACTCTCGACCGCCGGTCCGCCGACCGCGCGGTGCGCCAGCGCAGCGCCGATCGCGATCCCGAGCACGGCTGGGACCATGAGCCAGAGATACGTGCGGAGCGGCACCTTGTAAACGTCGGTTTCCTGCAGCGTCTCCACTCCCTCGAACGGGGGATCTCCGCAGGCGGCTAGGGTCGCGCGATGCGCCGACCGACCGCGGATTTGATGCTGCTGGCGACGGTAGCGCTGTGGGCCGCGAACTTTACGGTCTCAAAGTACATTCTTGATCACGGTTTTCACCCACTGGCGTACGCGTCGGTGCGGTACGCGATCGCGGCGACGATCTTCGCCGCGATCACGCTCGCGTGGGAGGGCTCGTTGCGCATCGGTCGCGGCGACGTCGCGCTCGTCGCCGGCGCGACGACGGTCCTCTTCATCAACCAGCTCTGTTTCATCTACGCGCTGCGGTTTACGACCGCGACAACGGTCGCCCTGCTCTTCGGGACGCTGCCGATCTTCACGGCGCTGCTCGCGCGCGGCACCGGCGTCGAGCAGCAGAGCCGTCGCTTCTGGCTCGCGGCGCTCCTGTCGTTCGGCGGCGTTGCGCTCGTCGCGGTCGGCTCGGGTGGAAAGCTTTCGGCCAACCTCAAGGGTGACGCGCTCGCCGTCGGCGGCGCCGCGACCTGGGCCGCCTACTCGGTCGCGGTCGCGCCGCTGATGCGGCGGTACTCGCCCTTCCGCCTGAGCGCCGTCTTCCTGCTCGCGGTCACCGTCCCGCTCGCCGTCGTCGGCTCGCGGCAGATCGGGGACCAGAACTACCATCTCGGGGCGCTCGTCTGGGCCGGGTTCGCCTTCGCCGTCGTCGGGCCACTCGTGCTGACGAACCTGCTCTGGTTTACCGCGATCGACCGCGTCGGGCCGTCTCGCGCGTCGCTGTTCGCGAACCTCCAGCCGTTCCTGGCGGCGATCATCGCCTTGCTCGTCCTCTCCGAGACGATCAGCGCGCTGCAGGCGGTCGGCGGCATCGCGCTCGCAGGCGGGATCGTGCTCGCACCGAGGGCTCGACCGCCCGCGCCGGACGCCGACTAACCTGCCGGGCATGGGGTCGCTACGCGAGCGGCTCGCCCGGACGCCGCCCGGTTACCAATTCACGATCGGCAGGATCCTCGCGATCTACGCGGGGCTCATGGTCGCGCTGTTTCTCGCTGCGCTCGACCAGACGATCGTCGCCACCGCGCTGCCGAGCATCGTCGGCGATCTCGGGGGCCTTGCCCAGTACTCGTGGGTCTTCACGGCCTACATGCTCGCCAGCACCGTGACGGTGCCGCTCTATGGGAAGCTCGGCGACGTCTACGGACGGAAGCCGTTGATCATGTTCGCGATCGTCGTCTTCGTCGCCGGCTCCGCTCTGTGCGGGATCGCCCAGAACATGACGCAGCTCGTGATCTTCCGCGGCGTCCAGGGAGTCGGCGCCGGAGGGTTGATCCCGCTCGCGATCGCCGTCGTCGGGGCGATCATCCCGCCGCGCGACCGCGGCCGCTACCAGGGACTGATCGGGGCCGTGTTCGGGGCCGCGTCGATCCTCGGGCCTGCGGTCGGCGGCTTCATCGTCGACAACACGACGTGGCGCTGGATCTTCTACGTCAACGTCCCGGTCGGCGCGGCTGCGCTCGGCGTCATCGCGGCGACGATGCCGCGGCGTGCGGCGCACGCTGACCGCTCGATCGACTGGGTCGGCGCGGCGCTGCTCGCGTTGAGCAGCACGTCGCTCCTGCTCGGGCTCGTCTGGGGGGGCCGCCAGTACCCGTGGTCGAGCGGCCACGTCGTCGGCTCGCTTGTCGCGGCGGTGATCGTGTTCGCGCTGTTCCTCGTGTACGAGCGGCGTGTGCCCGAGACGATCTTGCCGTTCGGCCTGATCAGGAATCGGATCGTTGCCGCGTCGCTCATCTGCATGACGCTCGTCGGCATGGCGATGTTCGGGACGATCTCGTACGTCCCACTGTTCGTGCAGGGCGTGATCGGGACCTCGGCGACCTCGTCCGGCGTCGTGCTCACACCGTTGATGCTCGGCGCTGTGACCGCGAGTTTCCTATCGGGGCAGTGGGTGTCGCGCAGCGGCCGGACGCGGCCGAACGCCCTCGTCGGCCCGATCGTCCTGACGGCGGGGCTCGTGCTGCTGTGGCGGATGAACGTCCACACGACGAACGGCCAGGCCGCACGCGACATGGTGCTGACCGGCATCGGGCTCGGCCTGATGATGCAGATCTTCGTGCTCGCGGTGCAGAACGCCGTCCCGCGGGCGGCGATCGGCTCGGCGACGGCGATGACGCAGTTTGCGCGCTCGATCGGCGGCACGCTCGGTGTCGCCTTGATGGGCGTCATCGTCAACCAGGGCCTTCCGTCCGGCGCGCAGAACGAGGTCGTCCACCGCCTGAGCGCGCCGGGCCGCGCTGCGCTGGCACACGCGCTGCGTCCGGCGTTCTTCGCCGCGATGCTGGTGTCGGCACTCGTGTTTCCGATCGCGTTCGCGGGCGTGAAGGACCTGCAGCTCCGCCGTCATGTCGACGAGCCGGTCGACGTGTCCGGCGCTGCGGCTGCCCCTCCGACGAGAGCCGAGTAAGCTTTGTTCATGGGGCAGCCTGCGGACTTCATGCCGCTCGACGGGTGGGACCACGTCGAGCTCTGGGTCGGCAATGCGAAGCAGGCGGCGTACTGGTACGAGCATGCGCTCGGCTTCCGCCGCACCGCGTACGCAGGCCCTGAGACCGGCGTCCGCGACCGTGCGTCATACGTGCTCGAGCAGGCCGACATCCGCCTGGTCGTCACGAGCGGATTGCGGCGCGACTCGGCCGTCGGTGAGTTCGCGTGCGGACACGGCGACGGCGTCAAGGACATCGCGCTGCGCGTACCGGACGCGCGTGAGGCGTATCGGCAGGCAGTGCAGCGGGGCGCACGCGGGATCGCGGAGCCGCAGTGGGCCGAGGACGAATTCGGACGGGTCGAGCTCGCGTCGATCGCCGCCTACGGCGACGTCGTCCACACGTTCGTCGGTCGCAACGACTACGCCGGCGCGTATCTCCCTGGCTACCAACCCGTGCAGTCCCGGAACGGCGCGGATGCAGGCGTCGGCCTGCTCGCGATCGACCACTGCGTCGGCAACGTCGAGCTCGGCCGTATGGACTACTGGGTCGAGTTCTACGAGCGCGTGTTCGGCATGACGGAGATGCTCCACTTTTCCGACGACGACATCTCGACCGAGTACTCGGCGCTGATGTCGAAGGTGATGACGGACGGCGAGGGCAAGATCAAGTTCCCGATCAATGAGCCGGCCGAGGGGAAGCGCAAGAGCCAGATCGAGGAGTACCTCGAGTTCAACCACGGCCCGGGCGTGCAACACGTCGCGCTGGCGTCGAGCAACATCGTCGAGACGGTCGAGGCGCTGCAGCGTCGCGGCGTCCTGTTCCTGGCCACGCCGCACACGTACTACGAGGACGTTGCGGAGCGGGTCGGGGAGATCGACGAGGACTACGCCGACCTCCAGCGGCTCGGCATCCTCGCCGACCGCGACGACGACGGCTACCTGCTGCAGATCTTCACGAAGACCGCGCAAGACCGGCCGACGCTCTTCTTCGAGGTGATCGAGCGGCACGGCGCGCGCGGCTTCGGCGACGGGAATTTCAAGGCTCTCTTCGAAGCAATCGAACGGGAGCAGGCGCTGCGCGGAAATCTCTGATTTCCGCCCGGCCGTCCGCAGTCCGTTGCCAGCCACCAGTCTGGCCTCGCAGTCCGTCAGGGAACGTATGACCGACCTGTTGCGCGCGCCGGTGCGGCAGGCGTCGTCGCTCGAGGAAACCGGACATCGCCCCTGGCCGGTGCCGTCATCGTCATGGGTGATGGGCCAGACGTGGGACGACCTCCTCTTCGCGCACTGGCGCGTCGACGCGGACACGCTTCGGCGACACGTTCCAGACGAGCTCGAGCTCGAGCAGCACAGCGGCAGCGCGTGGATCGGCGTCACGCCGTTCTTCGTCACGGGCCTGCGCGCACGCGGGCTGCTGCCGCTCCCGCGCGTCTCGAGCTTCCGCGAGCTCAACGTCCGGACGTACGTGACGCACGGTGGGAAGCCGGGCATCTGGTTCTTCAGCCTCGATGCTTCCAGCCAGGTCGCGGTCGAAGCGGCACGGCGCTTCTACCGGCTCCCGTACTTCCGCGCCGAGATCGACGTCGAGCGTCGTGACGGCCGGATCGCGTACGAGTGCGCGCGGCACGAGGGAAAGGCCTTCAGCGCGACCTACGCGCCCGTCGGCGACGTCTCGCCCGCGGCCGCGGGATCGCTCGAGCATTTCCTCGCCGAGCGGTACTGCCTGTACGCGCGCGAGGGGGCGCGCCTGTACCGCGCCGACATCCACCACCGCCCGTGGCCGCTCCAGCAAGCCGAGGCCACGATCGACCTGAACTCCATGCCGCCCGACGGGATCCCACTCGACGGCGAGCCGGTCCTCCATTTCTCGCGTCGCCAGGACGTCGTCATCTGGCCGCTCCAGGAGGCCGGCGCGAGCGCCGCATAGGGGCGGCGCACGCCGCAAGACCCGTTCCGCGCCGGGATCTTCCTTGGTGAGAACCACGACGTGGGAGGAATCAACTGATGAAGCGTTTCGTCATCCTGACCGCGCTGGCGGCCGCGGCGCTCGTGCTCGCGGCAGCGGCCCTGGCAGACCCAGGCGACAAGGGCAAGGGCAAGAAGCAGGGGCACAACAGATTCACGTTCGCGCTCACGACCGAGGACAACGGCTGCCACGGCACTCCGTGGGCCAACGACAAGCTGACGCGCACGTACGTCGTCCACGCCAACGGGAATGGGACGTTTCGCGTGACGCGCCGCGACAAGGGCACGTTCACGACAATCGGCGGCGCGAGCCCCGGCTCGTGCCCGAACGACAAGCACCACGGCGCCACCGTCGCTGCCGGCGTGACCGGCAGGAGCAGCGGCTACCTCATAGGCACCGTCTCCGGCGGCACCTTCAACCCGAAGGCGACGTGTGCTGCCGCGTGCTTCACGTCGGACTTCATCACGGCATTCTTCGGCGCCGGTGCGACCTTCTCGTGCACGACGAACAGCACTGACTGCAAGTTCAACTACAACTACACCGCGCCCTCGCAGCAGCTGCGGTTCCGCCACTGGCAGGACCGCGGAAAGGGCGCCGGGACGATGTTGAAGGAAGTCTTCAGCGGCGACATCGCCAACTCGTAGCCGCTCGGCCGACCGGTCGCACAAGAGCCCGCTTCGGCGGGCTCTTCTGTTTCACTAGGCCCGTGAGCGCGCAGCGCCGGACGGCTCTCCTCTCCGTCGTCGCGGCGGCCGGGCTCGTGGCGCTCAAGCTCATTGCCGGGCTCGCGGCAAACAGCCTCGGGCTCGTCTCGGAGGCGGCTCATTCGGGCACCGACCTAATCGCGGCGCTCCTGACGTTCTTCGCGCTCGGCGTCGCTGTACGCCCGGCCGACGTCGGACATCAGTACGGCCACGGGAAGGCGGAGCACCTTTCTGCGCTCGCCGAGGCGGCGATCCTGGTTGCCGCGAGCCTGCTGATCGCGTGGCGCGCGATCACGCATCTCCTCGGCTCATCGCCGACGCGGGTCGAGGCGACGTGGTACGCGCTCATGGTCATCTGCATCGTGATCGTGGTCGACATCAGCCGGATGGTCGTGTCGTGGCGCGCGGCGCGTCGCTACAGGAGCGCGGCACTCGGTGCGAACGCTCTGCACTTCGCGAGCGACATGTTCGGCTCGTTCGCGGTCCTCACGGGGCTCCTGCTCGTGCGCGCCGGCTATCACCGCGCCGACTCGCTCGCAGCGCTCTTCGTCGCGGTCCTCGTTCTCGTCGCAGCAGCGCGGCTGATGGAACGCAACATCGACGTCCTCATGGACCGCGCGCCCGCCGACGCCGAGGAGGCTGCGCGCGTCGCGATTGCCGCCATCCAGCCCATGGTCGCGGTGCGGCGCCTGCGGATGCGCCAGGCCGGCGGCCGTCAGTTCGCGGACGTCGTGATCGGCGTCTCGCCGGGCGCGGCGGTCGGTCAGGGCCACGAGGCCGCCGACCGTGTCGAAGCTGCCGTGCACCAGGCCTTGCCGGGAAGCGACGTCGTCGTGCACGTCGAGCCGCAGGAGGACGAAGCCGCGATCCGCGAGCGTGCGCTTGCGGCGGCGCTCGGCGTGCCGCGCGTGCGGGAGGTGCACAACGTCACGGTGCTCGACGTGGCGGGGCGAACCGAGGTTTCGCTTCACCTGAAGCTGCCGGGTGAGGTCACGCTCGAGGATGCGCACGAGGTCGCGTCGGCGGTCGAGCGCGCGATCTGCGAGCGGGTTCCCGAGGTCGACGTCGTGCAGACGCATCTCGAGCCGCTCGCCGAGGCCGCCGCAGGACAGCGCGTCGACGACACCGATGCCGACGGGATCGCTCGCATCGTCCGCGAGACGACCGGCGCGCCACCGCGCGAGCTTCGCTTCCTCCACACCGACGAGGGCCTGCTCGCGTACGTCACGCTGACGCTCGCCCCCGGCACCGCGCTCGCAGACGCTCACGCGCGCGCAAGCGAGGTGGAGGAGCGAATCCGCCGCGCACGCCCCGACATCGCCGACGTGATCGTCCACACGGAGCCGTGATCGGGCCGGGAGGTATCCGGTGAAGCTCTGCATGTTCACGCCGCGCGAGCTGGCGCTCGAACGCGGCTGGCCCGGCGTGATCGAGGGCGACGCGGTCTACCAGCTCGCAGCGCAGACGCTTCAGGCGTTCTTCACCGGCGGTGGGACAGCGCGCCGGCATGCCGAGTATGCGCTCGCCGACGTCGATCTCCGCGCGCCGGTGCTGCAACCACCGGCCGTCCGCGACTTCTACGCGTTCGAGCAGCACGTGAAGACGGCGCGGGCGTTACGGAACCAGGAGGTGCCGCGCGAGTGGTACGAGATACCGGTGTTCTACTTCTCGAACCCGGCGGCGATCTACGGTCCCGACGACGACATCCCGTATCCCGGTGGATCGGCGGAGCTCGACTACGAGCTCGAGGTCGCGGCGGTGATCGGCGCCGACGGCACGATCGGCGGCTTCACCGTCATGAACGACTGGTCGGCGCGCGACCTGCAGCGCGCGGAGATGCGCGTCGGGCTCGGTCCGGCGAAGGGAAAGGACTTCGCCACGAGCCTCGGTCCCGTTGTCGTCACGCCGGACGAGTTCGACGGAAGCCGTGCGACGATGGTCGCGCGCGTCAACGGCGAGGAGCGCTCGCGCGGCGAGCTGCGCGACATGTACCACCCGTGGGAGGCGATCCTCGCCCATGCTGCGCGCGGCACGACGCTGCGGCCCGGCGACGTCCTCGGCTCCGGCACCGTCGGCACCGGCTGCATCCTCGAGCACGGCGACGGGCGCTGGCTGCAGCGCGGCGACGTCGTCGAGCTCGAGGTCGACGGGATCGGCGTACTGCGGAACCGGGTCGTCTAACGCGACGAGGCCGTCCGTTCGGCGGCGAGCCGCGCCCGCTCGTACGACAGGCGGAACAGCTCGATCACCTCGGCGACGTCGTCGGGCCCGCGCATCGGCTTCGTCACCCAGCCGGAATGGGGAAGAACGTGATGCGGCAGCGCCCGGCCCGTCTCGACGAGCATGTCGCGGATCGCCCGGTGGAAGGGCAGGTCGGCGAAGCGATCGCCGTGGACATGTCCGAGCTCGCGCTTCCCGTACCGGAACTCGACGCCGCCGAACCGATGCGGGTGCGCGGTCACGCCGTCCCAGCGGACGACTTCTCCACGGATCGTCTCGAGTGCGCTCATCGAACGGGAGAACGGCGACGTCCGGCACGATATGCCCGTGCGCGTTGCCGTGGTCGGGGCGGGGATCAACGGGCTCGCGGCCGCGCGGGCGCTCGCGCGGCGCGACCACGCGGTCACCGTCTACGAGCAGTTCGCGCTCGACCACACACGTGGCTCGAGCCACGGCGCGTCCCGCATCTTCCGGCTCTCGTACCCGGAGCTCGACTGGGTCCAGCTCGCGCAGCAGGCGCTGCCGCGGTGGCGCGAGCTCGAGGACGAGAGCGGCGAGCGGCTGCTCGAGCTGAACGGGATCATCGAATTCGTCCGCGGCCACGGCGAGGGATCGCAGCGCGCGTTGGAGCAGGCGGGCGCGACGATCGAGCTCCTCGATCAGGCGGAGGTCGTCGCGCGGTTCCCGATGGTGCGGCCGCCGGACGGCACGACCGCCGTCTTCCAGGCGGAGGCCGGCATCGTCCGTGCCGACAAGGCGCGTCGGGCGTTCGAGGCCGGCGCACGCGCGCACGGCGCCGAGGTTCGCACCGGCACCCGCGTCGCGAACCTCGACGACCTCGACGAGGACGTCGTCGTCGTCACCGCCGGCTCCTGGGCCAAGGACCTGCTCGCGCGCGCCGGCATCGATCTGCCGGTCGTGGCGACCTCCGAGACCGTGTCGTTCTTCCGGCTGGAGAGCGATCGCCCGGTGCCGTCGGTCGTCGACTTCAAGCCGGGAACACGCGGCCACGGCATGTACGCGCTCGCCGACCCGAAGCACGGCTTGAAGCTCGGCATCCATCAGTCGGGACGGCCGCTCGATCCCGACGACCCGCCGGGGCCGGACGCCGAGCTCGTCGAGTCGATGCGCGAGGCAGTCGCACGCTACTTCCCCACTGCCGATCCCGAACCGGCACAGGTGGACACGTGTCTCTACACCAACACCGACGACGAGCGGTTCATCCTCGAGCGTCACGGGCGCGTCGTGGTCGGCTCCGCGTGCAGCGGCCACGGGTTCAAGTTCGCGCCCGTCGTCGGCGAGCGGCTGGCCGATTTGGCCGACGCTATCCTCTAGCCGTGCCGTTCTACCAGCGACTCGGCGACGTCCCGCCCAAGCGGCACGTCCAGTTCCGCGACAACGGGACGCTCCTGACCGAGGAAGTGATGGGGATGGAGGGGTTCGTCGGGATGGAGTCGATCCTGTACCACCTCCAGTCGCCCTGCCGTGTCATGAAGCTCGGCGACTTCGAGGAGATCGAGCGCGACGAGTGGGTCCCCGACGCGCATGCGCACCGGTTGTTCAACACCTACGACGTCGATGCCGGCGGCGACGAGATCACCGGCAGACGCCTCCTGATGTGGAACAACGACGTCGAGATCTCGTTGTGCCGCCCGAACGAGAGCGCCGAGTACTACTTCCGCAACGGAGAGGGCGACGAGGTCGTCTTCGTCCACGAGGGAAGCGGGACGCTCGAGACGGTCTTCGGCGAGGTCCCGTACAACGACGGCGACTACGTCGTCATCCCGCGCGGGACGACGTACCGCTTCCGTCCCGACGGAGACCAGCGCTATCTCGTCTTCGAGACGCCCGGCCGCATCGAGATCCCGAAGCGGTACCGCAACCAGTACGGCCAGTTGCTGGAAGGAGCGCCGTACTACCACCGCGACATGCATCCGCCGACGCAGCTGAACACGCACCGCGAGAAGGGCGAGTTCCCGGTGAAGGTGCGCGTGCGCGGCGGCTATCAGACGTACGTCCTCGACTACCACCCGTTCGACGTCGTGGGGTGGGACGGCTACCTCTATCCGTGGACGTTCTCGATCCACGACTTCGAGCCGATCACGGGGCGCATCCATCAGCCGCCGCCCTCGCACCAGACGTTCCAGGGTCAGAACTTCGTCATCTGCTCGTTCTGCCCGCGGATGCTCGACTTCGATCCGCGCGCGGTGCCGATCCCGTATCACCACTCGAACCTGCAGTCGGAGGAGATGATCTATTACGTCTCCGGGAACTTCGGGTCACGCAAGGGCGTCGACGTCGGCTCGATCACGCTCCACCCGTCGGGTCTTCCGCACGGGCCGCAGCCGGGGCTCGCCGAGAAATCGATCGGCGTTCGCGAGACGCACGAGCTCGCGGTGATGTGCGACACGTTCCATCCGCTGAGACTGACGAAGTTCGCGAAAGATCTGGACGACGGCAAATACGCGTACTCGTGGTACGAGAACGCGCAGAACGGCGACGGCGCAGACGCTGCAGTCGACGGCGACGCGACCGGTGCGGGTCTCACCTCGCACCTCTAGCGCGAAGCCGACCGTTACGCCTTGGAATGACCAGTCCGGACACCGCGACGCTGCACCGGCACGGCCGGCACGTCCACGACCATCCCCATGCGCATCCGCACCGGCATGTCCGCCGCATTCAGCGGTCACAGCCGCTCGAGGCAGCACATCATCAGCACCGTCATGAGCACGCTGACGACCACGGGCACTCGCATGGGCTCATCGACCCGTCGATCGTTCGCTCGAGAGAAGGTGTCAAGACTGTCTCGATCAGCCTCGCGGTCCTCGCCCTCGCCGCCGGCGTGCAGCTGGCGATCTTCATCCTGTCGGACTCGGTCGCCCTTCTCGCCGACCTGATCCATAACGTGGGCGACGCGCTCACCGCTCTGCCGCTCGGAATCGCGTTCTTTCTCCGCTCTTTTCGGGGCGAGAAGCTCGCCGGGCTCGCAGTCGTCCTGGCGATCTTCATCTCGGCCTGCGTCGCGCTCTATGAATCGGTCCAGCGCTTGATCCACCCGCAGGACCTTTCGCATTTGTGGGCTCTCGCCGCAGCCGGTCTGGTGGGCTTCGTCGGCAATGAGGTCGCCGCCCAGGTGCGCCTGCGCGGAGGGAAGCGCTTGGCGAGCCCCGCCCTGATCGCAGACGGCAATCATGCCCGCGTCGACGGGTTCGTCTCCCTCGGGGTGATTGCGAGCGCAGTTTTCGTGTCGCTCGGCCTCCACGCCGGTGACCCGATCGTCGGGCTCGCAATCACAGTCGTCATCCTGCGGGTGACGTGGCAGTCCTGGCGGACGGTTTCGACGGCAGAACCTGGCGAGATGCTCGAATCCGAGGCCCGCTAGCTTCAGAGCCGCTCGAACGCGCTAGCCTGATTGCCGTGGGGTTCTGGAGATTGATCGGCTGGATCGCCCGTTCGCTCCTGGTGCAAGCCGCGGAGTGGGCCTCCGCGTCGGCAGGCTCGACACTGGCCGCCGATCGCGAACGCGAAGACGCTGCCGAGGATCTGCGAGAGCACTACGTCCGCGGATCCCTGACTCTCGACGAGTTCTCGCAGCGCGCCGGACGCGTCGTCCGCGCGCGCTCGCACCGCGAGCTTCGCGCGGCTCTGTCGGGTCTCTCCCGGGACGCGAGGCGCGGCGTGCCCGTCGCGTCGGATCCGCGCGAGTTGATCGCCCGAGGTCGATCGGCGGCGCACGCGGCGGTGCGGAGTGTGGCGCTCGTGCTGTTCACGGGCGCATACCTGGTGTTCAGCCTCGTCCTTGTGCTCGTCCTCGCGCTGACCCTGCTCCTGCACGGAGCCTCGGCCTCGGCGCTCCTTGCGTTTTTGCTCGTCTGGCTCTTCCCGACGTATCTGCTCTCACGGCTCTGGCGCGGGCGCGTCGTGACCTCCGGCAGGCGATAGCGCGAACCCGGACGCGCGCCCGACGCAGCAGCGGGGCGTTGACTCTGCTTCACCTGCGCCGTAGGCTGACTTCAGTTTTCCTTCGACGGGGTCTGAGGAGACGTGGATGCCGTCGAGCGCGCCCGAAGCCGTTGCCGAAGTCGACGTCGGCGAGCGCCTACGGAGCATCAGACGCCTCCGTCGCGCGACGCTGAGGACGATCGCCGAACGCGCGGGCGTCAGCGAGAGCTTCCTGAGCCAGGTCGAGCGCGGCAAGGCGAGCGCGAGCATCGGGTCGTTGCGGCGGATCGCGACCGCGCTCGGCGTCAGCGTCGCCGACCTCTTCGAACCGAGCGTGACGCCCGCGCCGCGTGTCCTGCGCCGTGACGAACGGCCGTCGCTCGCGTTCGGCATCCTCGGGCGCAAGCTGTTGCTGACGCCGCGGCCGTTGGACCACCTCGAAGTCTTCGTCGGCGAGCTCGACGTCGGCGGTTCGACCGGCGAGGAGGCGTATGCACACGGCGACTCCGAAGAGCTGTTCGTCGTCCTCGCCGGCAACGTGCAACTCGACCTCGGCGGGAGCGTGCACGACCTCGAGCACGGCGACAGCATCGAGTACCGCAGCTCGACCCCGCACCGTGTCGTGAACGTAGGCGTGGGACGTGCGGAGGTGATGTGGATCATCAGCCCACCGAGCTACTAGGGACGAGGTCACAAAACCGGGAGGGGAAGGAGAGGGATTCGTGCACGAGGGAGACGATGTGATGGAGCGGCGCCTGAGCCGCAACGATCTACTGAGGCTCGGCGCGGCCGCCGGCGCAGCGGGAGTCCTTGCCGGCCGCACGGGATTCGCGGACGCGGCGCGCGCGCAGCTGGCGAAGGAGTCAGGGCGGTTGCAGGTGCTCGACTGGGCCGGCTACGAGGTGAAGCCGCTGTGGACGCAGTACCTGGCGAAGTACCCGGGACAGAAGCCCAAGTTCACGTTCATGACGAACGAGGCAAACGCGCTGGCGAAGATGAGCGCCGGGTTCAAGCCCGACGTCGTCCGTCCGTACGTCGGCTACGTGCAGGACTTCGCGCAGAGCGGCTTCGTCCAGCCGTGGACGCCGTCGCTGATCCCGAACCTCAAGCAGCTGAACCCGGCGATGGTGAAGGCGGGCCAGTACAAGGGAAAGCAGTGGGGCATCCCGGAGGACTGGGGCTTCGACGCGATCCTCTACCGCACCGACAAGGTGACTCCGAAGGCGCGTTCGTGGAGCCTGCTCTTCGACGATCGCTACAAGGGCAAGATCGCGTGGTTCGACGATCTGAACCAACTCGTGTGGGCCGGGTACTACCTCGGGTTCAAGAAGCCGTACGACCAGTCCGACGCCGAGCTCAAGCGCTCGCAGCAACTGCTGAAGTCGAAGAAGAAGCTCGTGCGGATGTTCTGGTCGTCCGAGACGGACATGCAGAGCGCGTTCGCGTCGGGGGACATCTGGATCGCGTATGCATGGCCGGCCGACTGGGCGGCGATGCGGGCGAAGAAACTGAAGGTCGCCTACATGTACCCGAAGGAGGGTGCGCTTTCCTGGATCGGGATGCTCATGCTCGGCAAGGGAACGTCGCGCTCGGCGCACGCGCACGCGTTCGCGAATGCATGGAGCTCGCGCCAGGCCGGCTCGTGGCTCGAGGACAACTACGGCTACGGCCACTCCAACACGCATGCGCGTCCGAAATCGAAGGACCTTCTGACGGCGCTCAAGCTGACGGATCCACACGCCGTGTCGGAGCCGCGTGCGCACATCGATCGCCACGTTCCGCGACGCGCCGTGTACGCGCGGTTGTGGGAAGAGGTGAAGGCGTCGTGACGGCGACGCATTGAGATCGCGATGAGCGCCGAAGCGCCGGCCGCCGAAGCCACGCCACGCGGCCGGCGCACACGCTCGCGGATCGACCTGACCACGCCCGGGCTCCTCGGCCTGCCGGTCGCATGCCTGCTCGTGTTCTTCCTGTGCCCGATCGCGATCGTCGGCGCGTACAGCGTCGACGCGCTCCACGGCCCGTCGCTGTTCGGCGAAGCGCACAAGCTCACGCTCGCCGGGTGGCACGCGCTCTTCCACGACGGCGTCTACCTGCGGCTGTTCTGGAAGTCCGTCAAGACGTCGCTGATCGTGTCGGTCATCGTCGTCGCCCTCGCGTATCCGGTCGCGTACTACCTGGCGCTCTCCGGCACGAAGCGGAAGTACGTGCTGCTACTGGTCCTGATCGCTCCGTTCCTGACGAGCTACCTGCTCCGCGTCCTCGCCTGGAAGGTGATCCTCGGCAACCGCGGCGTGCTGAACACGTTCCTCTTCTGGACCGGCGTGAGGTCGCCGGATCACCCCTTGTCGCAGCTGCTGTACAGCCGCTTCGCCGTCATCCTCGTCCTGGCGTACATCTGGATCCCGTTCGTCGCGCTGCCGATCTTCGTGTCGCTCGACAGTCTCGACCGGCGCCTGCTCGAAGCGGCCGGCGACCTGGGGGCGAGCCGGTGGCAGGCGTTCGTGCGGGTGACGCTGCCGCTCAGCATGCCCGGCGTCGTCGCCGCGTTCCTGTTCGTATTCATCCCGACGGTCGGCGAGTTCGTGACACCGTCCCTCGTGGGCGGGACGTCGGGCTACCTGTACGGGAACCAGATCGCCGACCTGTTCTCGACCGGATACCCGGACTGGCAGACGGGATCCGTGCTCGCGTTGTTCCTGCTCGGCGTCGTCGCGCTGCTGACGATTGCGCTGACGCGATTTCTCCGGCTCGGCGAGGCGGCCGCTCGCTGATGGACGCCGCGCTGTCGAAGAACGGGCGGCGAGCGCTGCGCGTCCTGTTCGGATCGCTCGTCGTGTTCCTCTACGCGCCGATCGCGATCCTGCTGATCTTCTCGTTCAACGATTCGCAACTGCCGTCGTTCCCGCTCAGCGGCTTCACGCTTCGCTGGTACCACCAGTTCCTGACGAACCCGGACCTGCGCGGCGCGCTCGAGACGAGCGCGCTCATCGCTGCGTGCTCGAGCGTCGCTGCGGTCGCGCTCGGCGTGCTCGCCTCGCTCGCGCTCGTCCGCCGGCGCTTCGGCGGCAAAGGTGCGTTGTCGGCGCTCCTCCTGAGCCCGCTCGTGATCCCGTACGTCGTGTTCGGGATCTCCTTGCTCCTGTTCTTCCACGCGGTCGGGATTCCGAGGTCGATCGTCACCGTCGTCATCGGCCACGTGGTGATCAGCTTGCCCTACACGATCCTCGTGATCGTGCCGCGCCTCAGCCAGATCGACGCGACGCTCGAGGAAGCAGCCGCCGATCTCGGCGCGAACCGGCTCCAGACGTTCCGCTGGATCGTTCTTCCGTTGATCATGCCGGCGGTCGTCTCCGCGCTCCTGATCGCCTTCACGACGTCGTTCGACGAGTACGCCGTCGCGTCGTTCGTCGTCGGCACGCGCGTCACCTTTCCGATCTACCTCTACGGCGCGCTCCGCTTCCCGAGCCGGCTGCCGCAGGTGATCGCGGTCGCCGTCGTCGTGATGATCGTGTCGCTGGTCGTCGTCGTCGGCGCCGAGATCGGCCGGCGCGCAGCCGAGCGCCGTCTCGGCGCGGCCGAGACCTAAGTCGCTCGCGGTGCGGCGAGGAGCTCGTCGGTCTTCGCGGCCATGATGAAGTCGTTGCGATGGAGGCCGCGGATCTTGTGCGTCCACCACTCGACGGTGACACGGCCCCACTCGGTCAGCAGCGCCGGATGATGGCCCTCCTTCTCCGCGGCGGCGCCGACGCGTTCGGTGAACGCGAGCGCCTGCGCGAAGTCGTCGAACGCAAACACGCGGCGGAGCCGCGGCACGCCGTCGACGTCGACGAGCTGCCACTCCGGAATCTGCGGCTTCAGTTCGCGCGCCTCCTCGTCCGTCACGGTCGGCGCATCACGGCGGCACGCAACGCACCGCTCGGCGGTCAGCGCGCTCATCGTCGCGACGCTGCGTGCGGGTGCGCCGTCGATTCGCGAACCGCCAGCTGCGGGCGGAACGAGAAGTCGGGCAACGGCTTTGCCGGATCCTCGATCAGGCTGTGCAACGCGCCGACGGCGGTCTCCGCGATCTCCTCGATCGGCTGCTCCACCGTCGTCAGCGCCGGCTTCGTCCAGCGCGTCGCGTCGATGCCGTCGAAGCCGACGACGGAGAGATCGTCCGGGACGCGTAGCCCCTGGGCTGCCGCTTCTTGCAGCACGCCGATGGCCATCAGGTCGCTCGAGCAGATCACGCCGGTCGGGGGCCGGTCGCTTACGAGCAGATTGCGCAGCGCGTTCCGCCCGCCTGCGACGGAGAACTCTCCGTGCGCCGTCATGTCGCCGTCCTCGAGCGCGGCGGCGCGCAACGCAGCGCGGCGCCCGGCCGCCTTCTGCTGCGTCGGCAGGTAGTAGTCGGGCCCGGCGACGTATCCGATGCGCCGGTGGCCGAGCTCGAGCAGGTGCTGCGTCGCCACCTCGCCCGCGCTCCGTTCGTCGACGCCGACCGAGGGCACGCTCAGCGTGTTCAGCGCGCCGTTGACGAACACGATCTGCGCCCCCTCGTCGACCAGCCGCGCGTAGTGCTCGTGGTCGCCGCTCATGTTCGTCATCTCGCACGAGATGAAGATCATTCCGTCGACGTGACGGTCGAGGAGCATGTGGACGTAGTCGACCTCGCGGAACGCCGCTGCCGTCGTCGAGCAGAGGATCGACGCGAACCCTGCCTCGGTCGCGTGCTTCTCGATCGCCTGCGCGAGCGCCGGGAAAATCGGGTTCTCGAGGTCCGGGACGAGCAGGCCGATCACGCCCGTCGCGGGCCGCCGCCCGGGCGGGACGTAAAGCAGCTCGCGCATTGCGCGCTCGACGCGCTCGCGCGTCTCCGAGCGGACGTTGTCGAGTCCGCTGACGACGCGAGACGCCGTCGCGATGCTGACTCCTGCCTGTTGGGCGACGTCGCGGAGGGTGGCCATGTTCCAGTCCTATGTAACAGATTTACACGACGCTGACCAGGAAAATCACGCCTTGACAGGCTCTTGCCTCCTGTTTAGGCTCCCTCGCGTTACATGGGAATCGAACCCATTTTCATCGGCAGTCGGCGCCGGCCGCACACGGCAGGCGGGGCTGGAGGAGGAGGAGGATCAATGAAGGTAGGGAGGCGTTACGCCATCCTGCTCGCCGTCGTCGTTGCCGCAGCGCTATCGCTGATCGGCGCCCGTGCGACCCCGGCGGCGCACGCAAGCGCGAAGGCAGTGAAGCTGACGATCTGGTCGGACAACGTCCAGAAGCCGGCGATCGACCGGATCGCGTCCTCATGGGGGACGAAGCGCGGTGTCGACGTGAACGTGACGTTCCACGCGTTCGGCTCGATTCCGGGCGATCTCAAGACGATCAAGGCGGAGAACGCGCCCGACGTGATCGTCGCGGCGCACGACCAGACGGGCGACCTCGCCGCAAACGGCCTCGTCGTGCCGCTGTTCCCGTCGAAGGCGCTGAAGAAGCAGTTCCCGAAGTACGCACTCGACTCGTTCTCCTACGGTGGCCGGCTCTACGGCGCGCCGTACGCGCTCGAGAACGTCGGCGTTGTCGTGAACACGCGGCTCGTGAAGGTGCCGAAGACGTTCGCGCAGCTCGAGCGGGAAGCGCTCGCGTTCAAGCACAAGAGCAGTGACAACCTCGCGATCGCGGTCCCGCAGGGGTCCGGTGGCGACGCGTACCACATGTATCCGTTCTTCTCGGGTCTCGGTGGCTACGTCTTCGGGCATGCGAGGAACGGCGCGCTGCTGCCGAACCGCATCGGCGTCGCGAACAAGGTGTTCCTGCGCAATGCGTCCCTGATCGACAAGTGGAACCGCGAAGGTCTGATCAACTCGAAGGTCGACTACGGCACGGCGAAGAACGCCTGGCTCAAGGGGAAGGCGGCCTTCTGGATCACCGGCCCGTGGGAGACCGACTCGCTGAAGAGCAGCGGCATCCGGTTCCGCATCATCCAGATGCCGAAGATCAAGTACCGCTCGGTGCCGTTCCTCGGCGTTCAGGGGACGATGGTCACGAAGTTCGCGGCGACACACGGCGTCGAGAGCCTCGCGAAGGACCTCGTCGCGAACGAGATGATGAAGGCGAGCTTCCAGCTCGACCTCGAGCAGGCGAACCAGCGCTTCCCGGCCAACATCGTCGCGGGCAAGCGCGTCAGCGATCCGGTGCTGAAGCAGTTCGGACACGCGGGCCTCGGCGGCGTCCCGATGCCGAACATCCCGCAGATGGGCAGCGTCTGGTCCGAGCTCGGCGGCGCGTGGGTCAAGTCGACGAAGGGCTCCGGCGCGACGCCGGCCCGCTCGGCATTCGCTTCGGCGGCGCGCAACATCGCCGCGAAGATCGGCGGCGGCTGAGCACTTCGTAGTGCATCGACGGGCGCCCGCGTTGCGCGGGCGCCCGTTCCCTCTCCCGCTGTAGGAGGTCGTCCTGAGCACGACGGCTGTCACAACCGAGCCGCGTGCCCGTCAGAGCGCGGGCGCACGGGCGCTTTCCCTGCCGACGCGTGCGATCAGCGTCTTCTCCGGGACAGTCGGGCTCGTGATCAAGATCGTCCTGCTCTCGATCGTGAACGCGGTCGCGGTCTGGGCGGCGATCGTGCTCGCCGACCACCACAAGTGGCGAGCGGTCGCCGTGCTCGTCCTCGTCACGGTCGTGATCGACTTCATCTACCTGACGAACCGCTGGACGCTCCCGCTGAAGTTCCTCGTTCCGGGGACGGTCTTCCTGCTCGCGTTCCAGGCGATCCCGGTCGTGTACACGATCAACGTCGCGTTCACCAACTACTCGACCGGCCACATCCTCTCGCACTCCGAGGCGGTGTCGGCGATCAAGCAGAACTCGCTCTCGGAACCGGCGAACGGTGCGTCGTACACGATCGCGCCGGCGCGTGACTCGTCGGCCACGTTCCTGCTGATCCTCCAGAACGAGAGCGGCGAGACGTTCGTCGGGACGAAGGATGGGCTGAAGCCGATTCCGCGCACCGACGTGACTGTTTCGGACGGGGAGATCACGAAGGCACGCGGCTACAAGATCCTGCAGGGCGCCGAGCTCGCGACGCTCGACAAGCAGCTGTCGAGCTTCACCGTTCCGGTCGGTGCGGGAAAGGCGATTCAGCCGCAGGGGTTCGACACGGCTGTCGTGCTCGAGCCGACGCTGCGCTACGACGCGCAACGTGACTCGTTCGTCCGTATCAGCGACGGCGCCGTCTACAGGAACAACGGCCTCGGCTCCTACGTCGCGGCGAACCACACGGAACTCGAACCAGGGTGGAAGACGTACATCGGCGTTCGCAACTTCAGCCGGATCCTGCACAGCAAGCTGATCCGCTCGCCGTTCCTGAAGGTCTTCGCATGGACGCTCTTCTTCGCGACGTCGGTCGTGTTCGTCTCGTTCGCGATCGGGCTGCTGCTCGCGGTGACGCTGAACAAGCCGGGGATGGCTCTGTTACGGACCTACCGCTCGCTGCTCGTGATTCCGTATGCCGTTCCGGCGTTCCTCTCGCTGCTCGTCTGGCAGGGACTCCTGAACGACGACTTCGGCGTCGTGAACCAGTTGTTCCACATCAACATCCCCTGGTTGTTCGACCCGTGGTGGGCGCGTGTCTCGGTGATCTTCGTCAGCGTCTGGCTGACGGTGCCGTATTTCTTCCTCGTCTCGCTCGGGGCGCTGCAGTCGATTCCCGGTGAGCTGATCGAGGCGGCGCGTGTCGACGGCGCGGGCGCACGGCAGGTCTTCCGGAAGGTCACGCTGCCGCTGCTGCTCGTCGCAGTCGCGCCGCTGATGATCGCGTCGTTCGCGTTCAACTTCAACAACTTCAACAACATCTACCTGCTCACGCAGGGCGGGCCCGCCATGCCGAACAGCCCGATCGCCGGCGCGACCGACATCCTGATCAGCTACACGTACAAGATCGCGTTCGCCGCGGGGAAGGGCCAGGACTACGGGCTCGCGACCGCGATCGGGATCATCATCTTCTTCGTCGTCGCGACGATCTCGGCGATTTCGTTCTCGCGGACGAAGGCACTGGAGAATCTGGCGTGAGCACAGCCGAGCGGACCGCGGAGCTCACGCTCCCGCAGGCATCAGAGCGGCGTGGGCCCAGGCGACGGCGGCTCGGCGACACGTGGTGGCGGCACGTGATCGCGGTCGTGGCGATCGTGATCGCGCTGTTCCCCATCGCATACGTCGTCTCCGCCGCGTTCAACGCCGACAGCTCGCTGAGCGGCTCCGCGCTCATCCCGCGCCACGTGACGCTCGACAACTTCCGCGAGCTGTTCTTCGGGCAGAAGAAGTCCGTCGGGCACGCGACGTTCCAGAACGCGCACTACGGCAACTGGTTCCTCAACTCGATGGTCGTCGCCGGAGCGACGGCGCTCTTGACCGTGCTGTTGAGCGCGCTCGCCGCGTACGCCTTCAGCCGGTTCCGGTTCCGCGGCCGCCGCTTCGGAATGGTCGCGCTGCTGCTGATCCAGATGTTCCCGCAGTTGCTCGCCGTCGTTGCGATCTATCTGATCGTGTTCAACGCCGGCGAGGTCTTCCACTTCATCGGGCTCAACACGCTGACGGCGCTGATCCTGGTGTACCTCGGCGGCGCGATGGGCGTGAACACGTGGCTGATGAAGGGCTTCTTCGACACGATTCCGAAGGAGCTCGACGAATCGGCCCGCGTCGACGGCGCGACGCCGGCGCAGGTGTTCTGGGGCGTCATCCTTCCGCTCGCTGCTCCCGTGCTGGCCGTGATCGCCCTGATCTCGTTCATCACGACGCTGAACGACTTCGCGATCGCGAGCGTCATCCTCCAGACGCAGCACAAGCTGACGCTCCCGGTCGGGCTGCAGCAGTACATCGACCAGAAGTACTCGGAGCACTGGGGCCCGTTCGCGGCC
The DNA here is from genome assembly GCA_045806225.1 of Gaiellaceae bacterium. Classification (GTDB taxonomy): domain Bacteria; phylum Actinomycetota; class Thermoleophilia; order Gaiellales; family Gaiellaceae; genus 3-1-20CM-4-69-9. Next base: position 34,078 of record JBJMJS010000088.1, read on the forward strand.
GGCGTGCTGATCGCTGCGGTCCCCGCCGCCCTGCTCTTCGCGGCGACCCAGCGCTACATCGTCCAGGGATTGACGTCGGGCGCGGTGAAGGGATGACGGTCGTCGCGGCCAGGACGCCGACCCTGCTCGACGAGCCGCATCACGACGGCTCCGATCTGTACGTCGTCGAGCATCCCGACGAGATCGGCGGCGAAGCCGTCGTGCGGATTCGCGTTCCGGGCGACGCCGAGACGGTCGCCGTCCGCTGGGTCGAGGACGGTGAAGCTCGCGGCGTCGCGGCGGACCCGGACGCCGACGGCTGGTGGATCGGACGGTTCACGATCCGCAATCCGTCGACGTCGTATCGCTGGCTGCTCGCCGGCGGCGACTACGACTACGCCTGGCTGAACGGCGCCGGCCTTGTCCGGCACGACGTTCCCGACGCGGACGACTTCGTCCTGTCGATCGATCCGGGTGGCCCTGCGTGGCACAGCGAATCAGTCGTCTACGAGATCTTCCCGGACCGCTTCGCGTCGACCGGTCTTGGCGTCGACGCGCCGGAGTGGGCGGTGCGCCGGGACTGGGACCGGCTGCCGGAAGGGCGCGGCGAGAACACGCCGTTCGAATGGTTCGGCGGCGACTTGCCTGGGATCGAGCAACGGCTCGACCACATCGAATCGCTCGGCGCCAACGTCATCTATCTGACGCCGATCTTCCCTGCGGGCAGCACCCACAGGTACGACTCGACGACGTTCGAGCACGTCGACCCGCTGCTCGGCGGCGACGAAGCGCTCGCGTCGCTGACCCGCGCGGCCCACGCTCGCGGCATGCGCGTCGTCAACGACCTGACCACGAACCACACGGGCGACAAGCACGAATGGTTCGTCGCCGGCGAACGCGAGCTGTACCTCTTCGACGAGAGCGGCGACTACGAAGCATGGTGGGGGATCAAGTCGCTTCCGAAGCTGAACTGGCGCTCGCCGGAGCTCCGGAAACGGGTTCAGGACGTCGCCTCGAAGTGGTTTCAAGAGCCGTACTCGCTCGACGGCTGGCGGGTCGACGTCGCGAACATGAGCGGCAGGACCGGCGCGACCGACGTCAATGCCGACGTCTCTGCGTCGGTACGCGCCGTCGTCGGGCCGGAGCACCTGCTCGTGGCCGAGCACTTCCACGACTACCGCGGCGATATCGCGTCCTGGCATGGAGCGATGAACTACGCCGGCTTCTCGCGACCGGTGTGGACGTGGCTCCGCGGCGACGTCGACATCCCCTACTTCGGCCTGCCGGTGTCGATGCCGCGTCTCGACGGGCGCTCTGCGGTCGCGACGATGCGCGCGTTCCGCGCCGGCATTCCGTGGCAGTTCACGCTCAACTCGTGGACGATCCTCGACAGCCACGATTCGCCCCGCTTTCGCACGATCGCCGGCGCGCGCGAGCGGCAGCTGGTCGGGATCGGCTTGCAGATGACGACGCCGGGGGTGCCGATGCTCTATGCCGGCGACGAGCTCGGGCTCGAAGGTGCCTGGGGAGAGGATGCGCGCCGCACGATGCCGTGGGACCGCGAAGACACGTGGGACACGACGCTGCTCGCCGCGTACCGAGAGCTGATCGCGCTACGCCGGCGCGAGCCCACGCTCGCGCGCGGCGGCATCCGCTACGTCCACGTCTCCGCGGACGCAATCGCGTACGTGCGCGAAACGCGAGACGACGCGCTGCTCTGTCTCGCCAGTCGCGCGTCCCACGACGCGATCCATGTTCCGTTCACATCGCTCGAAACGCTGTACGGCGCGGACGCGGGGGAAGGGATCCTCCCCGCGGAGGGGCCGGCATTCCACGTCTGGAGGATCTGCGATGGCTGAAGTCGACTTCAACGACGTCGACAAGATCTACGACAACGGTGTGCAGGCCGTCTTCGACCTGACGCTGCGGATCGAGGACGGCGAGTTTCTCGTCCTCGTGGGCCCCTCGGGATGCGGCAAGACGACCGCGCTCCGCATGGTCGCCGGGCTCGAGGACATCTCCGGCGGCACCGTCTCGATCGGCGGCCGTGTCGTCAACGACCTCACGCCGAAGGAGCGGGACATCGCGATGGTCTTCCAGAACTACGCCCTGTATCCGCACCTGAACGTCGCGGACAACATCGCGTTCGGCCTGCGGCTGCGCAAGACACCGAAGACGATCGTCGACGAGCGCGTGCACTGGGCCGCGCGGCTGCTCGGGCTCACGCCGTACCTCGACCGGCGGCCGAAAGAGCTGTCGGGCGGACAGCGCCAGCGCGTCGCGATGGGCCGCGCGATCGTCCGCCAGCCGCAGGTGTTCCTGATGGATGAGCCGCTCTCGAACCTCGACGCGAAGCTCCGCGTGCAGATGCGCGCAGAGATCGCGCGCATCCAGCGCGACCTCAAGACGACGACGATCTACGTCACGCACGACCAGACCGAGGCGATGACGATGGGCGACCGCGTCGCGGTCATGCGCAAGGGCGAGCTCCAGCAGATGGACACGCCGCAGAAGCTGTACAGCGATCCGGCGAACCTCTTCGTCGCGAGCTTCATCGGAAGCCCGTCGATGAACCTCGTCGAGGCGCAGGTCGTGCGGAGAAACGGCGGCCTCGCGATGCAGGTCGGCGACCAGCAGGTCACCGTGCCGGCTTCGACCGCGTCGGAGCGCCCGGCGCTTGCGGCGTATGAGGGCCGAACGCTCGCGCTCGGGATTCGTCCCGACCAGCTCGAGGACGCGGCGCTCGTCCGCGACGGCAACGACGACCGGCTGCGCGGCCGCGTGCTCCTGACCGAGGCGCTCGGCTCCGAGGTGCTCGTGCACGTCGAGGTGCCGGGGAAAGCGGTTCTCAGCGATGACGTCCTCGAGGGCGCCGTCGACATGGAAGACGCGCTGGTCGACGATCGGACGCAGCGGGCGGACGATGAGCAGATGACGCTCGTGGGTCGATTCGATCCCGAGTCGACCGTCAGGCCTGACGACATCGTCGAAGTCGCAGTCGATGCGACGAAGCTCCAGTTCTTCGACATCGACACCGGCAAGGCGATCCGCTCGGACGCGTCGACGGCGTAGTGGCGGATCTGACGCGGAAGCTGCCGGCGGCGATCGTCGGGAACGGCTCGCTGCTCGCGAGCATCTCTGCGCGCGGCCGCGTCGAGCAGATCTGGGCGCCGCACCCCGACCGTGCGACCGCGGACTCGCCGCTCGCCGGCGATGTCGAGGTCGACGCGCGCGGTTGGACGCAGTCGTACGTCGGGGCCACACAGATGCTTCGGACGCTCGCGCACACCGACAGCGGTGACGTCGTGATCGACCACGTCGTGCACGACGCGAAGCCGGTGCTGTTGCGGCGGATGACGTGGCCGGACGGCCGAACGGAGACGCTCTCGGCGCCTGACGACGTGGACGAGTCGTTCGACGCGGTCGTCACGCGCCGCGCGTCTGTCGACGCCGCGATGATCGGCTCCGCCGAGCCCCCTCTGCGCGAGCGCGCCACACCGCTCTACGAGCGTTCGCTGCTCGTGTTCGACGCGCTCGCCGATCGTGAGACCGGCGCCGTCGTCGCAGCGCCGGAATGCGACGCGGAGCAGGCGCACTCCGGCGGCTACGGGTTCGTGTGGCCGCGCGATCTTGCGTTCTTGATCCTCGCGTTCCTCGCCTCGGGCCGGCACGACCTTGCGCGCGGTGCGCTCCGTTGGCTTGCACGCGCGCAGGAGCCTGACGGCGTCTGGCTGCAACGGCACTGGACCGACGGCTCCGTCGCGCCGTCGTGGTGTCCGCATCAACTGGACGAGACGGCGGCCGTGGTCTTCGCGTACGACGCTGCGTGGCGGCATCTGGGCGACGAGACTCTCGACGCGGAGCTCTGGCCGTCGGCGCGACGCGCGGCGGAGTTCCTGCTGCGGTCGGTCGACGTCGACGGCCTCCCCCGCGAGACGTACGACCTCTGGGAAGAGCGCCAGGGCTGTCACGCGTATACGGCCGCGTCGTTCGTCGGCGCGTTCCGCGCCGCCTCGTCGCTCGCGCAGCGCCACGAGCCGGAGCTCTCGTCGGTCTACGCGACGGCGGCGGAGCGGACGGCCGCGGCGCTCGAGCGCGCCTTCTGGAGCGAGGAGCACGCGTGCTACCTCCGCACGCTCGGCGATCCCACGGTCGACGCCTCGCTACTCGGGCTGGCGTGGCCGTTCCGCGCTGTCGACCCGCGCTCGGATCGGATGCGCGCGACGGCGCTCGCGGTCGAGCGGGACCTGGGGCGGCCGGGCGGCGGGATCCTCCGGTACGCCGGTGACACGTATGCCGGCGGCAACGCGTGGATCCTCGCCGCGCTGTGGCTCGGTCTCGTGAAGCGGCAGCTCGGCGACGACGCCGGCCACGACGGCGCCGTCGACTACGCGGCGCGCGTGGCGACGCCGCTCGGCCTGCTCGCCGAGCAGGTCACCGACGACGGCCGGCCGGCATGGGTGCTCCCGCTCGCGTGGAGCCACGCGATGCTCGTGCTCGCTGTGCGCCCGGAGCTCGATCTCGCGACGGTCGCCCACGCCGTCGCCGCTCCGCCGCAGCGCGTCGCGCATCCCTGACCTGACGCCGCTGCGCCGCGGGTAGCGTGGCCGCGTGGCGCTGCTGCGGGTCCCCGAGCCGTACGACTTCGTGCTGTCGACCGAGCGTTATCGCGCGTTCGGCCCCGACCTCGCGAACCTCTGGAACGAGGACGGTTTGCATCGCGTCGTCGCCGGGCGCGAGGTGCGGATCGCCGCCGCAGACGGCGGCGTGGACGTGGAGCCGCTCGATCGCGAGACCGAAGCTGCGGTGCGCCAGCTGATCGGGCTGCCCTTCGCGCTCGATCCGTTCTACGCATTCGCGACGACGGAGCCGATCCTCTCGCGGCTCGTGCCCGCGCTCCGCGGCCTGCGCCCGCCCCTCGCCGTCGACCCGTTCGAGACGCTCGTCACGTCGATCTCGGCGCAGCAGGTCTCATTGTTCGCTGCGTTCTCCGTTCGGAACCGGTTCATCGCCGCATTCGGCGTCCGCGCGGGGGTGGCCTACGCGTTTCCGACCCGTGAGCGCACCGCATCTGCACGGGAGGACGAGCTGTTCGCCGTCGGCTTCTCGCGCCGCAAGGCGGAATACATCATCGGCCTCGCCCGCAGCGACGTCGACTTCACGGCACTCGCCGCGGCTCCCGACGACGAGGTGAAGTCGGCGCTCGTCGCGCTCCGCGGGATCGGGGAATGGACCGCGGACTGGTTCCTCGCGCGGTACCTGGCGCGCCCACGCGCCTGGCCGTGGGGCGACCTCGCCCTGCGCAAGGCGGTCGTGGCGTTCTATGGTGCAGACGCCGACATCCGCGCGATCGGCGAGCGCTTCGACCCGTTCCAGAATCTCACTGCCCACTATCTCCTCACCGGCTTCCGTGTCCATCCGCCCGGCGACTGAGAACGACGGCGCCGCGCTGCGCCCGCTGTACGACGCGTTCCAGGCGGAGGTCGCCGGCCCCCCGGCTCTGCACGAGCAGTGGGACGATGCGTGGGGCGGCCTCCGCCCGCACATCGCACAGGGTCTTGGCTTCGTCGCGGAGGCGGACGGGCGGATCGCGGGATTCGTCTTCGGGACGATTGACCACGCGACGCCGCAGCTCTGCCGCATCACCGACCTCTATGTCGTGGCAGATGCGCGGAGACGCGGTATCGGACGCGCCTTGCTGCGCGCGGTCGTCGACGAGCTCGCGCGACGCGACGTGATGAGCGTCAGTCTCGACGTGATGCTCGACAACGCCGCGGCGCTGGCGTTCTACAAGCGTTTCGCTTTCGCGCCGTTCGCGTACTCGCTGATCGCTCCGCGCGAATCCCTCGGCGAGCGGCTCGCGTCCGAGGCGCGGCCGACATCGGTCGCTTCCCTCCACGTCCAGACGGACGACGCGGCCGCGGTCGAGCGCGCGATCGCCCAGTTCATGCCCCGGCTCGGACGCTCCGACTGGACGCGAGTCGAGGCGTCGGCGCACGACTGGACCGTGGTGACCGACGAGCTGTGCGACCGCGACCGCAGCGCGCAGCGCCGGCTCGGGGCGGAGCTCTCGGACCGGATGGGCGTGCCTGCCGTCGCGTTCGCGGTGGAGGAAGAAGCGGTCGTGCGGTTCCTCCTGTTCGATCGAGGCCGAATGGTCGACGAGTATCTGTCGGTGCCCACGTACTACGGCGAGCTGAACAAGGCCGACGAGCTCTCGCTCGCGGCGAACCCGACCCTCGCCGCGCGGTTGACCGGCGCGGACCCCGCGCGGATCCGCGCTGTCGCACGCGTCGCGTCGTCGCCGGCCGAATTGCCGCAGCCGCGCGAGCTGCTGGCGCAGATCGCCGCAGCCATGAACCTCGAGGCTAGGATCGAGCGATGATCACGCTGTACGACGCCGACCGCTGTCCGTACTGTGCGCGCACGCGGATCGTCCTCGCCGAGAAGGGGGTCGAGCACGAGACCGTCGTCATCGATCTCGACGACCGTCCCGCCTGGATCTACGAGAAGAACCCGGTTGGTCGCGTCCCCGTGATCGAGGAGGACACGTTCGTCCTCGCGGAGTCCGCGGTGGTCAACGAGTACCTCGAAGAGCGGTACCCCGACCCGCCGCTCCTACCGCCCGACCCGGCCGAGCGCGCGCTTGCCCGGATGCTCGTCTTCCGGTTCGACGATCTCTCGCGGCCGTACTACGCGCTGCGTCGTGGCGACGCAGACGCGCGCGAGCGCCTCGACCACGAGCTCGGCAAGCTCGACGCGCTGCTCGAGGCGCAGGCCTTCCTGACGGGTCGCGCCTTCGGGCTCGCGGACGCCGCGTACATCCCGTGGATCCTCCGCGCGCGAGACCGGATGGGTATCGACCTCCACCCGTTCCCGGCGCTCGTCGACTGGGTCGAGCGTGTCGCCGAACGCCCTTCGGTCGCGGCGGAGATCGACGTCGTCGCCACGCTGTGACGGTCGTCTTCCTGCACGCGTTCCCGCTCGACGAACGCATGTGGGAGCCACAGCTCGACGTCGTCCCTGACGCAGTGACGCCCCGCCTGTACGGCCGCGGCCGGACGATGGACGCGTGGGCGGAGTCGATCGCAGGCGAGGTCGACGGCGAGCTCGTGCTCGTCGGTGCGTCGATGGGCGGGTACTGCGCGCTCGCGCTCGCGCGGCGTGCGCCCGATCGTGTGCGCGCGCTTCTTCTTGCCGGATCGCGTCCGGACGCCGACTCTGACGAGCGCCGCTCCGGACGCGCGAAGACGATCGAGCTGATTCGCGACGGCGGCCCGGACGCCCTGTGGCGCGACATGGTCCCGAAGCTGTTCGCCGATCCGGGTGTCGCCGACGAGCGGCTTCTCTACCGTGACCCCGACGGCCTCGTCGATGCCGTCGAGGCGATTCGAGATCGTGCCGATTCGACCGACGTCGCGCGACGCCTCGGCGACCGACTCACGTTCGTCGTCGGCGAGCACGACCCGTTCGTGTCGGCCGGCGATCTGCGCGACTACGACACGCACACGACCGCCGGCTCGGGCCACCTGCCGAACCTCGAACGGAGCGTTGAGTTCAATGCCCAGCTCGAGAAGCTCGTCGCGCATGTCTGACCTGCCACCCGTCGTCGACGTGTCGTGGCTTCAGGAGCATTTCGCCGAGGAGGACATCTTCATCGGCGACGTCCGCGGTCCGAATGCCCACGCGCGCGGTCATATCCCGCGGTCGAAGCCGCTGGTGCTCGGCTCGCCGCCACCGATGAGCGACCGCGAGTCGCTTGCGGCGCTCGCTCCGGAGGTTGCGCTGCGCCTGCGGCGACACGGGGTGACCGGCAGTGAGCGGCTCGTTCTCTACGACCGTGGGGACGGTGTCGGCGCGATGCCGGCGGCGCAGATGGCGGAGCTCGCAGGCCACCCCCGCGTCGCCGTCCTCCTCGGTGGGATCGCCGCCTGGCCCGGCGAGCCGGAGGTCGGCGCGGTTGATCTGCAGCCGGTGAAGACGACCTTCGATCCAGATCTCGAGGCTGTGCCGACGCGGCAGGAGCTCGCGTCGCGGCTCGATGACCCGTCGCTCGTGATCCTCGACGTCCGGACTGACGACGAGTACCGCGGCAAGGGCGGCTACCCGTGCGACCCGCGGCAGGGACACATCCCGGGCGCGCGCCACGTCAACGTGCAAGACCTGTTCGCCGGGCCCGGACAGCCGAAGACCGCCGATGCGATCCGCGCCCTCGTCGGCGACCCCGACGAGATCGTCGCCTACTGCCACTCCGGTTCGCGCTCCGCTCTCGCAACGCTCGCGCTGCGCGCGGCCGGCTACCGCGCGCGCAACTACGCCGGCTCGTGGCACGAGTGGTCGAGGCATCCGGAGCTGCCGATCGAGCGCTGAAGGAGTCACCGACGGACCGGTGGCCGGACGAGACGGGTTTGCGCACGCCGCAGTACGAGGAAGCTCGGCGCGCGGCTCAGGCCGCGTCTGCGGCGGGCTCGGCATCTGCGAGCGCGTGCACGACCTGCTCGGCGTCGCCGGCGATGCCGTAGAGATTCGCGGACGAGCGGTGGGTGAGCCACGGCGCGCCGACGACGTGGAGCCCCGGCAGCTGCGGCCGGCCCTGCAGGTCGAGTGCTCGATCCGGAAGCCACCCGGTCGCGGGCGAGAACCCGGTCGCCCAGATGACGGTCGAGACGCGTTCCGCCTCGAGGTCGAGCACACCCGGGCCCGAGAGGCGGTGGAGCCCTTCGACCGGGACGTCGGCGACATCACCGACGTCCCGGCGAGGCGGCAAGGGCGTCGACGCATGGCGGTCCCACGCCGCGCGAGCGATCCGCGAGCTGTCGTCGGCGAACGAGACGTTCGCGCCGAGGTCGCGCGCGAGCGCGATTCGCCCGCCGTCGCAGCCGAGAGCGCGGCCGAGCAGCGTCGTTTTTCGCGCGGCGAGGTACTGGTAGCTGATCGTCCGGCCTCCGCCGGCTCCGGACATCTGCGGCGGCGGCTTCCCGATCACCGCCGCGTCGGCGTCCTCGGTGCGCATGTCGAGTTGGCCCGTGTCGCGGAGCCACTCGAACGCGTCGCGCCCGCGATGGCGGCGTGGCAGCCGGCCGACGCGGCTGGTCGCGAGCAGCACGCGCTTCCGGACGTCGAGCAGGTCATCGGCGATCTGGACTCCCGACTGTCCGCCACCGACGACGAGGACCGTATCGCCGACGTCCTCGGGCCGCCGATATTCACTCGCGTGGAGCTGCTGCACCCACGACGGCAGGGCGTCCGCGAATTCCGGTCGCCGCGGCACGGTCTGGAAACCGCTCGCGACGACGAGGTCCGCGGCGATGACGACGCCGCGTGCCGTCTCGAGCCGCCACAGCGGACCGACCCGCGCCGCGCGCGTCACCTCGGCATCCTCGACGACCGGCAGCCGCGCGGCGCGGCGCTCGAGCGTCGCGACGAAGGAGGCCGCCGTCGCGAAGCCGGCGGGCTGGCCGGCGAGGTCGTCGCCCGACACACGGTTCGCCCAGTTCGGAGTGTTGAGCCGGAATGAGTCCCACCTCTGCGTGCGCCAGCTCGATCCCGTTAGGCCGCGTTCGAGAACGACGTGCCTGTACCCCGCGCGGGCGAGCTCGCCGCTGACGGCGATCCCGGCAGGCCCCGCTCCGACCACCGCGGCGCGGACCCACTGGATCGTTCCTGCCGCAATGCGATCGCGCGCGTGCATTTCGCCCTCAACGCTCGCAGTGTTCGCTCGGCGCGGAAAGGGAGTTGGCCCGCCTGTCGACGTACGGCCAGCCACACTGCTTTGCGCCGGCGACGCCCGGCGGTTACGCCGCGAGCGCCCGGGACCGTTCGGCGGCGTCGAGAAAGGCGCCGCAAAGCGACCGCCCGAGCTCGTTCCAGCCGGCGATGCGCGCGCGTGACTCGGTAAGGATCGCCTGCGGGTCGACCCGGGGCTCGTCATCCTCGGCCAGCCATCGCTCGATCGTCTCCAGCGACACCTCGGGGTGGAACTGGACGCCCCACGCGTGCTCGCCGATGCGAAATGCCTGCGAGCAGACGTCGTTGCGCGCGAGCTCGACCGCTCCTTCCGGCACCTCGAATGCGTGGTAATGCGACTGGAACGCGCTGAACTCCTGCGGGAGCTCCCCGAAGATCGCATCGTCTGCCGCCGCGTCCGTGACCGCGACCGGATGCCAGCCGATCTCGAACTCCCGCGCCCAGCCGACGCGCGCGCCGGCTGCCTTCGCGAGCAGCTGTCCCCCGAGGCACACACCCAGGAACGGCGTGTCGTCGGCGACGTAGCCGCGGATGAAGGCGTCCTCGTCGCGGAGCCACGGGTACGCGTCCTCCTCGTCGGGATGCATCGAGCCGCCGAAGACGATCACGGCGTCGGTCGGGGGCGGTGGATTTCCGAGCGTCGCGTTCCACTCGATCAGCTCGTGGCCGCGACTCGTGATCACGTCGCCGAACACGTCGGAGCGCGTGTTCGAGCCGTGGACGATCGCGAGGACCTTCACGACGCGGGCACGTGCTCCGCCTCGAGCAGCTTCCGCAACGCTGTCGCGTTCGCAGCGGCCTGCGCGACGCGCCCGCCGCGCCCGTCCGGGCTCGACGAGTTGTTGTTGAAGAACGCGAACGCTTGCTCGGCTTGCTGCGACAGCTCGCGCAGCGGCTCGACCCACTCGCGGAGCTCGTCGTCGGAGTAGAGGTAGTCGAACCGCTCGGATGCGCTCCCACCGCGTTTGTTCCACGTCGCCGCGTTGCGGCCGTGAAAACGGACGTACAGCGTCGGCGACGTCAGCCCGAGGACCGTCGGCGTCACGTTCTTCGCGCCCTCGATCCGCGGTGCATCGACGACAACGTGGGTCGCGCCGAGCTCCTCGAGAAAGGAGAGGGTCTCGTCGCGCGCATCGTCGTCGAACCACGAGGAGTGGCGGAACTCGACCAGCATCTCGTCGTCGCCCAGCTGCTCGCGCGCCCAGCGCAGGTAGTCGAGCGACGCGTCCTTGCGTACGACGTACGACGGAAACTGGAACAGGATGCCGCCGAGCTTTCGCTGCGCGCGCAGCGGCTCGAGCGCGTCGAGAAAGCGGCGGAAGACCTCGCCGCGGAACTCCCGCGAGGGCCGGTCGACGCGTCCTCTCTCGTCCACGGGCGCGTCATCGCGGAGGTCAGTCGGGAGCTGCTCGAGCTTCACCGGGTGGCGCGTCATTACGCCGAACGCCTTCACGTGCATCACGAAGCCCGCGGGTGTCCGCTCTGCCCAGCGCTCGACCATCTCGGGCGCCGGAAGGCGGTAGTACGTCGAATCGACCTCGACCGTGTCGAAGTGGTCGGCGTAGAACGCGAGGCGCTCGGCGGCCGGCGTTCCCGGAGGATAAAAGTGCTTCGAGAGCGCCTCGTCAGCCCAGGAGCACGTCCCGATCCGGATCTCCGCCACCGGCCCAGGATACGGAACGGGGCCCGATTGGGCCCCGTCCGAACGTGAGAATGGGAGGTGACGCTAGATCCGGATCCTGATCTTGCGGCTGAGCACGTTGAACGCGCCCTGCGTTGCGCTGACGCACGACACGCCGGGCACCGACGGGCTCGAGCAGCCCGTCGCCGTGACGTCGCGCTGCGTCGAGATCGCACGTGTCTGGAAGAACGTCGTGACCTTTTTGCGGGCCGTCTTCTGCAGGTTGAACCGGTACGCGCCGTTGCCCGTCGTCGTCGACGAGAAGCGCTGCTTCCCGTTGACGAGCAGCCGCACCGTGGAGGCCACGAGGCCGACGCCCGCGTAGCTCACGCGGCCGCGGATCTGCACCGTCTTCTTGCGCTTGTTCGTGACGACGCCGGCGATCGTAACGGCGCCGGGGCCGACGAACGCGCGGGCCTCGACCGTGCCGGCGGCGTTCGGCTGGCCGTTGCCTGCGGCATAGGGCGTCCAAAGCGACGTCCAGCGAGCCGCACCCGTCGGCGCCGTGAAGATGCCGTTGACGGTGAACGTCGCCGACAGCAGTTGCGCGCCGAAGGGCGAGCGTCCCGGCGAGCCCTGCGGCGTGTCCGACGGCGCGAGGCAGACGGTCAGCTTCGACGCACCGAGGCCGGCTTCCGCCGCCGTCGTCGGGTTCACGTAGACCGGGATTGCGATCGTCTGGCCAGCGACCGAGAGGTTCAGCACCCAGACGGCCTGGTTCGTGCCCGGCGAGCAGGGGCTCGCCGTGTACTTCGCTGGATCGTCGACGATGACGTCGCCGGTCAGCGGAAGCGGGATGTTCTGGTCGCGCGCGAATACCTGCCCGGAAGTCGTGCCGATATTCGTCCCGGCGGTCTGGGTCGTGTTGAGCGTGTAGCCGGTCGGGATGTAGATGTTGATGCGCGCCGGCTGCGCGTCGTTCGCCGTCTGCGTCAGCTTGAGCGTCAGCGAGCTGGCGGTCTGGGTAACGGCGAGCTTCTGCGTTGCCAGCGCGTTTCCGGCGAGTGCGAGTGCCGAGACGGCAGCGGTGGCGACGATGGCCAGCCTGAGGATCGTCTTCATGCCCCTCCCTTTCCGTTCCCTAACAATTTGTCGTTTTCAAATTGTATTTCCGAAGGGATTAGACGCCGACGCCCCGGTTCAGTTGGCTCCTACTCCCGGGCGCCGACGAGTTTTCCGAACAGGACCCATAACCCACGGCGGTACCTCACAAACTGCGCTTTCGCCATCGGGTAGTAGTCGTTCGGCGTCGTCTTGATGCGGATTCCCGGCAGCAGGAACGGGTTGAGCTCGTTCAGATGGGTTGCCGCGCGGAGAACGCCCTCGCGCGTCGGGCTTGCGCCGGCCTTCTTCAGCACGTCGACCATCGTGTACGCGACGGCCATGCCGTAGTAGTTGTAGACGTCGAGCGGTTTCGCCCCCGGCATGTAGCGCGCGAGGATCGAGCGGTAGAGCTTGACCGCAACGTCCTTTTTCCAGACCGGTGATGTCGGGTCCTTGACGAACGCGATCGAGATCGAATTCTCGACTTCGCGCGGTGTCGCGGCCAGCCGCGCGATGTTCATGATGTCCGGAGAGATCGCGACCGAGGACACGTAGATCGTCGGGTGCCAGCCGAGCCTGTTCGCGCCGACGTAGCCCTTGATCGCAAAGAGCGGCGTCGCGAACAGCATCAGCGTGTCGGCCTTCGACGCGCGCAGACGCGCCAACTGCGACGCGACGTCGTTGTCGGTCGTCTCGTACGGCTGGGTCGCGACGATCTTGCCCTTCCCGCCGAGACCCGCGCGGAGCCCGCTCAGCAGGTCCTTGCCGAAGTCGGAGTTCTCGTACAGGACGGCGATCTTCGCGCGCGGCGCGAGCCGCGCGATCCGACGGCCGTCCATCGCTCCCTCGCCGACGAAGCTCGGCAGGTAGCCGATCATCCACGGGTACCGCGCGTGCTCCTTCGCGATCTTCGAGACACCGCTGCCGACGAAGAGCGCCGGCACCTTGCGGTCGTTCACGTACCCGCGGATCGCGAGCGCGTTGTCGGTGCCGACCGTGTCGAACAGCGCGAAGACCTTGTCCTGCTCGACGAGCTGCTGCGTCGCAACCACGGTCTTGGCCGGCTCGTAGCCGTCGTCGACATACTTGTAGACGATCTTCCGGCCATGCACGCCGCCGTGTGCGTTGACGTACTTGAAGTACGCGTCCGAGCCACGTGCGACCGAACCGAACGCCGCCGCCGGCCCGCTCAACGGAACGGTGCCGCCGATCGTGATCGTCGTGCTCGTCACGCCCGGAGCCGCGGTCGGCGACAGCGCAACGGCCGCCGCGGCGGCCGCGAGCTGCGCGATCACGGTGAGATCGGTCGCTTCAGCACGGGGAGCTGCAGCGTAACCCGGCCGATCGTCGCAGTCGAACCGTCCGCGACGGGAAGCAGGTAGACGAGGTTCGCGACGTTCTGCGCCGTGGAGGTTGCTGCGAGCGTCAATCGGAGCCTCGAGCCGGCCGGGACCGGCGTGATCTCGTCGGGCAGCCGGATCGTGACCGTGCGCGACTTCGTGGAGAGCGCCGGGAGCTCGATCCCGCCGTCGCTGATCACCGCCTCGGCGCCGCCCGGACGGATCGCGGTCAGGACGGCGACCAGGTGTCGATACCCGCTGCGACTCGTCAGCGCGACGCGCACGATCGGTGTGCCGAACGTCTCGATGTGCTGCACGCGGCCGAGGTTCCGGACGACCTTTCCGGTCGGTCCGAGGCGATTGGTTCCGCGTGTCGCGAAGCGAAGCGTCCGCGTCGGTGGCAGGCCGTTGTACGTCACGGTCTTCCCGTTCCAGGGATCGGGGGCGAGCTCGACGTTCGGCGATTCCGCCGCGCCGGCCCCCTTCAGGAAGCGGTCGAACCACGAACGCGCCTGGAGCGCCAGGTGGGGGACTTCGTCGACCGGGTTGGGCGCAGGCGTGTGGCCGAGGTCTCCGAAGTAGAGCCGTTTCGGCCCCTTGAGCAGTCGGAACGCTGCGATCGCCTGGTCGGCGTCGAAGGCGAAATCGCGCCGCCCTTGCAGCATCAGCGTCGGCGTCCGCAAACCGGCGAGGCGCGAGCGCGTCGATCGTTCGGCGAGGAACGAACGGACGTCCGCCGTGTCCTGCTCCGATGTCGCCGCCCGCAGCAGCGCAGCGAGGTCTGGCGCGTACCGCGACTGGGGGATGTCCTGCGAGAACCCGAGGACGATGCCGGCGCGGATCAGCCCCTGCGGGATGAGTGCCTGGTGGAGATCCGTCCAGGTCGCGGCCGCCGCGATCGCGGCGAAGGGGACGCCGGAGACCGCCGCGAGCAAGACCATGCCGCCGCCGTAGGAGACGCCGAATGCGCCGACGCGCGAAGCATCGACCGGGTGCTTGTCGACCAGCCACGCGAACAGGTCGCGCGTGTCCTGCAGCTCGCTCGGCCCGTCGAGCGAGAACAGCCCGCCGGACCCGCCGTGCGCGCGCGCGTCGAACGTCAGGACCGCGTAGCCCTCCGGCGCGAGATACGTCTCCGCGACATGGTTGGCCGACCACGTGGTGAGGTCGAGCGAAGTGCGCGTCTGCCCGAGGCCGTGGAACATCATCACCGCAGGCCAGCCGCCGGCGGGTCGTGCGCCGGTCGGCTCGTAGTAGGTGGCGGCGATGTCGACGCCGTCGCTCATCCGGACCGTCGTGTCGACCTTGGTGAACGCGCCGTCGGCAGCGGGATGGGGTGCAGCGATGCTCGACGCGGTCGCGAGTGCGGCTAGGAGACCTCGGAGCACGGGGGCACAGCGTAGCTTCACGTTACGATCGGCTCGTGGATCCGCGGCCGGTCGGCGTGTTCGACTCGGGTGTGGGCGGCCTGACCGTTCTGCACGAGTGTCTCGTCACGCTCCCACACGAGGATTTCGTCTATCTCGGCGACCACGCGCGGCTGCCGTACGGGCCCCGCTCGCTCGACGAGGTCCGCCGGTTTGCACGGGAGATCGGCGCGTACCTCGAGGCGCAGGGGGTGAAGCTCGTCGTCGCCGCCTGCAACACGGCGACGTCTGCGGCGCTGCCCCGGTTGCAGGAGGAGCTCGACGTGCCGGTCGTCGGCGTGATCACGCCGGAGGCACACGCGGCCGTCCAGGCGACGCGGAACGGCCGTGTCGGGTTGCTCGCGACGGAGGGGACCGTCGAAGCCGGCCGGTATGCGCAGCTCGTGCATGCGCTCGACGCGGGCGTCGAGCTCGTCGCGGTCGCTTGTCCGCGGCTCGTCCCGTTGATCGAGAGCGACGATCCGTTCGGCTTTGCGACGACCGATGCTGTCCGCGAGTACGCCGCGCCGCTGAAGGAGGCGGACGTCGACACGGTCATCCTCGGGTGTACGCACTATCCGCTGATCCGTCCGATCTTCCAGCGCGTGTTCGGGCGAGATGTGACGCTCGTCTTCTCGGCGGAAGAAACGGCGCGCGAAGTTGCGGAGACGCTCGCGCGCAAGCGATTCGAAAACGACGTCGCGCGGGAGGGGACGTACCGTTTCCTCACCACCGGCCCGACGGATGCGTTCCGCGCGATGGGCGCACGCTTCCTTCAGCTCCCGATCGCCGACGTCGAGCACGTCGAGCTGTCGCAGCTCGAAGCGGCGGCTGCGTGACGCGCACTGACGGACGCCGTTTCGATCAGCTCCGCGCGCTCGAGCTGACACCCGACTACCTCGAACAGCCGCACGGATCGGTGCTGCTCGCGCAGGGCATGACGAAAGTCCTGTGCACGGCGTCGGTTCAGGAAGGCGTTCCGCGCTGGCTCTACGGCAAGGGGCGAGGGTGGTTGACTGCGGAGTACTCGCTGCTGCCGGCGTCGACGGGCGACCGCACAGAGCGTGAGGCATCGCGCGGGAAGCAGGGCGGACGCACGGTCGAGATCCAGCGTTTGATCGGCCGCTCGATCCGCGCGGTCACCGACTTCCAGGCGCTCGGCGAGCGGACGCTGTGGGTGGATTGCGACGTTCTGCAAGCAGACGGCGGCACGCGCTGCGCGGCCATCTCGGGCGCGTACGTCGCCGCCCGGCGGGCGCTCGACCGTTTCGGGTTGAGCAAGGCGCTGACCGGCGCGATCGCGGCGGTGTCGGTCGGGATCGTCGATGGCGAGCCGCTGCTCGACCTCGACTACTCGGAGGATTCGCAGGCGGAGGTCGACATGAACGTCGTGATGACCGGCGACGGTGCGCTCGTGGAGGTTCAGGCGACGGCGGAACGGACGCCGTTCACGCGCGCACGGCTCGACGAGCTGCTCGAGCTCGCGGCCGACGGGATCGAGGAGATCGCCGCCGCGCAGGCCGAGGCGGCCGATGCTGCTCGTCCATAGCGTCCCCACGCTGCACTGGGCGGAGGCACTGCTGCGCCTCTCGCTCGCGGCCGCGCTCGGCGGTGCGGTCGGCTTCGAGCGCGAGCTGCGAGACCGCGAGGCAGGGCTGCGGACGCACATGCTCGTCGCACTCGGGTCGGCGCTGTTCACGATCGTCTCGGCGTATGGCTTCCACGAGTTCCTGACCTCCGGCCAGAGCGTCGTCCGCGCCGATCCGACGCGGATCGCCGCGCAGATCGTGACCGGGATCGGCTTCCTCGGCGCGGGCGCGATCATCCGGCAGGGCTTGTCGGTGCGGGGCCTGACGACCGCGGCGACGCTCTGGGTGGTTGCTGCGCTCGGTCTCGCTGCGGGCGCGGGGTACTACAGCGGTGCGGTGATCACGACCGCGCTCGTGCTCTTCGCGCTCTATCCGCTCCGCATTGCCGCGTACCGGCTGATCCGCCGCCTGCGGCCGGAGGATCGTCGGCTGCTCGTCGAGCTTCCTGCCGGGATGAGCCCGGCTCCCGTGATCGAGGGGCTCGAGCGGTTCGGCGCCCGCCTCGTCGCGCTGACGGTCACGCAGGAAGGAGACCGCCGGCGCCTCGAGCTCGATCTCGACCTCCCGCCC
The DNA here is from genome assembly GCA_045806225.1 of Gaiellaceae bacterium. Taxonomy (GTDB): domain Bacteria; phylum Actinomycetota; class Thermoleophilia; order Gaiellales; family Gaiellaceae; genus 3-1-20CM-4-69-9. The sequence continues at coordinate 51,434 of JBJMJS010000088.1, forward strand.
GGGACCGGCGCGGCGGCGCTCGTCACGCAGGTGGCCGACGTCCCCGGCGTGGTCGAGGTCCAGTGGGCGGAGTGATCGCCGTCCTGTGCTCGTCGAACGAGCACAAGGCGCGCGAGCTGGAGCGTCTGCTTCCGGGGTGGACGATCGAGTTGCTCGACGTGGACGCGTTCCCGCCGGAGACGGGCGCGACGTATTACGACAACGCAGTCGCAAAGGCGCTCTTCGGCCGCGACGTCGGCACGCCCGACGCCTGGATGCTGGGCGAGGACTCCGGGATCGAGGTGGACGGTCTCGACGGCGGTCCTGGCGTCCACTCCGCACGCAGTGCAGCGGGCGACGAGGTCGGCTGGATGTTGCGCACGCTCGGTGACGACGACCGGCGCGGCGCTCGGTATGTCTGCGAGCTCGTCGCGCTCGCTCCCGACGCGCGCGAGTTCCGCGGCACCGGCACCGTGTCCGGCCGCATCGGCCACGTGCCGCGCGGCCACGAGGGGTTCGGATTCGACCCGGTGTTCGTCCCCGACGGGGAGGAGCGCACCGTCGCCGAGCTGGGCGACGGCTGGAAGGCGGAGCACTCGCACCGCGCAAACGCCGCGCGTGCCCTCCTCGGCGCCGTCGCCGCCGGCCCCTGAGCCACGGCTGAAACTACGACTCCGCGGCTCGTCGAGCCACGGCCCGGGTCAGACCCGGGCCGTGTCCGAAAGGGCGCCTAGGCGAGGCCGGGGAGCTCGTCCACGACGCGGGTCTCCGAACGCCGCGCGAGCCACCAGTTGAGCTCCGCGCCGAAGACGGTCACGTTCGCCATCACGTAGAGCCACACGAGCAAGATCGCCGGCGACCCGAAGGCGCGCAGCGTCGGGTTCAGGTTCGCGTACCGCTGGTAGATCGGCAGGACCTGGAACGTCGCCTCGAGCAGCACCGTCGCGAGGATCGCGCCGGGCAGCACCTCGCGCACGGTCAGGTCGGCATTCGTCAATGCGTAGTAGCACGACACGAGGAACACGAAGATCCCGAGCAGCGACACGGTGATCGAGAGCGCGTACGCCGACCCGCCGCTGCCGGAGAACCCGGGCACGTACTTCTTCAGCGCCGCGACACCGAGCGAGCCCGCGAGGAGCGCGACGAACAACGTCACCAGCGACCCGATCATCAGGACGAATGCGACGCCCTTACCGTGGAAGAACGACCGGTTCGGCCGCCCGTACACGATGTTGAACGCCGACTCGAGCACGCTGAAGAGCGAGAGCGACGTCCACAGCAGCGCGAGCAGGCCGACGATCCCGAGCGCGGCTGCGTTGTCCTGCACCGCATGCACGAGCGCGATGATCCGGTCGATCGGCGTGCCGGGCAGCGCGTGCTTGATCTCCTGGACGAGGAA
>JBJMJS010000089.1:0-48106 GCA_045806225.1 Gaiellaceae bacterium
ATCGCGGTATCGGCGCCGGTCGAACCAGCCGTACGTCGCCTCGACGACGAAACCGCATTCGTCGAGCAGCCGTCGCCATTCGGGCTCTTCGAGCCACGCGAGCGTCATCGTCGTCTCACCGGACGCGCCGCGAACGGACAGCGTCAGCGTCCGCCGGTCGGTGTCCCAGCGCGCCCGTTCCCAGATGCCGGGCTCGCGCTCGAGCCAGCGGTCGTGGGTTGCCGCGATGTCGTCGTCGGCCGGCGCGAAGACGTCGAAGGCGAAGCGGCCGCCGGGGAGCAACAGGTCGCGTGCGGCGCGAAGGGCGTCGCGGCGCTCGTCGTCGTTCTGCAGGTGCAGGTACGAGCGGAAGGGACAGATCACGAGCGGGACGCGCTCCTCGACCGGCGGGCGGCGCAGATCCCCGACGCGGAGGTCGAGCTCCACGCCGGCGCGCGCGGCGCGCCGTGCGCAGACGTCGAGCATCCCCTGCGAGGAGTCGACGCCGACGACGGGGATCCCGTCGGCGGCGATCGGAATCGCGATGCGTCCCGTGCCGACGCCGAGGTCGACGACGGGCCCACCGGTCCGCCGCGCCTCGTCGAGGTAAAACGCGACGTCCTCGACGACCGAGACGCTCCAGGGGTCGTAGAGCTCCGCGATCGCGTCGTACGGGCTCGTCTGTGGAAGCATCGTCACGCTCTCGTTCCCATTCTCGCGTCCCGAACCGCCAGGTCCGGGGTCAGACCCAGGCCGTGGCCGGAACGGACAGCGGCCGCACCGGCTGCGGCGATCCGCGTTGAAAACGATCCTGCCTCCACGGCCGGAACCGACACGGCCGGGGTCAGACCCGGGCCGTGGCTGGAACGGCCATGGCGGAGGCGCCGGCGCGTGGCTATCGTTGCGGCGTGGTCGCGATCCGTCACGCGTTCCTGTTTACCGGGCCCCGGTTCGCCGGGGACCGGCGCTGACGCGACTTCGCGCCGACCTCCGCTGCGACCGGGGCGCTGCCTCTGCCCGTGCCCTGCAGCTCCCGAGGAGGTTCGATCGACGTGAAACCTGAGGATTCCGAAGCGGCTACAGTCGCCGCCGTGGACGCGGCGGCGCTCCAGGACGAGGCTCTCGCCGCGCTCGGGCGCGCCGCGACTCCGGCCGAGGTCGGCGAGCTCCGGTCTCGCTATCTCGGGCGCAAGTCCGATCTGAAGCAGGCACTGCGGAACGTGCGCGATCGCGACACCGGGATGACGCTCAATGCCGTCCGCGAGCGCCTCGAGGCGGCGTTCGCCGAGCACGAGGCGGAGCTCGAGCGCGCAGAGCTCGACGCCGCACTGACGACCGACGGCTTCGACGTCACGCTTCCCGGCGACGAGCTCGCCGTCGGCACGTTGCACCCGATCACGCAGGTGCGCCGCATCGTCGAGGACGCGTTCCTCGGCCTCGGGTACGAGGTGCGCGACGACCGGGAGGTCGAGACCGTCGAATACAACTTCGACAAGCTCGGCTTCGCGCCGACGCACTCGAGCCGCTCGCCGCGCGACACGTTCTTCCTCGACCGCGACACCGTGCTTCGCACCGAAACGTCGCCGTCGCAGATCCACCAGCTCGAATCGCGACCGCCGCCCGTCTACATGGTGTCGCTCGGCCGCGTCTACCGACGCGACGCGATCACGCCGACGCGCTTCCCGATCTTCCACCAGTTCGAGGGGCTCGCCGTCGACCGCGGCCTCACGCTCGCGGACCTCAAGGGAACGCTCCTCCACGTGATGCGCGCGCTCTTCGGCGCGGACAGGCGAGTCCGGTTCCGCACGCACTTCTTCCCCTTCACCGAGCCGTCGATGGAGCCGGACGTCTCGTGCCCGATCTGCAACGGCGTCGGTTGCCGCATGTGCAAACACTCCGGCTGGATCGAGCTCGGCGGCTCCGGCATGGTCGACCCCGTCGTCTTCGAAAACGTCGGTCTCGACGCGGAGGAGTGGAGCGGGTTCGCGTTCGGCTGCGGGCTCGAGCGGAGCGCGCAGCTGCGCCACGCCATTTCGGAGATCCGTCCGTTGTGGTCCCCCGACCTCCGCGTGCTGCGCCAGTTCTGAGATGCGCGTTCCCGTCAGCTGGCTGCGCGAGTACGTCACGTTCGACGTCCCGATCCCGGAGCTCGCCGAGCGCCTGAGCGTCGCATCGGCGGAAGTGGAGGCGATCGAGCGGCGCGGCGTGCCCGACGTCGACGGGAACCTCGGCCTGTTCCGCGTCGGCCGCGTGCTCGAGGCGGGGAAGCACCCGAACGCCGACCGGCTGCAGCTGTGCCAGGTCGACGTCGGCGAGGGCGAGTCGCGCCAGATCGTCTGCGGCGCGTGGAACTTTGGCGCGGGCGCGACGGTCGCCGTCGCGCTCCCCGGTGCCGTGCTGCCGAACGGGATGAAGCTGCAGTCGACGAAACTGCGCGGCGAGCAGTCCAACGGGATGATCCTCGCGGAGGACGAAGTCGAGCTCGGCGCCGACCACAGCGGGATCATGGTGCTCGCCGACGGCATCGAGCCCGGGACGCCACTCGCCGACGTGCTTCCGCTCGTCGAGGACGTCGTCGTCGTCGACTCGACGGGCAACCGGCCGGACCTCCTTTCGATCTACGGCATCGCGCGCGAGGTCAGCGCGCTCTGCGACGTCGACCTCGCGCCGCCGCCGGGTCGCGATCCCGTGCCGTCCGGCGACGAGACGGTCGACGTCCAGGTCGACGACTTCGACGGATGCCCGCGCTACGTCGGCAGGTTGTTCCGCGACGTCCGGCTTGCGCCTTCGCCGGTGTGGCTGCGGACGCGCCTCGCCGATGCCGGCATGCGTCCGATCTCGAACGTCGTCGACGCGACGAACTACGCGATGCTCGCGCTCGGCAACCCGCTGCACGCGTTCGACTACGACACGCTCGCCGGTGGGCGGATCGTCGTCCGGCGCGCGGCGAGGGGTGAGGCGATGCGGACGCTCGACGGCGTCGAGCGGGACCTGTCGCCGGACGACCTGATGATCGCCGACGCCGAGCGCGTCGTTGCGATCGCGGGGATCATGGGCGGCGAGGAGACGGAGATCACCGAGCGGACGACGAACGTCCTGCTCGAGGCGGCGAACTTCGAGCCGTACACGATCTTTCGCACCTCCGAGCGGCTGCGCCTGCGCACCGAGGGCTCGAACCGCTGGGAGAAGGGCGTCGACCCGCACCTTGCGCCGCAGGCCGCAGCGCTCGCGACGGAGCTGATCGTCGAGCTCGCCGGCGCGCGCTGGACCGGTCACACGGATGTCCACGAGACGCTGCCCGATCGTCCGGTCGTACGTTTCCGGCCGCAGCGTGCGGACCGGCTGATCGGGATCGAGACGCCGCCCGAGGAACAGCAGGCCTTCCTCGCACGCCTCGGCTTCGACGTCGACGGTGACCGCGTGACGGTCCCGACCTGGCGCGCGCGAGACGTGACGCGGGAGGTCGACGTCGTCGAGGAGATCGCGCGCTTCCGCCTGCCGGACGTGCCGTTCACGCTGCCGGTCCGCCGCGAGATGGTCGGGCAGCTGACACCGTCGCAACGGCACCGACGGCGCGTCGAGGACATCCTCGTCGGCCTCGGGTTCTCCGAGGTCTACAGCCCGTCGCTCGTCGAACAGGACCCGGACGGGGGCGCGCTACGCCTCGAAGAACCGATCAGCATCGAGCTTGCCGTCTTGCGCACGGAGTTGCTGCCGAGCCTGATCGACGCGGCGCGGCGGAACGTCGAGCTCGGCAACGAGCGAGTCGCGCTGTTCGAGATCGCTCGCGTGTACGCCCCGAGCGGCGGTCAGCTGCCGGTCGAGCGCCTGCATCTCGGCGCGGTCGCGACCGGTGGGTACGCACGCGCGAAAGGCGTGCTCGACGCGCTCGCGGCCGCGCTGCACGCTGACGTCGCCGTCGTCGCGGCTCCGCATCCGCTGTTCCATCCGTCGCGCGCGGCGCGGACGGGCGCCGGTGTCGTGGGCGAGCTGCATCCATCGCTCCTCGACGGATCCTGGGGCGCGCTCGAGTTCGACCTCGGTCTCCTGTTCGACGAGATTCGAGAACCGGTCACATACCAGGACGTGATCTCGTATCCCGCCGTCCGCCAGGACCTCGCCGTCGTCCTCGACGCAGACGTGCCGGCGGGCGAGGTGTTCGCAGCGGCGCGCGAGGCCGGTGCCCCCGAGCTTCGCGAGATCCGGTTCCTGAGCGACTACCGCGACGCACCGATCCCGCCGGGGAAGAAGTCCCTCGCCTTCTCGGTCGCGTTCCAGGCGGAGGATCGGACGCTCACCGACGAGGACGCGGCCGGGTTGCGCAGCCGCGTGATCGATGCGCTCGAGCGCCGGTTCGGCGCCGAGCTGCGCGCCTAGAATTCCCGCTCGTTCCGAAAAACCGTATCCGAATTCCGGGCGATCTCGTTTGCAACCCGTATCGCCCTTCCATCAACGCCATACGGATACGAGGAGAGAACGAGATGAGCAAGCGCTTCACTGCGGCTCTCAGCACGATCGTGCTGTCGATTGCGCTCAGCGTCTTCGCCGGCTCGGCTTTTGCGGGCAACGGCCATGGGAACGGTGGTAATTCCCAGTCGACCCCCGCGGCCGACCACTCGGCGAATGCGTCCACCCAGAGCTCGGCGCCGCAGCCGGCCCAGCAGGACGGCTCCGTCCAGCAGGGCAGCTCCGCCCAGAACGCCAACGCGTCGCCCGGCATGAAGCCGACGAACGCGACCGCGAAGGGCACCACGTGCTCGACCGGCGGCGGCACCGGCTCCAGCGCGACCTGCGGCGCCACCGGCGCAGCGGCCGCGAACACGGCCTCGGCAAGCAAGGCCGATGCCTCGAAGAAGTACGGCAACGGCACGACGGCGGCGCAGGTTGCAAATTCGCGCGGCGCACCCGGAGGGACGACCGTCTACGGGCCAGGGAACAGCCAGCCGCACAAGGTGCAGGCCTGCGACGGCCACTACGTCGACGTCCACGCCGTGAAGAGCTACTCGTCCGCGTCGTGCACGGCGGCGACCTCCGGCGGCTCGACCAGCACCGCGAGGAGCGGCAATTCGAGTAACTCGAGCTCGAACACGTCGAGCTCGAACAGCTCCACGTCGAACACGACCTTGAACACGACGTCGAACACCTCGAGCAACACGACGTCCAACACCGCCAACACGTCGAACACCGCGGCGACCTCGAACACGTCGACGGGTGTGTTCACGTCCGTTGTCGGGACGCAGGCGTCGACGGCGACGAAGGGCGCCGCGAACGCCGCGTCGGCGAAGGCGTCCAACGGCGGCGTCCTCGGCGCGACCGCGTCTGCGGCCAAGTCGGGGAGCGCCCGCGGCGGCGTGCTCGGCGCGCTTGCGTCGGTCGGTCACGGCAGCCTGCCGTTCACCGGCTTCTCACTCTGGATCGCCGCCGTGATCGCGGCCGGGCTGGTCCTCACGGGCCTCACGCTCGTCCGCCGCGGTCACGCGACGGTCTAGCCCAACCGGGCAGCGTTCACCTGGAGGGGCGGCCGATCCGGCCGCCCCTCGCACTGCCCGGAAAACCGCGCGCCGCTCCCGTCCGTAGGACTGCAGTCACCGATTCGAGGGGGTCTCCGCCCGATGTCAGCCCGTCTTGCCGTCCTGTCCGTGCTCGCCGCGCTCGTCCTGCCGTCCGCTGCCGCTCGTGCCGACAACCCGCTACTCGTTGCGACAGTCGGCGTCAACGACGGCTTCAACATCTCGCTCAAGGACGCAGCCGGGAATCCCGTCACGCATATCGATGCAGGCACGTACACGATCCAGGTGCACGATCTCTCGACGATCCACAACTTCCATCTGCTCGGGCCGGGGGTCGATCAGGCGACCGATCCGGAGACCACGGCCGATGTGACGTGGACGGCGACGTTCTCCGACGGGACGTACAAGTTCCAGTGCGACCCGCATCTGACCGTCATGCACGGGAGCTTCACCGCCGGTACCGTCACAGCGCCGCCTCCACCGACGCAGCTGAAGGCGACGGTCGGGCCTGCGCGTGCGATCGGGCTGCGCTACGCCGACGGAAGCCGGCTGACCGTGCTCGCCGGATCGAACACGGTCGTCATCGGCGTCACCGACCGGTCACGCACCGACAATTTCCACCTCACCGGCCAGGGCGTCAACAAGGCGACGGGCGTCGGGTTCCGGGGACGCGTGACGTGGAGGCTGACGCTCGCAGCCGGGAAGTACGTCTACCGCTCGGATCGGCACAAGGCGCTGCGCGGCTCGTTCACCGTGTCGTCGTCCTCCTACCCGGGGTGACGAGGCCGGCATTCGGACCGCCTGCCGCGGCGATGTCAGCCTGGCGGTCGAGCTCGGAGTTGAGCTCGGCGCCGAACAGGAGCGCGAACGCCGAGTAGTTCAACCAGAGCAGCAGGATGATTCCGGTCGCGAGCGCGCCGTAGGTTTTCGAGTAGTGGCCGGCGTACGTCACGTAGAGCTGGAACAACGCGGAGAGGGCGAGCCAGAGGATCGCGCCGATGATCGAGCCGGGCGTGACCCATTTCCAGTCGCGCTGGTCCTTGTTCGGCGCGAAGTAGTAGACGAGCGCGAAGAAGAGCAGAACCGCGCAGAACGCGATCGGCCAGCGCAGGACGCCCCACACGGTGTTGAACGCGGTGCCGATTCCCGGCTGTCCGCTGATCACCTTGCCGAGGTCGCCGCCGAGGACGATCAGCACGAGCACCAGGGCGGTCGTGAAACCCGTCGCGATCACGAGCAGCAGCGCAGTGCCGCGGACTTTCCAGAACGGGCGCGTCTCCTGCAGGTCGTACGCGCGGTTCACGGCCTTGATCACCGATGCCGTCGCGCCGCTCGCCGCCCAGATCGCGCCGATCAGCCCGATCACGAGCGCGGCCGCCTTCGCGCCGCCGTGTGAGTCGCCCTGCAACGTCTGGACGAAGTTGATCACCCCGTCCGGAGCGACGCCGGACAGGACGTCGATCACGTTGTCGAATAGGCCGAACACGCCGAGGAACCCGATCACGCCGGCGAGCGCGGGGAAGAGCGCGAGGAGCGCGCTGTAGGCGACCTCTTGTGAAAGCCCCGTGCAGTCGTCCGCCATGAACTGCTTGAAGCTCCGCTTCAGCGCATCGACCCACTCCGTGCGCGAGAGCTTCTGCGGGCCGGCCGGGGCTGCGCCCCCCGCGTGCTCAGTCGTCGACAATGCGGAAGCGGCCGAGCTTCATTCTCGTATCGCCCTCCCGTCCGCGGCGGAACAGCAGCCGTGCAGTCGCACCCACGCCGCCCGCGAGGAAGAACCCGACGGCGAGCGCTCCACCCGCGACGACCGGGAGGTTCGCCCGCATCTTTCCGGTGATGTCGGTCGCTTCGCCGATGCTCTCGCGGAGCGTCTCGGCAGCGTTCGCGAGCTGCTCGCGCTCGAGCTCGAGATCGCGGCGGACGTCGTCCGTCGAGCGGGTTTCGTTACGTCCCGGCGCCATCGCTCTTCAATGCATTCGTCGTCAACTTCGCCTCGCGGATCGCCTGCTCGGGCACCGGCGGCGTCCCCTTGCGAATCCGGCTGAGCCCGAGTAAACCGAGCACCGCGACGATGACGAGGAGCATCACCGTCACGATCAGCAGCGCGAGCCAGGTGTCGAGCGTCGTCGCAAGTCCCGCCGCGATCGTCGCAAGGCCGAACCCGAGCATGTACAGCGCGAAGACCGCCGCGCCGACTGCGAGGCCGATGCCGATGCCGAGCGACGCGATCTTGCGCTTCAGCTCGATCGAGGCGAGCTCGACCTCGAGCCGCATGATCGTGCTCAGGTGCTCGGAGACGTTCTTCGCGGCGTCGCCGACGCTCTGGTCGTGATCAGTCTCGCGGGTGGGCATGGCCCCTCCAGTCGATCCACTTGGCGGTGACGATGCCGGCGGCGAGGCAGACCCCCAACACGACCCACGGGTTCGGTCCCCTACCTCCGCCGCGCCGCTTCGCCGGCTTCTGCCGCTTCCCGAGCTGCGGCGACGAGGGCGCGACGCGCCCCTCACCCGGCGCCTGGCCCGTCGGCGCGTCGCCGCGTGCGCGCGCCTTGATCAGGCTCGGCTTCAGCTTGCGCACGAAGTCCGCGTCGTCTGCGAGGGGTTGCGCGAGCTTCGCCTTGACGCCGCCCTCACCGGCCGAGCGGTCGGCGAGCGCCTGCAGCTTGTCCGCGAGACGTTCCACTTTCTGATCCGCACTCATTTCTTCGTCGGGGGCTCCTCACCCGTGATCGTTCTCCAGACGGTGGACGCGCCGCGCCGTGAGATGACCGTGGCGAGCGCGCCGATCCCACCGTACACGGCGGTCCACAACAGCTTGCGCAGCATTGGCACCGATGTGCCCCGGGCTTTGGCCGCCAAACCTGCATAGTATTCGCCGCTTATGCAGGAGGAACGCATACTCGGCAAGCCTGACCGCCACCGTCTGATCGTCAGCGTCGTGACGCGCAAACGCGTGGGGACACAGTTCGAGCTGCTCGACGCGCTGGGGGACGCAGGCTGCGTGGTGACGCAGGCGACGGTGTCCCGCGACATCCGCGAGCTCGGGCTCGAGAAGACCCGCGACCCGCTCGGCCGGCCGAGGTACGTCCTCCCGCAAACGGCCCGTCGCACGACGCCCCGCGAGCTGCTTCTGTCGATCCTCCGTCAGTTCGGCCGCCGGGTGACCGCCGCGGGAAATCTCGTCGTCGTCCAGTCGGAGCTCGGTTCGGCGCCCGCGATCGCGCGGGCGCTGGACGAGCTCGAGCATGACCGGATCGTGGGGACGCTCGCCGGCGACGACACGTGCCTCGTGGTCGCGCCGTCCGAGCGTGACAGTCGCTTGCTCGCGCGCGAGCTCGCCGACGCGCTCGGCTGAGCAACGGGAGCCCGTGCGTGGGGCCTACCGCTTCGGGTCCGGCGGGAGGATCTCTTCGCTCGGCGGCGGCTCGTCGTAGTCGCCGAGCTTGTTCACGGCGTCGCCGTCCAGATCGAGCTGCACCTGTCCCTCGACAATCGACGACACACGTTCAGCAGGCGCGTACCGCCGGCCGTGAAGCAGTCCGGTCGAGATCGCGATCCCGTTGAAGATGTCGGCGCCCGTGTCTCCGACGATCTCGTCCACGCGGCCGGCGTCGTTGCCGTCGCGGTCGACGACCTTCCAACCCCGCTCGATCAGGAACCATGAAACGGGATCGGCCATCAGACCGAGCGGCCGCCGACGTACCAGACCGGGCCCTGGGTCTGCACCGGATCCGTGTCCGACAGCACGCGCAGGATCTCCATGCTGCCGGTGATCCCCTCTTCGTCGCAGCGCTCGAAGCAACGCGCCGCGACCTCCGGCGCAACGCCGTAGCCGAACCGGCGCGCGCAGCGGAAGCGCAGGCCGGCGACGCCGCCGTAGCGGGCGGGGTTCAGCGGTGAGAGGAACAGTGCGGCGCGCTCCACGTAATCGGACGAATCGAGGCGGACCTCCGCGTAGAGGTCGCTCCAGTCGGCGGGGAGGCCGGCGAGCGCGTTCGTCCACCCGCGGCGGAGCGACGGGCGCTCGCGCAGCTGTTCCTCCGGCGCTTCGGTCGCGTCGACGAGCCAGAGCTTGCCGCGGATCTGCTCGTCGTCGAGACGCCGGAGAAGACGGCGTGCGGCGTCCGGCGCAAGGCCCGGCCCGCGGCGCGCGGCCGTGAAGAGCACGGACTTGCCGAGGCGGCCCGGATTTGCAGGCCCGAGGAGCGCTGCCGCGCGGTCGCACTGCCCGTCGTCGCTGACCTTCAGAACGAGGCGCGCGTCGGCCCAATCGTCGGGAAGCTCGCGCTCGATCCGGTTGAAATCGTCGACGAGCGGCACGGGCCGGAGTCTATGCTCCGGCACGTGGCGAAGGTTGAGCAGCGGGGAACGCTGTCGCAGGAGGAACTGCGCGACTTCTTCCGCGAGATGCTGCTGATTCGGCGGTTCGAGGAGAAGGTCGAGGAACGGTTCCGCGCCGGCGAACTGCCGGGATTTCTCCACGTCGCGATCGGCCAAGAGGCATGCGCCGTCGGCGTCTGCCGCGCGCTCGAGGACGGCGACGTGATTGCGTCGACGCACCGCGCGCACGGCCACACGCTCGCGAAGGGCACGACGCCGAACGAGCTGATGGCGGAGCTGTACGGAAAGCTCGAAGGCTGCTCCCACGGCTACGGCGGCTCGATGCATCTGTACGACATCGAGCGCGGCAACATGGGCGCGAACGCGGTCGTCGGCGGCGGGCTGCCACAAATCACCGGGGCCGCGCTCGCGTTCAAGCTGCGCGGCGAGTCGCGCGTCGCCCTCGCGTTCTTCGGCGACGGTGCGACGAACATCGGGACGTTCCACGAGGCACTGAACCTCGCGCAGCTCTGGCAGGTGCCGGCGGTCTTCGTGCTCGAGGACAACAAGTGGGCCGAGTCGACGCCGGAGCGGCAGCATTCGCCGATCCGCGACCTCTCGAAGCGCGCCGAGGCGTTCGGGATGACCGCGATCAAGGCGGACGGCCAGGACGTCGAGGACGTGCACCGCTGCGCGAAGAAGGCGCTCGACCATGCGCGCAGCGGCAAGGGGCCCGTGTTCCTGCATCTGGAGACGTACCGCCTCTCGGGCCACTACATCGGCGACCCGCAGGTGTACCGGTCGAAGGACGAGCAGCGCGACGTGCGCGAGCACCATGATCCGCTGACGCAGCTGCGCGAGAAGCTCGAGCTCGGCGACGACGAGGTGGCGGAGCTGGATGCGGAAGTGCAGGAGGTCGTCGACGCGTCGGTCGAGTTCGCCAAGAACGGGACCGACCCGAAGCCGGACGACGCGCTGAAGAACGTCTATGCCTGAGATCAGCTACCGCGAAGCGGTGCGCGATGCGTTGACGCGCGCGATGCGTGAGGACGACGACGTGTTCGTGCTCGGCGAGGACATCGCGGAGATGGGCGGCTCGATGGGCGTGACGCAGGGCATGGTCGACGAATTCGGCCCTGAGCGTGTCCGCAACACGCCGATCTCGGAGATGGCGCTCGCCGGCGCCGCGATCGGCGCCGCCATTCAGGGCATGCGGCCGGTCGCGGAGATCATGTACGAGGACTTCCTCACGCTCGCGACCGAGCAGATCGTCAACCAGGCCGCGAAGCACCGGTACATGTCAGGCGGCCAGGTGACGGTTCCGGTCACGTTTCGGACGCAGGGCGGCAGCGGCTGGTCGCCGGGCGCGCAGCACGCGCAGCAGCTCGAGGCGTGGTTCGTGCACATCCCGGGGCTGAAGGTCGTGTTCGCGTCGACGCCGACCGACGTGCGCGGCCTGCTCTGGTCGGCGATCTACGACGACAACCCGGTCGTCTTCTTCGAGCACCGGACGCTGTACGGGATCAAGGAAGAGGTGCCGGAGGAGCTCGAGCCGATCCCGATCGGCAAGGCGCGCGTGCACCGCGAAGGGGAGGACGTGACCGTGATCGCTACCGGCCGTCTCGTCCACGAGGCGCTCGCCGCGGCGACGGAAGCCGAGCAGAGCGGCGTGTCCGTCGAAGTCGTCGACCCGCGGACGTTGCAACCGCTCGACGAGGAAGCGTTGATCGACTCGGTCAAGAAGACGAACCGGTGCGTTGTCGCGCACGAAGCGGTGACGCGCATGGGATTCGGCGCAGAGGTCGCCGCGGTGATCCAGTACGGCGCGTTCGACTGGTTGGACGCGCCGGTCGAGCGAGTGGGCGCGAGGTTCACGCCGCTGCCGTTCGCGCCGATCATGGAAGAGTGGTGCGTCCCGCACGCGAACGACGTGCTCGCCGCGATCAACCGCACCGTCGGGCGGAATGGCAACTGAGATCAAGCTGCCCCGCCTCGGCCAGGGGATGGAGGCCGGGACGATCGTCAAGTGGCTGAAGTCCGAGGGCGAGCGCGTCGAGAAGGGCGAGCCCCTCTACGAGCTCGACACGGACAAGGTCACGCAAGAGGTCGAGGCCGACGCGTCCGGCGTCTTGCTGAAGATTGCTGTCGCAGAAGGCGAGGTGCCGGTCGGGGAGACGATCGCCGTCATCGGCGAGCAGGGCGAGGAGGTCTCCGTCCCGTCGCCGGAGCCCGCGCAAAAGCGCGCCGCAGACGAAGAGGCCGACCAGAGCGCCGAGAAGCCGGCGCGCGCGCCTGCGCGCGAGGACGAGCGCGAGCGCGGCCGCGAGGCGTCGACCGAAGGGGTGACCGAGATTCGGCCGGGCGCGCGCAACGGCCGGGGACGGATCAAGGCCTCGCCGCTCGCGCGCCGCATTGCGCGGGAGCGTGGAATCGAGCTCGCCGACGTCGCCGGGACGGGACCAGACGGGCGCGTCGTCGCCGAAGACGTGGAACGTGCGGCGGCATCGGGCCCGCCCGTCACTGCGCCGGTCGCGATGCCGGCACGCGCCGAGGCGGCGTCGGAAGAGGTGCAGGTCGAGCAGCTCGGCTCGATGCGGAAGACGATCGCGAGGCGGCTGACGGAGGCATGGCAGGCGCCGGTGTTCCAGCTCGGTGTCACGGTCGACATGGAACGCGCGCAGGCCGTGCGTGCGAAGCTCGTCGAGCTCCACGGCGACGGCGCGAAGCCGACCCTCTCGGATCTCCTGACAAAGGTCTGCGCTGTCGCGCTGATGCGGCACCGTCCGATCAACGCGCTCTACCGCGGCGACACCATCGAGCTGCATCCGTCCGCGAACGTCGGGATTGCGGTTGCGGTCCCGAACGGGCTCGTCGTGCCGGTGATCCGATCGGCCGAGCGGCTGACGGTCGCCGAGATCGCGAATGCGCGTGCCGTCCTGGTCGAGCGTGCACGAAGCGGCAAGCTCCAGCAGGGCGACCTCGACGGTGGCACGTTCACGATCTCGAACCTCGGCATGTTCGGGATCGAGCGATTCATCGCCGTCCTGAATCCGCCGCAGGCCGCGATCCTCGCCGTCGGCTCGGTCGAGGACAAGGTCGTCGCCGTGGACGGTCAGCCCGCGGTGCGCCCGCGCATGGAGCTCACGCTCACCTGCGATCACCGCGCGGTCGACGGTGCGACGGGAGCGCAGTTCCTGACCACGGTGAAGCAGTTCCTGGAGGAGCCGGGGCTCGCGTTGTGATGACGCTCGTCTGGTACCACGTGGGCGACCTGAACGCCGCGCGCGAGTTCTACGCGACGAAGCTCGGGTTCACCGAGACGTACGTGGACGCCGACGGCACGTGGGCCAAGCTCGCGCGCGGCGAAACGGAGATCGGTCTCGCGCAGGGAGAGCCGCAGGCGGATGGCGCCGTGGCGCACGTCGACGTGGACGATGTCAAGCGCGCCGCGGACGAGTTCCGGAACAGCGGTGTCGACATCGGCGTCGTCTTCGAGCTCCACGGCGAGATGCGATTGCTCGACGTGTTCGATCCGGACGGCAACCGGATCCAGTTTGCGCAAGAGCTTTCCTCGGGCTGAGCTCGCGGACGTCGTCGGATCCGCGGCGATCCGCGACCACCCGGTCGTCGGCGCGGGCTACGGCACCAACACTGCGAAATGGACGGCGGAGCTTGCGGACGGGCGACGCGTCTTCGTGAAGCACGCGCTCGACGAGCGCGCTGCGGAATGGCTGCGCAAGGAACACAATGTCTACCGTGCGGTGGATGCGTCGTTCCTGCCTGCGTTCTACGGCTGGCACGACACCGCTGCACGGACCTTCCTCGTGATCGAAGACCTCTCGGACGCGCACTGGCCGCCGCCGTGGGCTGCCGCGCACATCGACGCGATGCTCGCCGCGCTCGACGCCGTCCATGCGTCCGCACAGCCCGCCGGGCTTGCGCGCGTGGAGGACGAGCACGACTTCAACGGCTGGCTTCGCATCGTCGACGATCCGGGCCCGTTCCTCTCGCTGCGCCTCTGCAGCCCCGCGTGGCTCGACCGGTCGCTGCCGGCGCTGCTCGACGCCGCAGGCGGCGCGGCCCTCGAAGGTGACGCGTTTCTCCACCTCGACGCGCGAGGGGACAACGCGTGCATACGCGACGGGCATGCGATCCTCGTCGACTGGAACTGGGCCGGGATCGGCAATGGGCTCGTCGACGTCGTCGGCTGGCTGCCGAGCCTTCGGCTCGAAGGAGGGCCAGAGCCGTGGTCCGTCGTCGACGACAGCCGCGGCCTCGCGGCGCTGTTCGCCGGGTTCTTCCTCGCACTCGCGCCGTTGCCGCCGCCGGAGACCGCACCGCGGGTGCGCGAGTTTCAGCTGCGGCAGGGCGAGGTTGCGCTCGGGTGGGCTGCGCGCGAGCTCGGCCTCGATCCGCCTACACTCAGCGTGTGATCGTCCAGGCGGGCCCGCAGGACGTTCGGTTCCTTCGCGACATGCTCAAGCACGCCTACCACTGGCGCCTGAATGCGGACCCGGACCTGCCGGTCGCCCGCTACGTGAACAACTGGGGACGACCGGGTGACGCCGGGCTGATCGCGTGGGAGAACGGGCCGGTCGGCGCCGCGTGGTACCGGCTGTTCAGCGCGGCTGCGCCCGGCTTCGGATTCGTCGACGAGCGGACGCCCGAGCTGACGATCGCCGTCGTCCCGAGCCGGCGCGGCAGCGGCCTCGGCGCGGAGCTGATGCAGGCGCTGCTCCAGCGCGCGCGCGACGAGGGCCACACAGCTGTGAGCCTGAGCGCGGAAAAGGGAATGACGAACCTCTACGAGCGCCACGGTTTCCATCCCGTCGAAGAGCAGGACGGGACGGTGACGATGAAGGCCGACCTCTGAAGGGGACCGAGCTCGCGCGCCGCTTCTACGCGGAAGCGGTGCGGCCGATTCTCGCCCGCGAGTTCCCCGAGTTCGAGCACGCTGCCGCACTGATCGGCTGGGGCTCGGACGTCCTCGCCTACGACGACGAGATGTCGCAGGACCACATGTGGGGGCCGCGAGTGCTCCTCTTCGGGCATGACCTCGGACGCGCGAGCGAGATCGAGGAACGCCTCGCACACGAGCTGCCGACGACCTTCGCGGGCTTTTCGACGCACTTCGGCCCGACAGACGACCAGGGAGTCGCGCGCATGGCAGCGAAAGCCGCCGGCCCGGTGGTGCACCGCGTGCAGGTGCTGGACCTGGCGACGTACCTGTGCGAACGAATCGGCGTCGACCCGCGCGACGGGCTGACCGCAGCGCAGTGGCTGACGATCCCGACGCAACGGCTGCTCGAGCTGACGGCAGGCGAGGTGTTCGCCGATCCACGCGGCGATCTCGCGCGCGTGCGCGACGCGCTTGCCTGGTACCCCGACGACGTGTGGCTGTACGCGATGGCCGGCCACTGGCAGCGCATCGCGGAGTACGAGCACTTCGTCGGTCGAACCGGATTCCGCGGGGACGACCTCGGCTCGCGTGTCGTCGCTGCGTCGATTGCCCGCGACATGATTCGCCTCGGCTTCCTGCAGGTGCGGCGGTACGCGCCGTATGCAAAGTGGCTCGGGACCGCATACACGCACCTCGATCTCGTCGAGCGTTCGTCGCTCGATCGCGCGCTGCGCGCCGACGACTGGGGTGAGCGCGAGTCGGCGCTCGTGGAAGCGGCGGAAGCGCTCGCACGCCGTCACAACGAGTTGGCCGTTACGAGACCTGTCGACGCTGAGGCCCGCTTGTTCTGGGGGCGGCCCTTCCGCGTCCTGTTCGCGGACCGCTTCGTCGCCGCGCTGCGGGACGCGATCACCGATCCTGCTGTCGCCGCGATCGACGATCCGGTCGGGACGATCGACGCGCTGTCCGAGAACACGACGTTCCTCGAGTCGCCACGGCTCTGGAGCGCCGTCCGCGGCCTGTACGATCGCGCCTGATGGAAGTCGACGTCGCGGTTCTCGGAGGCGGCCCGGGCGGGTACACGGCCGCGATCCGCGCCGCGCAACTCGGCGCGAAGGTCGCATGCGTCGAGCGGGAGCCCGAGCTCGGCGGGACGTGTCTGCGCGTCGGCTGCATCCCGACGAAGGCGTGGGTGCAGACCGCGTTCGCGATGAAGGAAGCAGAGGAGAGCTTCGGCAAGTTCGGCGTGAAGATCGCCGGACCGCAGCTCGACTTCGGCGTCGCGAACCAGTGGAAGGACGGCGTCGTCAAGCAGATGACGCAAGGCGTCGCATCGCTCTTCAAGGCGAACGGCGTCGACTGGGTGAAGGGGAACGGGACGTTCAAAGACGCAAACACGATCGCTGTCGACGGCGGCGAGGACGTGACGTTCAAGTCGGCGGTCGTCGCGACCGGCTCGTTCCCGCTGCGCCCCCCGATCGAAGGGCTCGACTCGCCGCGGTGCGTCGACTCGACCGGCCTGCTCGCGCAGACCGAGGTGCCGCGCAGGCTCGTCGTGCTCGGCGGCGGGATCATCGGGTGTGAGTTCGCCTCGATCTTCCGCCGCTTCGGGAGCGAGGTCGCGATCATCGAGATGCTCCCGAGCCTCATCCCGCAGGAAGACGCAGACGCGTCGAAGGAGCTCGCGAAGCAGTTCGGGCGGCGCGGCATCGCTCTCCAGTTGGGCAAGCAGTGCACGAAGGTCGAGGACTCCGGTTCCGGCCTCAGAGTGCATTTCGGCGACGGTGAGACGCTCGAAGCGGACCTGATGCTCGTGTCGGTCGGGCGCGGGCCGCTCGTCGAGGGGATCGGGCTCGAGACGATCGGTGTCGACTTCGATCGCCGGAAGGGCATTGCAGCCGACGAGCACCGTCGGACGACCGTTCCGCACGTCTATGCCGTCGGCGACTGCGCCGGCTACTGGCAGCTCGCGCACACCGCGTTCCGCGAAGGCGAGGTCGCAGCCGAGAACGCGCTCGGCCATGAGGCGGTCGTGGACAACCGCGCCGTGCCGCGGCCGATCTACACGGATCCCGAGATTGCCGGCGTCGGCCTGACGGAGGCAGAGGCGCGCGAGCAGTACGGGGACGACGTGGCGACCGGGATGTTCCCCTGGGTCGCGAACGCACGCGCGGTCATGCAGAACGAGACGGTCGGGTGGGTGAAGTCGATCCACGAGACCCGCTACGGCGAGCTGCTCGGCCTCGTGATGGTCGGCCCGCACGTGACCGACATGGTCGAGGCCGGTGTCGTGGCGATCGACGCCGAGGCGACGGTCGAGACGGTCGGCGACGGGATGGCGCCCCATCCGACGCTCTCCGAAGCGATCAAGGAAGCATGCCTGGTGGCCCTCGGACGGGCGATCCACGTCCCGAACCGCAAGCGCGCCCGCGCGACCGCCTAGACCGAACCGCCGGAATCTCGACCTAACCGCCGAAATCGACCCGTAACCGGCCGGACGGCCCCGCCGTTGTCTGTACGTCATGGCAACAGCTGCCCCGGAGATTCCCTCCGTAGCGCGGGATCGGGCGTTCGAGAACCTCTATCGGCGTCACGTCAAGGACGTCTACCACTACGCGCTCGCACTGCTGCGGGATCCTGCCGACGCCGAGGACGTCACGCAGACGACCTTCATGAACGCCTATCGGGCGTTCAAGCGCGGGGAGGAGATCGAGAAGCCGCAGAACTGGCTGATCAAGATCGCCCATAACGTCGCGCGGAGCCGCTACGCGCGGTCCACGCGGCGCGTCAGGGAAGTCCCGCTCGAAGACCACATCGACCAGCTCGCGCTGCCCGAGGACGAGAAGCCCGACGTCGAGGCCGTCCTCGACGCGCTCGGCCGCCTACCGCTGAACCAGCGCGCCGCGCTCGTGATGCGTGAGCTCGAGGGGCGCACGTATGCCGAGATCGCGGACACGCTGGGCGTATCCGTGCCCGCGGTCGAG
Organism: Gaiellaceae bacterium; assembly: GCA_045806225.1. GTDB lineage: Bacteria > Actinomycetota > Thermoleophilia > Gaiellales > Gaiellaceae > 3-1-20CM-4-69-9. The sequence goes on from JBJMJS010000089.1 coordinate 17,694, forward strand.
ACGCTGATCTTCCGCGGGCGCCGTTCGCTTCGCCTCAAGGCTTCGGCGATCCGCGTCCTCTCGATCGTCCCGGTCCCCACATCGCTGTCCCAGCTCTTCGGTGCAGGAGGCACGGCAGTCGTCGGGGGCGGCGCGATCGTCGGCAGCGGCTTCCTCTTCAAGGCCGCGGTCGCGATCCTCGCCGGCGTGGCAGCGACGGGCGTCGCCGGCGGCGACCGCTCGCCGAAGGCCGCGGCCGCAGCCGCAGCCCACGCCGTCCACGGCGACTGGGCGATCGGCGCCGAGCGCGCCCGAGTCGCCCACCGACGTCCCGTCGGCCGGTCGCTGCTCGTCACGATCCGCTCGACGGCGCGCGTGATCACCCGCGACAAGGAGATCCACGGCACCGTCGTGACGTCGCGGCGTGCCACGCTGCCGCACGACGACGCGATCGCAGCCACGTCACCGTCAGGCGTCGGCCGCGCAGGCGCCACGCCCTCGACGACGGCAGCCGGCGCCTCGGCGCCGTCCAGCGCGGTCGGCTCCGTGACCTCCAGCCCGACGACGACCGTTGCGTCGGCGGCCCAGACGGCCACGGCCACCCTCCCCGTGGCGGCGCCGCCTCCGCCCGCCGTCTCGGTGCCGCCGCTCCCGGTCCAGCCGCCGCCCCTGCCGCAGCCACCGCCGCCTCCGCCGCTGCCCTGAGTCAAATGGGCCAGGCGCAAGAATCGCCGCGGCCGGGTATCTACTAAGACATGACGCCTCTGCTCGCGCAGCGGCCGCGCGCGGACCGGACGTTCGAGCGTCTTTACCGGCGCCACGTCGGCGACGTCTACCGCTACGCGCTCGCGTTGATGCGGAACCCGGCCGACGCCGAGGACGTCGCACAGACGACGTTCATGAACGCCTATCGCGCGTTCGAACGTGGCGAGCGTCCGGAGAAACCGGCGAACTGGCTGATCACGATCACGCACAACGTCTGCCGGCAGCGGTTCCGCCAGTCGGCGCGGCGGCCCAAGGAGGTCTGTTTCGACGACGACATCGGCGCGCGGCTCGTCGAGACGGACGACGACGCGCCGACCGGCGAAGACATCCGCCGCGCGCTCGGCCATCTCGCGTTCAACCAGCGTGCGGCGCTCGTGATGCGCGAGCTCGAAGGACGTTCCTACGCGGAGATCGCAGAGATCCTCGACCTGTCGCCGAGCGCGGTCGAGACGCTGATCTTCCGCGCGCGCCGCGCACTTCGGGAGCAGCTCGAGACCTCGCTCACGTGCGGTGAGGCGGAACTTGCGATCTCACGCCAGCTCGACGGGAGGCTTGCCCGCAGGGGCAAGGGCGCGCTCCGGGCCCACCTCCGTGAGTGTCCGCAATGCGCGTTGTTCGCCCGGCGCCAGCGCGCTCAGCGATCCGCGCTCCGCTCGCTGGGCGCGGTCCCGGTGCCGACGTCGCTGCTGTCGTTCTTCGGCGGCGGCGGTGGAAGCGGCGTCGGAACCGCGCTCGCGCTCAAGGCCGCCGCGGCCGTCGCGGTCGGTGCCGTCGTGGGCGGGGCCGGGTACGAAGGCATGCGGCAGGTGACCCGTCCGGTGCACGCGTCGGCCGGTGCTGCGCCGGCGCACAAGCCCTCCGCCGCGCGCGCGCAGACGCACGACGTCGGCGCGCTGCACGTCTCGCGCGTCGCACGCGGCGTCCCGACACGCCGACATTCGATCGTCGCCGCCGCGAATGCCCAGACGACCGCGCGGCGCGCACGCGGGCACGCAGCCGGCGCCGCGATCGCCACGCACATCAAACGGGTGCCGCCGCCCGGCGCTGCGACGGCACATCCGGCGCGTCCCGTTCACCCCGTTCATCCCGTTCACCCCACGCACCCCGTGCACCTGATGCATCCGGCGCGTCACGCGCTTCCGTCGCATCCATCGCCCCCGCCTCATCCCACTCACCCGGTTACGCCGGCGCGCAAAGCGCCGCCGCACGGCGCGACGCCTGCGAAGCAGCTGCCGGGCCCGTACGACGCCGGCGCTCCCGCGCCAGCGCACGGCGGCAACGGCAAGTAGTCGGGCTCCCGGGACCTGCGGGCGGCATGGCCCCGGGAGCGGGCACGAGGGCACGTCCACCTGCAGAGATGCCGCGTCCCGCGGAAACTTGCGACGCGGGGACTGTCGACGGCCGGTTCGCTACGCTCGCCCCCGGAGACGAAAGGAGACAGGTCAATGGGAATCGTGAACCGGCGAAACGCCGTGATCGGGTGGGTCATCGTGAAGGTCGTCAAGGCACAGGGGAAGCAGAAGGCCCGTGAGGCCGTTCCGGGGCCGGGCGAGCACGCCGGCCTGAACAAATCGGCGATCGCGACGATCGCTGCGGCGGTAGGCGGAGCGCTGTTCTTCTGGCGCAAGAAGTCGGGCGACACGGCCTCGGGGTGACGCGCGACGGCCTCGTCCGGCCGGCGCTCGCGGCGCTCGTCCCGTACGAGCCGGGCAAACCGGTCGAGGAGGTTCAGCGCGAGCTCGGGCTCGCGCGCGTCGTGAAGCTCGCGTCGAACGAGGGCCCGCTCGGGCCCTTCCCGGCAGCGCGCGACGCGCTCGCACGCACGGTCGGGGAGCTGAACCGGTATCCCGACGGCGGCGCGTACCGCCTCCGGGCCGCGCTCGCGGAGCGTCACGGCGTCCGCTTCGACGAGGTCGCGGTCGGTGCAGGCGCCGACGGCGTCATCGACTGCCTCTCGCAGGCGGTGCTCGAGCCGGGCGACGAGGTCGTCTGCGGATGGCCGTCGTTCCCGAGCTACGTCATCTACGCGGCGAAGCTCGGCGCGACGGCGGTGAAAGTCCCGTTGCGCGACGACCGCTACGACCTGTCTGCGCTCCTCGATGCGGTGAGACCGCAGACGAAGCTCGTCTACGTCTGCCTGCCGAACAACCCGACCGGAACGACGAACACGCGTGCGGAGCTCGACGACTACTTCGAGCACGTCCCGCAGCACGTCCTCACCGTCGTCGATCAGGCGTATTTCGAGTACATCGACGATCCCGAGTACCCGGACGCGATCGCCGAGCAGTTCGCGCGCGGGAGGCGCATTCTCGTCACGCGGACGTTCTCGAAGATCTACGGGCTCGCGGGGCTCCGTGTCGGCTACGGCGTCGGCCCGACGGACCTCGTCAGCGCGATGAGCAAGGTGCGTCGTGCGTTCGACCTCACGTCGCAAGCGCAGGAAGCGGCGGTGGCGAGCCTCGACGACGGCGAGGAGCTTGCACGGCGCCGCGCGCTGAACCGCAGCGGCCGCGAGCAACTGGAAAAGATCCTCCGCCGGCACGGGCTCGACGTCGTCGGCCCCCCTGTCGCGAACTTCCTCTACGCGCCGGCCGGCGGCGAGGCGCAGCCGCTGTTCGAGGCGCTCCTGCGTGAAGGTGTGATCGTGCGGCCGCTCGCGGGATTCGGTGCGCCGGATGCCATCCGCGTCACCGTCGGGACCGAGGACGAGCACGCGTTCCTCGACGCGGCGCTCGAGCGCGTCAAGACGGCGGCGGGGGCGTCCTGACAGACTTGCGCGGCGTGGATGCGCTGCGCCGCCAACTCGGGGTCGTCGGCCGGTCGCCCGGTTTCCGGCTGCTGTTCCTGGCGACGATCGGCTCCACGCTCGGGACGCTGCTCGCGACGATCGCGCTCGTCGTCGACGTCAAGGACCGGACGGACTCGGGCGCGTGGGTCAGCGTCCTCTTCATCGCGCAGTTCCTGCCGGCAGTCGCCGTCGGGCTGCTGTGCGGACCGCTGCTCGACCGGCTGTCGCGGCGTGGCACGATGATCGCCGCCGACCTGGTGCGAGCGCTCGTGTTCGTGGCGCTCGCCTTCGTGGACAGTGCCGGTGCGATCGTTGCTCTTGCGACGGTCGCAGGGGTCGCGACGGGGTTCTTCCGGCCGGCCGCGTACGCAGGACTGCCGAACCTCGTCGAGCCCGACGATCTCCCGGCGGCGAATGCCGTGCTGCAGACCGGCGACAACATCGCGTGGGCCGCGGGCCCGGTCATCGGGGGCGTCCTCGTCGCTGCGCTGGGACCGCATCCGGCCTACTGGATCAACGCCGCATCGTTCGTGCTGTCGGCGGCGCTCCTCGTGCGGATTCCCGCGAACAAGCTGCAGGCCGTCGTTGCGGCGACGCACGGTCACCTTCGCGACCTGCGCGACGGGATCGCATTCGTTGCCCGGAGCGCGCCGCTGCGCACCGTCCTGCTCGCTTGGACGCTCGCGATGCTGGCGATCGCGGCGATCAACGCAACGGAAGTGTTTCTCGCCAAGGACTCGCTCAACGGCGGTGACTTCGGCTACGGCCTGATGTACGGCGCAACGGGCGTCGGGCTCGCGATCGGCAGCCTCGCCGGCGGCCGCTGGGTCGAGGTGCGTCCGATCGCAGTCGTCTACGGCGGAGGCATCGCGCTGCTCGCACTCGCCTTCGGCCTTGCCGCGGTGGCGCCGAACGTCTGGGTCGCAGCGGCATGCTGTCTGCTCGGAGGGATCGGAGACGGTGCGGCGGTCCTCTGCAACTCCCTGCTCGTGCAGCGCGGCGCGCCCGACGAGCTGCGCGGCCGGGCATTCACGGTGATCATGGCGGTGAACTACGCCGCGTTCGGGATCGGCTTCCTCCTCGGCGGCGTCTTCAACGACGCATACGGCGCCCGGTGGGTGTGGGGCGGGAGTGCACTTGTGCTCGCGGCCGCCGGCGTGTTCGCGTACGTGCTCGCGCGTGGCGTTCCGCAGCGTGCCGCCGAGCCGGAGCTCGAGCCGGCGCTCTGATGGCGACGCGGCGCGAATGGACGCGCGAAACGCTCGGCGCCGGTATTCGCTCCGGCGACAAGCGCGCGCTGGCGCGTGCGATCTCGCTCGTCGAGAACGGCGACGCGCTCGCGTACGAGGTCGTGCACGACCTCTATCCCGACACGGGCCGCGCGTACGCGATTGGTGTCACCGGCCCGCCCGGGGTCGGGAAGTCGTCGCTGATCTCGGCGCTCGTGCACCACGTCCGCGGCGAGGGGCGGAGCGTCGGTGTCATCTCCGTCGACCCGTCGTCGCCGTTCTCACAGGGTGCGCTGCTCGGCGACCGCATCCGACTGGCCGACCACTTCCTCGACCCGGGCGTGTTCATCCGGTCGATGGGCACGCGCGGGCATCTCGGCGGCCTTGCGGAAGCGACGCTCCAGGCGCTCCTCGTGCTCGATGCCGCCGGCAAGGAGCTCGTCTTCCTCGAGACGGTCGGCGCCGGGCAGAGCGAGGTCGAGGTGATCGGGATCGCCGACACGATCGTGCTCGTCCTGATGCCGGGGTCCGGCGACAGCGTTCAGGCGTTGAAGGCGGGAATCATGGAGATTCCCGATGTGATCGCGATCAACAAGATGGACCATCCCGCGGCGAAGACGATGCTGAACGAGGTCCGGTCGATCCTCTCGCTCGACCGCGAGCGTGCGTGGCGGCCGCCGATCGTGCTGACCGAGGCGACGCGCGGTGAGAACGTGGACGCGTTGTGGGAGAAGATCTCCGACCATCGCGGGTTCCTCGAGTCGGACGGGCTGCTGGAGGAACGGCGCCGGAAGAACCTCGCCGGCGAGGTCTTCGCGGTCGCATCGGGGAGGGCGAAACGACATCTCGAGCGCGCCGTCGAGGACGACCCGGAGCTTCGTCGGCTGCTCGACGAGGTGCAACGGCGGGAGCTCGATCCGCTTTCCGCCGTGCGCGAGATCATGGAGAAGGTGTTCAAGCTTGGCGACGCGGACGGGACCAACTCTCGCTGACATCGAGGCCGCGCGCACCCGCATTGCGGAGCACGCGCGCGAGACGCCGATCTACGGGTCGGAGACGTTCTCGCGCTTCTCCGGGCGCGAGGTCTATCTCAAGGCGGAGAACCTCCAGCGCACCGGCGCGTTCAAGGTGCGCGGCGCGGTCAACAAGCTGTCGACCCTGAGCGACGACGAGCGCGCGCGCGGCGTCGTCGCGGCAAGCGCCGGCAACCACGGGCAGGCGGTCGCGTGGGCCGCGCGCGAGCTCGGCGCCGGGGCGACGATCTTCGTCCCCGAGGATGCGCCGATGACGAAGGTCGACGCGGCGCGGAACTACGGCGCGGACGTCCGGTTCGTCGGCTCGCACTTCGAGGAGTCGCTAGAGGCCGCGCGGGAGTACGCCGCCGATGCAGGCGCGACGTTCGTGCACGCGTTCGAGGACGAGACGGTGATCGCGGGCCAGGGCACGATCGGGCTCGAGCTGATCGAGCAGGCCGGCGACGTCGAGACGGTCGTCGTGCCGATTGGCGGCGGCGGCTTGTGCGCCGGGACCGCGCTCGCCGTCAAAGCGGTTCGCCCGGGCGTCCGCGTCGTCGGTGTCCAGGCATCCGGGACGCTGCCCGACGGGCCGGGCTTCACGATCGCGGACGGGATCGCGGTGAAGGCGCCCGGGGAGCTGACGTCGCGCATTCTCCAGTCGGTCTGCGACGACGTCGTCGCCGTGACCGACGAGGAGATCAGCGAGGCGATCGTGCTCCTGCTCGAGCGGGCGAAGCTCGTCGTCGAAGGTGCAGGGGCGGTCGGCGTCGCGGCGCTTCTCGGCGGTCGTATCGGCAGCGGGCGCGGCCCGGTCGCGATCGTCCTGTCCGGTGGGAACATCGACCCGACGTTGTTGATCACGGTGATGCGGCACGGCCTGACGCAGGCGGGCCGCTATCTCGTACTGCGGACGCGTGTCCCGGACCGACCTGGCGAGCTCGCGAAGCTCCTGGCGCTGCTCGGCGGCGCACGCGTGAACGTGATGTCGGTCGAGCATCACCGCGAGGGCGTCGAGATCCCGATCGGCGAGACCGAGGTGGAGCTGACCTTGATCACGCGTGACCCGGACCACTGCGACGAGGTCGTCGCGACCGTCGAGGGGTGGGGGTACGCGGTCGAACGTGTCCGCTAGCCGCGCGGTCTCTGCCGCGACGAGCGGTCTCCAGGTCTAGCCGCTGCTACCGCAGCGGCGGAACTCGACCGTATGCCCCTGCCAGTCGCCGATGCCGCCGTGCAGGACGGGTCGTGCGTCGACGCCCGCGGCCGCGAGCACGCTTGCCGCGATTCCGGCGCGCGCCCCCGACTCGCAGATCGTCACGACCGGCTTGCCGTCCTCGACGCAGTCTGCGCCGCACGCCCTGAGCAAGCGAAACGGCATGTGCACGCTTCCGGGGATGTAGCCGCCGTCCCGCTCGTCCTTCTCACGCACGTCCAGAACGGTCACGGCTCTTTCGCCGAGGAGCCGCTCGAGATCGATGAGCTCGACCGGTTGCGTTCGCTCGCGCGCCGCGGCGACGTCGGTCACGTAACCGGCGAGCTCGAGGAAGCCGATCGCCTGCAGACCGCGGGCCGCGCGCTCCGCTTGCTCGCGATCGCCGGCGTGGATGACGATGCGCTCGTCCGGCTCGAGGACGAATCCCGCGCGCGTCGCGAACGACGACCCGTCGACCGGCACGTTGATGGAGCCCGCAACGTGCCCTGCAGCGTGGTCGTCGGCCGATCGCACGTCGAGGACGGTCGCGCCGCCCGGTTCGGGAAGCTCGCGCAGGTCCGTCGGAGCGCCGACGAACGGGCCGCGATTCAACGCGACGACCCGCGCGGTCGTCGGCGGCCGCGGCGTCGACACCGATGCGGACACGCCGATGAACGCGTCGAGATCGCCGTGCGTGAGCGCGGCGTTCGTCCGCTTCTCGACGCCGATCGTCGAGGAGTGGTCGGGTCGCATCGCTGCGCCGCACAGCGACCCGGCGACGTGTCCGGGATACACCTCGTACGCGTCCGGCAAACGCGTCAGTCGCTGCAGCGAGTGGAAGAGCCCCTCGGCGCCTTCACGCGCATCGATCGCCAGGTCGGGCCGCGCCGCGTCGCCGACGAACAGGGAGTCACCCGTGAGGACGAGGCGCTCGTCGACGACGAAGGCACAGTGCTCCGGACGGTGCCCCGGAGTGTGGACGACGCGGATCGGCACGCTGCCGACGCGGAGCTCGCCGCCGTCGGCGAGCGCGTCGAACGGGTACTCCGGGTCCGCGAGCGGATGCACGGAGACGGGGACGCCGTGCTCGAGCGCGAGTCGGCCGTGTCCCGATACATGGTCGGCGTGGGTGTGTGTCTCGAGCACCCGGACGATCCGGACGCCGTCGGCCGCGGCGGCCTCGAGGTACTGCCCGATCGCGTACGCGGGGTCGACAACGACTGCCTCGCCTGCCCCTGCGTCGCCGATCAAATAGGAGGCGCAGCCGAGATCGTCGTCGACGAACTGGCGGAACACCATCGCGCGGAAGCTACCAGCGGCTCTGGCTACCTTTCTTGAAGCGATGACGACACGACGGATCGCGGGGCTCCTCGCGGCTGCCGCTTTCCTGGTGTTCCCCGGCCGTGCGCTTGCGCACGCCACGCTCGTCCGGAGCGTCCCCGAGAACGGCGCCGTCCTCGCGAGGGGGCCGCGGCAGGCGCGCTTCGTCTTCGACGACCCCGTCCGCATCGCGTCAGGGATCCGGGCCGTCAGGAACGGGGCGGAGTCGGTGCTCGGCGGCCGGCCACGCGTGGTCGGCGGCAAGACGCTCGTTGTCCCGCTCGCGCCGCTCGACGACGGCGACTACACCGTGCTCTGGCGTGTCGTCGCCGACGACGGTCACACCGAGAGCGGCGTCATCTCGTTCGCCGTCGGGGCGGGACGCTCGCCGCCGACGCCGTCGTTGTCCGCACAGAATGGGCCGACGGGCCGGGACGTCGTCTCGCGCTGGCTCTTTTTCGCGGGCCTGCTCGTCGCCGCCGGCGGGGCGCTGTTCCGTTTGGCTGCCGGCGTCGGCCGCCCGCTGCTGTCGTTCCCCGCCTTCGTGGCCGTCTTCCTCGGAGCGAGTGCGCTGCTGCCGCACGAGGGCACGTTGTCGTCGCGGTTCGGAATCGCGTACGCCGTCGCCGCGCTGATCGCCGGGCTCGGCGCTTCGGCCGCCGCGATCTCGCTCGCCGTCCCGCGGATCGCGCCGGTCGTGTGGCTGTGCGGTCTCGCGTTGCTGCCGATTCCGTCGGTCGCCGGCCACGCGCTCGACGCAGGCAGGCCGCGAATCGAAGTCGGCGTCGACCTCTTGCATCTGGCGGCCGCAGCCGTCTGGACGGGCGGCCTCGTCCAGCTCGCATTCGCGCTTCGCGCCGGCGTCGCGCTCGGCGACGTCCTCCGTCGATTTTCGGCCGTCGCGCTGACGGCCGTTGCGGTGCTGTCGATCACGGGCGTCATCCGGGCGCTCGCGGAGCTGCGAAGCGTCTCCCAGCTGTGGACGACGGGCTACGGGCGCCTTCTGATCATCAAGACCGCGCTCCTCGCCCTGCTTGCGGGCGTCGGATGGCTCAACCGCTACCGCCTCGTCCCGCGCGGAGACGCGCGCGCGCTTCGGCGGAACGTGAGCGGCGAGCTCGTCCTGTTGGGGATGCTGGTCGTCGCCGTCGCGATCCTGACCGCCGCGCGGCCCGGACGCGACTATGCGCATGCTGCGGCCGCCACGCGCACTGCGTCGGCTCCGGCCCCGCCGCCGTTACCGCCGAGGAACGCGTTCGTCACTGCGCAGGAAGCGGGGGACTTCGCCGTCGGGCTCGCGGCCGAGCCGCATCGCGTCCGCGTGAGCGTGCTCGGCCCGGACGGCATCGGCGCGAGCGGGCTGCGCGTCACGATCTTCGGCGCGCCGACCGCCGCCTGCGGCGCCGGGTGCTACGAGACCGATGCGTCGCCACAAGCGGTCATCCCGGTCGACGTGTCGGGCATGCGGCTGCGGTTCCGCGTCACGCCGCGCGCGCCGCGCGCCGATGCGCTCGTCGCGCGCGCGACGCGCACGTTCCGGGCACTCCGAAGCGTGCGCTACGTGGAGCGGCTCGCATCGAGCCCGACGAACCGGATCGTCTCGACGTTCACGCTCGAGACGCCGGACCGGCTGGCGTATCGGATCCACGGCGGCGCGTCCGCGGTCGTGATCGGCGCACGCCGCTGGGACGGCTGCACGCCGTCGACGACGACGCGGCTGCCGCAGCCGGAGCCGGCGTGGGAGGGACCGACCCGCAACGCACACCTCGTCGCGCGCACCGCGGACGTCGACATCGTGTCCTGGCTCAACCCGAAGATCCCGGCGTGGTTCACCGTCCGCTTCGACCGCCGGACGCTCCGGCCGCGGTCGTTGACGATGACGGCGGCAGCGCACTTCATGCACCACGTCTACATGGGGTTCGACGCGCCGCGCCGCATCTTCCCGCCGCGCTGCTGAGCCCGCCCCGCGGCCGTCCGACCTCGACCTGCCATCACGTGCGAACGACGAGGGCTACAGCCCGAGGTGCTTGGCGATCACCATCCGCTGCACTTCGTTCGTTCCCTCGCCGATCTCGAGGATCTTCTGGTCGCGGAACAGCCGCGAGATCGCGTACTCCTCCATGTACCCGTAGCCCCCGTGGATCTGCAGTGCCCAGTTGACCGCGCGGTTCGACAGCTCGCCGGTATAGAGCTTCGCCTGCGCCGCCGCGAGCCCGAAGGGCCGGCCTTGATCCTTCAACCACGCGGCTCGATAGACGAGGGCCCGCCCCGCCTCGATCTCGGTCGCGGTGTCCGCGAGCTTGAACTGCACCGCCTGGAACTTCGAGATCGGCTTGCCGAACTGCTGACGCTCCTTCGCGTACGCGTACGCGAGGTCATAGGCCCCCTGCGCGAGCCCGACGCCCATCGCCGCGACCGAGATCCGGCCGCCGTCCAGGATCTCCAGGAACTGGTGGAACCCCTGGCCGCGCGGCCCGAGGAGGCTCGCCTCCGGGACGGCGCAGTCCTTGAACGACAGCTCGCGCGTGTCGGACGCGTGCCAGCCCATCTTGTGCATCGGTTGCGAGACGTCGTAGCCCGGAGTCCCGTTCGGCACGACGAGGTTGGAGATCTCGCCGTCGCCGGTCCGCGCCGTGATCGTCACGCAGGCGGAAATGTCCGTCCCGGCGTTCGTGATGAAGATCTTCGAGCCGTTGACGACCCAGTCGCCGTCACGCAGCTCCGCGGTCGTCCGCGTGGAGCCCGCATCGGACCCGGCGCCGGGCTCCGTGAGGCCGAACGCGGCGAGCCGCTTGCCCGCCGCCAGATCCGGAAGCCACTGCCGCTTCTGCTCCTCGTTCCCGAAGTAGTAGATCGGCAGCGTCCCGAGCGAGTGATGCGCCGCGACGGTGATCGCAACCGACGAGTCGATGCGCGTCAGCTCCTCCACCGCAATCGCGTACGACAACGTGTCGGTGCCCGCGCCGCCGTAGTCCTCCGGAATCGTCATCCCCATCAGACCGAGCTCGCCGAGCTCCGCGACGAGGTCGTACGGGAAACGCGACTCCCGATCGAGCTCCGCGGCGACCGGCGCGACCCGCTGCTCGGCGAACTCGCGGACGGTCGAGCGAACGAGCTCGTGCTCCTGACCTAGATCGAAGTTCAAGCGCTCAGCTGTGTCGCAAGCTCGACGATCAGGCGGACGCCGTAGCCGGTGCCGCCGCGCTGCGTCAGGTAGTCGCCGCGCGAGCGCTCGAGGAAGCCGGGCCCCGCCATGTCGATGTGCGCCCACGGGCCCTCACCGGCGAACTCGCGCAGGAACTCCGCCGCGAGCGCGGGCGACGCCTGCTTGAGATCGGACGAGTTCTTCAGGTCCGCGTACGTCGAGTCGACGTAGCGTCGGTAGCGAGGATGGAGCGGGAAAGGCCACGCGTGGTCGCCGCTGCGCTCTGCAGCACGGAGGATCTCGTCGCGCCACGCATTGTCGTTCGCGAACATTCCGGCGTAGAGGTCTCCGAGCGCAAGCTCCATCGCGCCGGTCAGCGTCGCGAGGTCGAGCAGGTGCGTCGCGCCTTCGCGCCGCGCGTACCACAACGCATCGGCCAGGACGAGGCGGCCCTCCGCGTCGGTGTTGGTGATCTCGATCGTCTTCCCGTTCGCGGCGCGCAGGATGTCGCCCGGGCGGAACGAGTCGCCGCTGACGAGATTCTCGGCCGCGGCGACGACGGCGACGATCCGGATCGGCAGGCCGAGGTCGGCGACGGCGGCGGTTCCCGCGAGCACGCCGGCGCCACCGGCCATGTCGCCCTTCATGTCCTGCATGTTCAGCGCGGGCTTGAGCGAGATTCCGCCCGCGTCGAACGTGATCGCCTTGCCGACGAGCCCGAGCGTCAGCTCGGCGCGTGCGGGCTCCGGGGGCTCGTAGCGCAGGACGATCAGGCGGGGCCCGTTCGCGCTCGCACGGCCGACCGCCGCGAGGGCGCCCATTCCGAGCTCGTCGATCTGCGCCGGGTCGAGCGACTCGGCGGTCAGCGCCGCGACGCCGGTTTCGGCCGCGCGCGCGGCGAGAGCCTCGGGGGTCAGTTCGTTCGGCGGCGAGTTGGCGAGGTCGCGCGCCCAGTTGACCCAGCCGGCGACACGGGCCGCACGTTCCGCCGCTTCGGCGAGACCCTGCTCGGCGCCTGCGCAGAGAACGATCCGTTCGATGGGACGTCGCGCGCGCTCGTTCGTCTTCCAGCGACCGGGCCGGTAGGACCCGAGGACAAGGCCTTCGACGACCGCGCGCGCCTGGTCGCCGGAGTCGAGCGGGAGCGAGTCGTCGAGCATCCACGCAACGGTGCCGCCGACCTCGCGCGTCGCGCGCGCGACCGCGGCCGCGGCGGTGCGCAACGCGTCCGCGTCGACGGCCTCGATCCTGCCGATTCCTGCGGTCGCGATCCGGTGCGCGTTCACGTCGCCGTCGGTGTGCAGCACCAGCGTCCGGCCGAGCTCGCCGCGGAGCTCACCGCTGTCGGCGAGCCGGCGCAATCGGCCGTTCAGTCGTTCGTCGAGGATCGCCGCGCCGTCGACGAATCCGCCGTTCGCGTCCTCGCGGACCGGAAAAGCGAGCACGTCCGGCTCGATCCGACCCGGCAGTGCGACCTCGACTTTCACCTGGTCCATCGGGGGGCGATGCTATCCGAGCAGGGTTTTACGGTGTATTTACGAAATCGGCCTAACCCTGCTCAACTCTCCGCGTCACATTGCCGATGATGACCACTGAAATGCAATCGACGGTTCTGCGGCCTGTCGTTCCCTCGCGCTTTCGTCGCGGCGCGAAGCGCGCGACGGTCGAGATGCTCATGCGCGAGATCGGCGAGCTCACTGCCGATCGCCAGCGGCTCCGCGATCGGAACGCTGCGCCCGGCAAGCTGGAGCGCAACCGGATCCAGCTTGCGCGCAAGCAATGGCAGCTGTCGCATGCGCTGATCGAGCGGTACCTTCCGGGCGCGCCGCACGACTCCCGCGCGGCGTAGTGCTTCCCGGCGCCGACGCCTCAGCACCCAGTTAGGCTCTCGCGCATGAACGCCCGGGAGTTCTTCGACACCCTCGAGGCCCGCGTCGACCCGGCCAAGACGGCGGGGATGAACCACTCGTACCTCTTCGACATCGACGGGGCGGGGAAGTGGACGGTGGACGTCAAGGACGGCCGCGTGAGCGTCAGCCAGGGTGGGGAGGACGCGGACGCGGTCATCTCGACCTCCGAGGAGACGTTCGAGAAGATCGCGAGCGGCGAGCAGAACCCGACGAGCGCGTACATGACCGGCAAGCTGAAGGTCAAAGGCGACATGGGTGCCGCGATGAAGCTCCAGAAGCTCTTCTGAAGCTCGATCACCTGCCGTCCGTCCGCTGCGCTTCAATCGCGGCGTGACAGCCGTTGAAACTTGCGCGCGCCTTCCCTAGCGTGCCGGTGAACGCGTAGACGCTCGAAGGAGGCTTCTTGGACACCTACCACGTCGTTCTCTACATCCACCTGCTCGCGCTGTTCGTCGGGGTCGGCGCCGGGTCCGTCCTGCTCGTCTGCCTCTTCCAACTCCGTGCCGCGCAAACGCTCGCCGACGCAGTTCCGTGGGGCGCCGTCGCCGGCAAGACCGAGCGGGCGTTTCCGATTGCGATCCTCGGCCTCTTCGGCACGGGCGCGTACATGACGGCGGACGTCTGGACGTGGGGAACGGGGTGGATCTACGTGTCGCTCGCGGGCCTGGTGCTGGTGTCGCTCCAGGGGCCGCTCGTCGGGGGACGGACCGGCAAGGAGCTCGAACGGGCGTTGCACGCAAACGGGCCCGGCCCGCTCGGACCGGAGGCGCGGCGGATGACGCGTCATCCAGGGTTGTGGGTCACTGAGTTCGCGAACCTCGGCGTCGTCTTCGGGATCGTCTGGAACATGACCCAGAAGCCCGGCGTCGGCGGTTCCGTCGCCGCGGTCGTCGGCGGGTATGCCGTCGGCGCCGCCGTCGCGCTCTGGCTCAGGCGCACGCCGCGCGAGGAGCTGGCGGCAGTCAGGGAGCCCGCAGCGTAGGCGGGGCTACTCCTCGACCTCGACGATCGCGCACATGACCTGGTACACGTTCTTCAAGTGGATCCACGTGACGGCCGCCGTCATCTGGGTCGGCGGCGCCGCGATGATCCAGGCCTACGCACTGCGCGTGCTCGCGACGCGCGACGGGCGGCGGCAGGCCGAGTTCGCGAAGGACACCGAGATCGTCGGCATGCGGGTGTTCGTGCCCGCGACGGTCGTCCTCTTCCTCGCCTCGATCGGGCTGATGATCAACGGCCACTGGTCGTGGGGCCAGAACTGGATCGTCTTCGCACTGATCGTCCTCGCGCTCTCGTTTGCCGTCGGAGCAGGGTTCCTCGGGCCGGAGGCGGGTCGCATCGGACACCTGATCGAGACCGAGGGGCACGACTCGCCCGCGGCGGGAGCGCGGATCCGGCGGATCAACATGATCTCGCGCTGCGAGCTCGTCGTCTTGCTCGCGGTGATCTGGAACATGGTTGTGAAGCCGACCGGCCAGCCGGGGTGGTTCTGGGGCGCGCTCGTCGTGACGTTCGTCGCCGTCGGCGCGATCGCCGCGAACTTTGCGCGCGCGGCCGGATCGGTGCCCGCGCCGGCGACCGACTAGCGGACGCTACTCCTCGAGCTCGACGAGGACCGCGCCGCCCGCGACGCGGTCCCCTTCGGCGACGTTGACGGCCCGGACGACCGCCTCGTACGGCGACGTCAGGGGCGTCTCCATCTTCATCGCCTCGAGCACGACGAGCGGCTGACGCGGCTGCACCGTCTCGCCGGCGGCGACGAGCACCTTGATCACGGTGCCGGGCATCGGTGCCGTGACGCTGCTCTGCTCGCCGGCGCCGTCCTGACCGCCGCTCGCCGCGGCGTCGACATCCGGCGCCGGCGACGGCGCAGCCGCCGGCAGGTTCAGCCGGAACGACCCCCGCCAAGGTCCCTCCGGCAGTCGGAGGGGCGGGCGTGAGAGCGGTGGATGCTCGGTCAAAAACGCGGTCGTCGTTGCGCCTGCACGGAGCGCCGGGTGCGCGACGAGCCAGCGGAGGAACGGCAGGTTCGTCGTGACGCCGTCGACCACCGTCTCGTCGAGCGCTGCGCGCAGACGCCGGAGCGCCTCCTCGCGCGTCTCGCCGGACGCGATCAGCTTCGCGATCATCGGGTCGTACGCGATTCCGATCTCGTCGCCCTCGGCGACACCGGCGTCGACGCGGATGCTGCTCGGGAGGCGAAGGCGCGTGATTCGTCCGGTCTGCGGAAGGAACGTCCGCGGATCCTCTGCATAGAGCCGCACCTCCACCGCGTGCCCTCGCGGCTCGGCGGCGGCGGGCGCGTGCTCGCCTTGCGCGATGCGCAGCTGCGCCGCGACGAGGTCGACGCCCGTGACGAGCTCCGTCACCGGATGCTCGACCTGGATCCGCCCGTTCAGCTCGAGGAAGTAGAAGTCGCGCCCGTCGAGCATGAACTCCGCCGTCCCCGCGCTTTCGTAGGCGATCGCCTGGGCGAAGCGAAGCGCCGCGTCGCTCATTGCGCGGCGGAGCGGCTCGTCGACCGCCGGCGACGGTGACTCCTCGAGCACCTTCTGGTGACGGCGCTGGACGGAGCATTCGCGCTCCCCCAGCGCGACGACCGTGCCGTGCGCGTCCCCGAGGATCTGGATCTCGACGTGACGCGGCCGCTCGACGTACCGCTCGCAGAACACGCGGTCGTCGCCGAAGGCCGTCCGCGCTTCGCGCCGCGCGGCGTCGAGCCCGTCGTCGAGATCCGCGGCGGCGCGGACGACGCGCATCCCACGCCCGCCTCCGCCCGCAGCCGCCTTGACGACGAGCGGGAACCCGAGCTCCTGAGCGTCGCCCGTCGGCACGACCGGGACGTTCGCCTCCTGCGCGAGACGCTTCGCCTCGAGCTTGTCGCCGCCCGCTCGGAGCGCCGCCGGAGGCGGGCCGACCCATGTGAGCTCGGCTGCCTGGACCGCGTCGGCGAAGTCTGCGTTCTCGGCCAGGAAGCCGTATCCGGGATGGATCGCATCGGCGCCGGTGGCCTCGGCCGCGCGAACGTGTTCCTCGGAATGGAGGTAACCGGCGATCTCGACCGCCTCGTCGGCCGAGCGCGCGTGCAGCGCCCCGTTGTCGTCCGGTGCAACGACGGCGACCGTGGCGATTCCGAGCTCGTGGCACGCGCGAAAGACGCGGAGCGCGATCTCACCGCGATTGGCGACGAGCAGTTTCCGCATCAGAGGTGTGTCGCTGTTTTCTTGCCCGGGTTGAGGAGGTTCTGCGGGTCGAATGCGTGCTTGATTGCCGTGTGCAGCTCGGCGGCGCGCGGCCCGAGCCGGCGCGCGAGCCAAGGCGACTTGAGGAGACCGACGCCGTGCTCGCCGGAGATCGTCCCGCCCAGCCGGAGCGCCAGCTCGAACAGCTCGTCCGACGCACGCGCGGCGCGAGCGCGCTCCTCCTCGTCGTCCGGTGTGAGCAGGTATGTCGTGTGGAGGTTGCCGTCGCCGGCGTGTCCCCACGACGCCGCCGGAAGGTCGTGGCGTCGTCCGATCTCGATCGACTCCTCGATCGCTTCTGCCAACCGGTCGAGCGGGACGGCGATGTCCTCGCTGACCTTCCCGCCGCGTTGTGCGGCGACGCGGAGGGTCACGCTCTCACGCCACCGCCACAGGGCGGCGATCTCCGACGCGACCTCCGGCGCGTGCAGCGCAGTAGCGTCCTCGGCGAGGAGCTCGGCGACCTCGACGCGAATGCGCGCGGCCTCGTCGTGCGACCCGTCGGCCTCGGTGAGGACGCAGAACGAGCCGGCCGGGATCTCCGTCGGGAACCCGGCGCCGGCGTACCGCATCGTCTCGCCGTCGAGATACTCGATCGCAGCAACGGGAAAGCCGCTGCCGACGATGCGCTCGATCGCGGCGCACCCGGCGCGTACGCCGTCGAAGAAGGCGACGACCGGCCATGCGGCTTCCGGCGCGGGCGTCAGGCGCAGCCAGACGGACGTGATGACGCCGAGCGTGCCCTCGGAGCCGACGAGGAGGGAGGTCAGGTCGTAGCCGGCAACATCCTTGCGCAGCGGCCCGCCGAAGCGGACGAGCTCGCCGGGAGCGACGACCACCTCGAGGCCGGTGACCCAGGCGCCGGTCACGCCGTACTTGAATGCGTGCGGGCCGCCGGCGTTCGTGGCGACGTTGCCGCCGATCTGCGACTGCTCCGCCGCGCCTGGATCGGGTGCGAACAGGAGCCCACCCTCGCGCGTGACGCGGCGGACGTTCGCCGTCGTCATCCCGGCCTCGACCTCGATTCGCCACAGCAGCGGGTCGAACGAGCGGACCCGTGCCAGGCGTTCGAGCGCGATGACGACCCCGCCGCCGATCGGGACGGCGCCTGCGGCGTATCCGGTTCCGCCCCCGCGTGGAACGACGGGAACGCCGTGCGCGTAGCACCAGGCGACGACCGACGCGACCTCCTCGGCCGTCCGCGGTAGCGCCACGGCGTCGGCCCGACCGCGAAAGCCGCGCGCCTCCGTCTCGTCGACGAGGTGGTGGGCGCTCGGCGCGACGACGTCGACACCGCTCGCCGCGCGGAGCTCACGTTCGATCGACGCGACGGCGCTCAGCGCCTGACCTCTTGCACGGGCATTCGAAAGCAGCGTAAATCACGCGATGAGGCTCGGCCTGCTCTCGACGGCGCGGATCAACCACGCGACGCTGACCGCGGCGGCGCTCACGGATGCCGTCGACGTCGTCGCCGTCGCGAGCCGCGACGCCGTGCGAGCGGATGCTTATGCACGTGAGAACGCGATTCCGCGCTCCCACGGGAGCTACGACGCGCTCCTTGCCGACGACGGGGTCGACGCGATCTACGTCTCGCTCCCGAACGGGCCCCACGTCGAGTGGACGGTGCGCGCGCTCGAAGCCGGAAAGCACGTCCTCTGCGAGAAGCCGATGGGCCGTCGGCCGGAGGCCGTGGAGCGCGCCTTCGCGCTCGCAGAAACGCAGGGGCTCGTCGTGATGGAGGCCTTCATGTACCGGCACCACCCGCAGACGCGTGCGCTCCGGCAATGTGTGGCATCCGGGCGAATCGGCGAGCTTCGGCAGATCCGCACGTCGTACGCGTCCATGCTCGAGGACCCCGACGACGTCCGGCTGCGGCCCGAGCTCGACGGCGGCGCGCTGATGGACCTCGGGTGTTACTGCATCAGCGGCGCGCGGCTACTCGGCGGCGAGCCGGTGACCGTGTTCGGTCGGCAGCGGCTCGCCTCGACCGCTGTGGACATCGGCTTCACCGGGGTGCTCGAGTTTCCGGACGACGTGTTCGCCGAGTTCCATTGTGGATTCGACCTGCCGTACGAGAGTGGCCTCGAGGCGATCGGGTCGGAGGGTCGGGTTGTGGTACGTGAGCCGTTCACGTGCAGTGACCCGCATCTCGAGCTGAACGGCGAGCGAATCGACGTCGACGACGCGGATAGGTACCGGTTGCAGCTCGAGAACTTCGCAGCGGCGGCCGCAGGTCGAGCCGAGCCGTTGCTCGACCGTGAGGATGCCGTCATGCAGGCCCGCACGATCGACGCGCTCTACCGCTCGGCGGTCACCGGCGAGGGCGTCTCGCTGTAGCGGGCGACCACGACGAACGTCGCGACACACAGGACCGCAAGGGCGATGTAGGGGACGGCGTCGCTCGTCGCCGACGCGACAGCGCCGCCGATCGACGATCCGCCGGCCTGACCGGGAGCCCAGGCGAGATTGACGAGCGCGAACGCGTAGCCGTAATCGAGGCCGAGCGTCTCGGCCTCGTTCGTGACCATCGACATCGCGGGGGCCCAGAAACTGCCGAATGCGAATCCGCCGGCCACGATTCCGACGGCGAAGAGCCACGCGCGGTCCGGCCACGGCAGGAGCAACGCGACGACGGCAGATGCGAGCAGCGCTGCGCGGAGCGGCACGAACGGGCCGTAGCGGTCTGCTGCGCGGCCGATGACAGGCGACCAGGCTGCCTCGACCGCGGCGCTGACGAGGAAGGTCGCACCGACCGCGGCTGCGCCCCAGCCCAGGTGCGACAACCGCAACGGCGCAAGCACCGCGAGGGTGCCGAATGCGAGCGAGGGGAGGAGGCAGAGCCAGATCGCGATCCGCATCCGGGACGAGGCGAGTGACCGGAACAACATCCGCAGCGGTTGCGGCTCCTGGGGCGCGGAAGCCGGTGTCATCCAGGCAATCGCGAAGAGCACTGCCGCGAGGGCGGCGACAACGCCGAAGGCCGGCCCGGTCCCTGTGTACGAGGCAACCGCGCCGATCACGGGACCGAACAACGCGCCGCCGATCGCCGCGCCGAATGCCGATCCGATCAGCTGTCCGCGCCGGCCGGGGGGCGAGGCCGCGACGAGCCACGAGAGCGCACCCGACCAGGTGAACGCGCTCGAGACCCCCTGCAGGAAGCGCGCCGTGTCGAGTGCCCACGTCGACTCGGCGAGACCGAAGGCGATGGTTGTCGCCGTCAGCAGGGTCAGGCCGACGAGGACGGCGCGCTTCGCGCCGAACCGCGCGACGGCGACGCCGCTCGGGATCGCCGCGACGAGCGCTCCTGCCGGGTACATCGCCGCGAGGACGCCGGCGCTTGCCTTCGACAGGCCAAGCGTCTGCACGTAGTGCGGCAACAGCGGCGTCAGCGCCGCGAAGAACATCGTGTCGACGAAGACGATCGCGCCTGTCAGGAGGAGCACGCGGCGCACGGGCTACCCCCAGCCGGGCGACCGCTTTTCGAGGAATGCGCGGAGCCCCTCCTGGCCCTCGTCACCGGAGCGGAGCCGCGCGGCGATTCGGGCGGTCTCGTCGCCCGGCGGCCGCTCGCGCACGAGCACCTTCGCGGCGCGCACGGCCTGCGGCGCCGAGGTCAGCAGGTCCGCGACGACGCGTTCCACCGCCTCGGCCGGATCGGGCGAGACCTCGCTGATCAGGCCGATCCGCAGGGCGGTGGCTGCGTCGAAGCGTTCGCCGGTGAGGAAGTAGCGTCGCGCGTGCGCGCCGATCTTCGGCAGGACGAATGGCGAGATGACGGCCGGGACGATCCCGAGCTTCACCTCGGAGAAGCCGAAGACGGCGTCCGGCGACGCGATCGCGACGTCCGCGCAGGCCGCCAGCCCGGAACCGCCGCCGAGCGCGTACCCGTGCACCCGCGCGACCACCGGCGCCGGGCACCGGTCGATCGTCTCGCACATCCGATAGAGGCGCAGCGCGTCCTCGACATTCTCGTCGTAGGACAGGTCGATCGACGCGCGCTGCCATTCGACATCGGCTCCAGCGCAGAAGCTCGGCCCGTCGCCGGCCAGGACGACCGCCCGCGCGTCGCCGACCTCGGAAAATGCGTCGGTCAGCTCGCCGATGAGCTCCGCGTCGAACGCATTACGTCGCTCGGGCTTCGCAAGGGTGATCCGCAGGACATTCGTTTCGCGTTCGATCCGGAGTCCGGCCACGGCGCGAGCATAGAGTTGGCGCATGCTGCGAGGCGCGGTCGCCGCGGCGGTGACGCCGCTCCGGGACGGGGGTGAGGCGCTCGACGAGCAGGCGTTCGGTCCATACGCCGACTACCTCGTGGCCGGCGGCCTCGACGGCATCCTCGCGCTCGGCACGACCGGCGAGGGCTTCCTCCTTCCCGTCGAGCAGCGGATGCGGGTGGCGCAGCTGTTCGTCGAGGCGGCGGACGGCCGTGTCGCGGTGGCGGTGCACGCCGGCGCCCAGTCGACCTGGGACACGGTCGAGCTTGCCGCGCACGCAGCCGACCTGGGAGTGGACGGTGTCGCCGTGATGGGGCCGCCGTACTTCCCGCTCGACGCCGAGGAGCTGTTCGCGCACGTAGCCGCGGCGGCGCGCGCCTGCAACCCGGTTCCGTTCTACGTCTACGAGTTCGCGGCGCGGAGCGGCTACGCCGTGCCCGTCGAGGTCGTCGAACGGCTGCGCGAGGCCGCGCCGAACTTCCTCGGCCTCAAGGTGTCCGACACGCCGTGGGAACGCTTTGCGCCGTACCTGCTCGAAGGGCTCGACGTCTTCGTCGGGCCGGAAGCGCTGATTCCGCAGGGGATCGAGGCGGGTGCGGTCGGAGCGGTTTCCGCGCTCGGCTCGGCATTCCCGGAGCTCGTCGCCGCGGCGGTACGGGATCCGGCCGCCGCCGACCTCGGCCGCGTCCGCGATGCCGTGCAGCGGTTTCCCTTCCAGTCGGCGTTGAAGACGGTGCTCCGGTGCCGCGGCCTGCCGGTGCGCCCCGATGTGCGCCGGCCACTTCGGACGCTGGCGGCTGACGAGACGAAGGAGCTCGAGGCGTGGCTCGAATCGTCATTGCCGGCGCCGGCGCCGTAGGGGCGTCGATCGCGTACCACCTCGCGTTGTTCGACGCGCGCGACGTCGTGCTCGCCGACATCGGCGAGATCGCGGGCGGCGCCACCGGCAAGGCGATGGGTGGATTCCGCCAGCAGTTTTCTTCGGCGGCCGAGGTTCGCCTCGCGCGCGACAGTGCGACGCTGTTCCGGGAGCTCGGCCGGCCGCTCTTCGAGCAAGTCGGCTACATGTTCGTCGCGACGACGGAGCGCGGTCTCGCCCGATTGCGCGAGCGCGCCGCGATGCAGCGCGACCTCGGCGTTCCCGTCGAGGACGTCGACGCGTCGCGTGTGCGCGGTCTTCGCACCGACGACGTGCTCGGTGCCGTCGCCTGCTGGGAGGATGGCGTCGCCGAGCCGGGAGAGGTCACGCGCGAGCTCGTCCGTCGCGCGGCGGAACGCGGAGTCACCGTGCGCGAGCACACCGATGCGCGCATGGTCCCGCATGACGTCCTCGTCGTCGCGTGTGGCGCCGCGTCACCGCAGCTGCTGCCCGAGCTGCCGATCCGGCCGCTCGTCCGCCAGCTCGTCGACGTCGGGCCCGTTGCCGCGCTTCCTGCTGAGCTGCCGATGACGATCGAGGAGGAGACCGGCTTCCACTTCCGGCGGCGCGGCGACGCCCTGCGTCTCGCGATGACGGAACCGTCCGCGCGCTGGCACGACCGCGAGGAGGTCGACCGCGCACTCGTGGAGGATTGGCGCCGACGCCTCGCGCACCGCTACCCGCCTGCCGCGGGCGCACCTGTGGTTCGGGCGTGGGCGGGCCTGTACGACATGACGCCGGACGCCCACCCGATCATCGGGTGGATCGGCGACGGCGTCTACGCGGCGTGTGGGTTCTCCGGACACGGCTTCATGCAGTCGCCGGCCGTCGGCCACGCAGTCGCCGAGGAGCTCGTGCGCGGCAACTCGGAGCTCGACCTCTCGCCGTATCGCCTGGAGCGCTTCGGCGGCGACGAGGTCTTCCCCGAGACGCTCGTGCTCTAAGTCCAGGCCCTTTCAAGGGCCAGGGCGCGCGGATTCGAGAACGGCCCTAACTCGTCAGGTGCGAAAACGTCTTAGGATCTGACGCAGATCCATCAGTCCCAATACCAGCTTCAGTCCTGACGAGAGGAGCGAGGATGAGGAAGAAGTCGTTCGGCGTGCTCACCGCGGCGGCGGCGGCCGTGCTCGCATTGGCGTCGACCGCGGCAGCCGATCAGCCGGTCACGACGGAGATCCACTTCGACCGGACACGCACGATCCCCGCCGGTCCGGATACGTGCCCGTTCCCGTTCGTCGTCCATACCGAGGGGACGAGGCGCGAGACCATCTTCTCGGATGGGCGCGATGTCGCGCACACGGTGTCGTTCCACATCACTTACACGAACCCCGCGAACGGCAAGAGCACGAGCACGACACTCGCCGGCCCGCTCATCATCCGGCCGAACGGCGACGGAACCGTCACGGTCACGATCAACGGCAACGACGGGCACCTGACGGGGCCGGGCGAAGGCACGGTCTTCGCGGACGTCGGCAAGCTCGTCTATCTCGCGGACGCGAGCGATCCGTTCACGCCACTCGAGATCCTGAAGTCGACGGGGCGACAGGACGCGAGCCAGTTCCCCGCGACCTGCAACGCGATCGCGTAGAGGTCTCCTCCAGCGTCCCGCCCTTACCGGGCGGGACGCGCCCTCTTTCGCGCCCGGTAGTGCGCCTGCGCGATGCGGTCGGCGCAGAGGTTGCAGCAGTACCTGCGCGTGCGGTTCTTGCTGCGGTCGACGTAGGCACACCGGCACGGCGAGGCGTCGCAGCGCCCGAACCGGTCCCAGCCGAGATCCCGGACGGCCTCGAGCAGCCCCGCCGTCGCGTACGCCGCCACGGCGTGCAGGCCCTCGCCCTCGTCCGGCCACGTCCGCAGGCGCCATCCGTCCGCGACGCGTTCGAGCCGGGGTGTCGTCGTGTACTTCGCGGCGAGCGCGTTCAGCAAGCGTGCAGCCTCGTCCTCGCCGTCTGCGTCGAAGACGCCGTCGAGCTCCTCCCGGAGCTCGCGCACCCGCGCGACGTCCGCCGAGCGCACGACCTTGGCCGCGCGATGCAGGCCGTGCCAATCGAGCCACGTCCGCACGTCGGCAACGCCCTCGATGAGATCGGGTTCGTCCTCGAGCTCGTCCCACGTGTTCACGAGGTCGATCGCGACGGCGAGCCCGGTTCCCCGGCCTTCCCGTGTCAGCGGCATTAAACGGAACGGTACTGATCAGGCAAGACTACGTCTCGAACGCGAGGCCGAGGCGCGAAAGCTCCCAGATCTCGAACCGTCCCTCGACACTCGCCTCGAGGTCGAACGTCTCGCCGATGTCGGGGTCCCGGCCGATCAGCTCGCGTGCGCGGCTCGGGAGTTCCTGCTCTGCGGCTTCGGCGCTCTCCCAGAGATAGACGGCTCCCCAGCGTTCCGTGATCTCGTCCGAGATCCATGCCTTGAACCGGAGCCCCTGGACGTCGGCGAATGCGTCGACCGCCTCGTCGCGGACGTAGCGCCGGAGCTCGCCGATCGTCGTCTGCGAGTCGGCGAGGTTCCAGAGCACGAACCGCACGATCACGTCGAGCGGTCCGGGTCCAACTTCGCGATCAGCGCCTTCAGCGATCGCAGGACATCGGCCTCGTCGTGGCCGAAGTCGTCCAGGTATGAGTGCAGTGCGGCGCGCAGCAACCGCATCTCTTCTTCAGTCAGCTCCACTGCGGGCATTGGTCACCTCCTACATTCGAAAGATGCCGAACGTCGTCTGCGGAATCGGCGCGTTCAACGCCGCGGAGATACCGAGACCCAGCACGCGCCGCGTGTCGAGCGGGTCGATGATTCCGTCGTCCCACAACCGCGCCGTGGAGTAGTAGGGGTTGCCCTCGCGCTCGTACTTCGCACGGATCTCGTCCGCGTCGGCGGCGCCGACCATCGTCAAGACCGTCGCCGCCTGCTCGCCGCCCATGACGGAGATCCGGGCGTTCGGCCACATCCAGAGCTGGCGCGGCTCGTATGCCCGCCCGCACATCGCGTAGTTGCCGGCGCCGAACGAGCCGCCGGTGATCACGGTGAACTTCGGCACGGCGGCATTCGCGACCGCCATGACGAGCTTCGCGCCGTCACGCGCGATGCCGCCCTGCTCGTACTCCTTGCCGACCATGAAGCCGGTGATGTTCTGGAGAAACACGAGCGGGACGCGACGCTTGCAGGCGAGCTCGATGAAGTGCGCGCCCTTCTGCGACGACTCTGCGAAGAGCACGCCGTTGTTCGCGAGGATCCCGACGGGAAACCCTTCGATGCGCGCGAACCCGGTGACGAGCGTCTCGCCGTAATTCGCTTTGAACTCGTCGAAGCGCGAACCGTCGACGATCCTCGCGATCACCTCACGCGCATCGGTCTGGTGGCGGAAGTCCTCGGGGACGAGGCCGTAGAGCTCGCCGGGGTCGGCGGCCGGCGGCTCCGGCTCGGCGAGGTCCCACGGAGGCTGCTTCCGCGACTGGAGGTTGGCGACGATCTGACGGACGAGCGCAAGCGCGTGCTCGTCGCTCAGCGCGTAGTAATCCGCGACGCCCGACCGACGGGTGTGGACGTCAGCGCCGCCGAGCTCCTCGGCGGTCACGTCCTGGCCGGTCGCCGCCTTCACGAGCGGTGGGCCGCCGATGAAGATCGTTCCCGTCCCGCGGACGATCACCGTCTCGTCCGACATCGCCGGGACGTACGCGCCGCCGGCGGTACACGATCCCATCACCGCTGCGATCTGGGCGATGCCGCGCGCCGACAGCTGCGCCTGGTTGAAGAAGATCCGCCCGAAATGCTCGCGGTCCGGGAACACCTCGTCCTGGAGCGGGAGGAAGGCGCCCCCGGAGTCGACCAGGTAGAGACAGGGCAGGCGGTTCTGCGCCGCGACGGCCTGCGCGCGAAGGTGCTTCTTGACCGTCAGCGGGAAGTACGAGCCGCCCTTCACGGTCGCGTCGTTGGCGACGATCACGCATTCCCGACCCTCGACGACGCCGATCCCGGTGACGATCCCCGCTGACGGCGCTTGACCGTCGTAGAGGTCGAGCGCGGCGAGCGCATTCAGCTCGAGGAACGCGCCTCCCGGGTCGACGAGTCGGTCGATCCGTTCGCGCGCTGTCAGCTTCCCGCGCGACCGATGGCGCTCGGTCGCCTTCTCGCCGCCGCCGCGCGCGACCTGCGCGGTGCGGTCCCGCAGCTCCGCGACGAGCCCTTCCATCAGCTCGCGCCGGTGCTCGAAGACGTCGTCGCGGTCGACCGTTGACTCGAGGAGCGCCACGGGCGCGAGCCTACCGCGACCGGCTGTCGAGAGCTTCCCGCGAGCATCGCCTCGTCACGTCGACGCTCTAGCCTTGTGCCGTGATCGTTGCGCACGTCGATCTCGACGCCTTCTTCGCTGCCGTCGAGGAGCTGGAGAACCCCGAGCTGCGAACGAAGCCGCTCGTCGTCGGCGGCGACCCGCATGGGCGCGGCGTCGTCGCCACGGCCAACTACGAGGCGCGCAAGTTCGGGATCCACTCCGCGATGAGCTGTGCGGAAGCGCTACGGCGCTGCCCGCATGCTGTGTTCGTCCGCTCGCGGCACTCGCTCTACCGCGAGTACTCGCAGGCGGTGTGGGAGACGATCCGCGGCGTCGTGCCAACGATCGAGCGGACCGGAATCGACGAGGGCTACCTCGACGTCGGCGAGGTCGCGTCGGGTTTCTTGCAGGCGCGCGGCGTCGCCGAGGCGGTACAGACCGCGGTCCTTGCGGCGACGCGGCTGACCTGCTCGCTCGGCGTCTCGACGTCGAAGGTGGTCGCGAAGGTCGCGAGCGACCTGCGCAAGCCGCGGGGCCTCACGGTCGTCCCCGCAGGGACCGAGGCGGCGTTTCTTGCGCCGTTCGACGTTCGCCGGCTGCCGGGGGTCGGGCCGAAGGCGGAAGAACGTCTGATTGCCGCCGGCGTCACGACGGTCGGTGGGCTCGCGGCGCTCGACGACTCGGACCTCCGCCGCCTCATCCCCGGGAGCGTCGGCACGCTCCTGCGCGACCGCGCGCGCGGGGTCGACCTGCGTGAGCTCGAGCTGTCGTCCGAGAGGATCTCGATCAGCGTCGAGAACACGTTCGAGCGAGACCTCCTCGACCGTGACCTGCTGCACGACGAGCTGCGCCGGATGGCGGCGCGCGTCGCCGAGCACCTGAGCGAGTCGGGCCGCACGGCGCGAACCGTCACGACCAAGCTGCGCTACACCGACTTCTCGATCCGCAGCCGCTCGACGTCGCTGCGCATCGGCATCGACGATTCGGCCGAGATCGGCGAGCTCGCGTGCGCCCTCCTCGACCGCGCGCTGCAGGACCGTCCCGGCGCACTTCGTCTCGTCGGCGTGGGCGTGTCGGGCCTGTCGGACTTCCGGCAGCTCGCGTTTCCCGCAGTTTCCGGCGACGCGGCCGGGCATCCCCCGTCGGAGGGATCGATCGCGAGGGCGAGCGCTGTAGACTCGCGCGCCGGAGGCGCATCGCGGTCCGCGCGGACCTAGCCCTCACGACCGCCGCGGGCGCTCTCCGACAACCGAAGCTGGTCCACGGAGGGGTGGAGAGATGTGCTTGTGAATTCCGCAGGCGAGGCGCAGCCGGACCCCGAGCGGCGCGCGGACGAGCAGCCGCCGGGGCAGTTCGTCTCTGACGAGCTCCAGTCCGACTGCACGCGCTTCCTCGAGGAGATCAAGGACGTCGTCCGGCGGCGCTCGGAAGCCGGCCTGACGCCGCGGCGCTAACCCCCGGAGACCCGGACGGCGAGCAGCACGCGGACGGCCTTCACGCCGTCTCTCCAGGTGATCTTCTTGCCCTCTGCGTACGTGCGGCCGTAGTAGGCGATCGGCAGCTCGTAGATCCGCAGCTTGCGCTTGCAGATCTTTGCCGTGATCTCGGGCTCGATCCCGAAATCGTCCTGTCTGAGGTCGAGCGACCGGAGGACCTCGGTGCGGAACGCCTTGTAGCCGGTCTCCATGTCGGAGAGCGTCGTGTTGTAGAGGACGTTCGTCAGCAACGAGAGGAAGCGGTTGCCGACGAGGTGCCAGAAGAGGTACGCGCGCTGGGGGCGGCCGCCGGACAGGCGTGACCCGTAGACGACATCCGCAGCGCCGCGCTCGATCGGCTGGATGAGCGCGGGAACGTCGGCCGGGTCGTACTCCAGATCGGCGTCCTGGATGACGCTGATATCGCCGTCGGCGTGTGGGACGGCGGCGCGAACGGCCGAGCCCTTGCCCCGGTTGTCCTGCCGCACGAGCACGACGTCGCGCTTGCCTGCACGCCAGCGCTCGACCAGCGTGCCCGTCTCGTCGGTCGACCCGTCGTCGACCACGACGATCTGCTTGTCCATGTCGAGCGCCCAGACCGCGTCGAGCAACGCGACGATCGTCGCCGCTTCGTTGTATGCAGGAATGAGGAATGAAACCCGCATCGACGGGGGAGCCTAACCCTCGACACCGATGCCCAGGTTCGATCTGACACTCGACATCGCGCGCCCGCCCGACGATGTCTTCGCGCTGCTCACCGACATCGAACGGCTTCCCGAATGGCAGGAGAGCGCGATCACCGCGTCCGCCGACGGCGAGCTCGGCGTCGGAACCGTGATCGGCGAGCAGCGGCGGTTCATGGGCCGCGACATCAAGACGACCGACGAGGTCACCGCCTACGAGCCACCCCGCCGGTTCGACGTCAAGTCACGCGGCGGGCCTGTCGCGTACGAGATCCATCACGTGCTCGAGCCGGACGGGACGGGGACCCGGCTCCGCGTGGACGTCGACGTCCAGGTCGGCGCGATGATGCGGCTCGTGGCGCAGGCGCCGCTGAAGGCCGCCGAGCGCGAGCTGCGGTCGGACTTCGAGCGCCTCAAGCAGCTCGTCGAGACGAGTTGACGCGTCCGTCAGTGCACACGGAACGTGACGCTGACGACCGCGTAGACGTCCTTGTCGCGTGACGTCGTGTCGTTGATGCCGTAGTCACTGATCTCGGTCGAGTTGCGTGGCACCACCTGGTACACGCCGAGGTCCGCGCTTCGCACCGACCCAAGGTGGCCGCCGATTCCCTTGACGATCGTCTCGCCCCGTCGGTGTGCGTCGGCGATCGCCTTCGTGAGCGCGCGCAGGCGCGCATCCGCGAGGTTCGTGGTCAGGTACGACAGCGACGCGGTCGACACGGGGATCCCCTGCGCGAGCAGATCGGTCGTCGACGCTGCCACCTGCTCTACGTCGTCGATCTTCGTCGAGCTGATCCGGAACCGTTGCACGAGTCGAAAGGCAGGGACGCGGTGCTTCGGCGACGTCAGCATGGTGATCCCGATCGTCTGGACCGGCGGAAGCGAGACGGCCGAGTCCGGAAGACCGCGGCGCCGCAGGAACGCTCGCACCGCATCTGTCCGCGTCTTCAGGAGGCGGACTGCGTCCTGTGGCCGGACAGCATCCGCGTCGACGGCGATGCTCCAGTGCACGAGGTCGGCGCTGATCGGCACGCGCGCGGAGCCCGTGACGCGGATCGTGTCGCGCGCGCGCTTCACGTCCCGCACAGCGCTCGCGATGACGAGGCCGGTGATCACGAGCGCAACGCCGACGGCGACGAGGCCGAGCAGGAGCTCGGGAAGCCTCAGCGGCCGGCGCTCGCCGTCTGTCACCGACTCATTGTGCGATGAATTCCGGGCGGGCGCCACCGCTCCGCCGCCCTAGGTTCTGCGTGGCGACCGGCGTAGACTCGGCCGGCCGTCACACCTAGCAGGAGGTTGGTCCGATGTCCGAACGCGCCGCGTCGTACCCCCCGAGCCCGACACTCCCACCGTACCCGCCGTACGCGCCGTTCCCTCCGTTCCCGCCGTACCCGCCGTACCCGCCGGTCGTGATCCACTGCTGCAACGGTTGTGGCTGCGGTGGCTCCCAGGGCCAGGGGCACGGTGCGACACCGATCCCCGGGGTACCGACAAGCGTCGGGCCCACGGGTCCCGGCACCGCGATGCCCCCCAGCGGCGTCCCGACCGGCGTCCCTCCGACAGGGCAACCGGGCGGCGGGCGCGGGACGCCCGGCTTCAACCCGTTCGATCCGCTCGGATCGATCCTCGGGCTGTTCGGCGTCCATGGGCCGACCGACCCGGTGTCGAGCGCGCTCGGCTCCCTCTTCGGTTTCGGGAGGTAGGGGGATGGCCGACCAATCCGTCTTCGCGAGCCTCGACCCCTCGCAGCTCCACTACCTCAAGGCGCAATACCTCGCGTCGCTTCAGCTCGTCGACCAGCGTGAGGCGACGCTGAAGCAGCAGCTCGAGGACCTGACAACTGCCCGGAAGCAGCTCCACGAGTTGATGGGCCAGCTCGACCGCCACCTGTCCGGTGGCGCGTCGAAGGCGGGAGGCGTGCGGGCCGAGACCGCGACCGCTCCGTCCCGCCGCCGGAAGACGACCGGCGCTGCGCGCCGGAGCCGCTGAGGCCGTGGTCCCCGAGGCGACCGTCAGGGACGGTGTTCCACAGTCCAGCGGATGGTTCGTCGTCAACGCGCGCGACGCCCAGTGGAAGCACAACGAGCTCGGCGCCTATTGCGGCTTCGAGGGGCCGGACGCCCGCTTCGCGGAGATCGGCATCAACCTCAATGTCCTGCCGCCGGGAAAGCCGATGGCGATGTACCACGAGGAGGATGCAGAAGAGGCGTTCCTCGTCGTTCGCGGCGAGTGCCTGTTGATCGTCGAGGGCGAGGAACGGCCGCTC
>JBJMJS010000090.1:0-9650 GCA_045806225.1 Gaiellaceae bacterium
AACGTGCCGGAGAGCGTCGACGCGATCTGCAGTGAGAGGATCCGCTCGTACGACCCCGCGAGCTCCTCGAACGTCGCGAGGAAGTCGCCCGGCGTCGGCTGCGAGGTTGTCGGCAGCTCCGGCGCCGCCGCGAGGCGCGTGTAGAACTCGTCGGGGCCGAGCTCGACGTAGTCGCGGTAGCTCTCCTCGCCGAAGCGGACGTACAGCGGGACGACCCGCCAGTTCCCGAAACGGTCGGGCGCTTCCGGGAAGTCGGCGGTCGAGTCGAGGACGATTGCGGTGTTCTGCGCCGTCAGGTTCACGTGCGCGCACCGACGGCACGCTCGATCGCGGCGACGATCTCGTCCAGCTCCTGATCCTTCGAGAGGCACTCGACGACCCCCGCCTCGTAGAGCGCGTCGACCTCGCGGAGGTTCGCCGACGCCGTCAGGCAGACGACCGCGACGCCGGGGGCGGCGTCGCGCACCGCGCGCGTCGCCTGCACGCCGTCGAGGCCGGGACGCCGATAGTCCATCACGACGACGTCGGGCCGGTGCTCGCGCGCGGCGGGAACGGCGTCATTGCCGTCGCCGACGGACGCGACGACCTCGATGTTCTCGCGGAGGCCGAGCAGCAGCTCGAGCGCCTCGCGGAACACCTGGTTGTCCTCGACCAGCAGGACACGGATCCGGGGCGCCACGCGGGGAAGGTTATTCCGCGGACAGGAGGAGCGGGTAGTGGGGCTGCCCGCCGCGCTGGACGTCGATCTCGAGCTGCGGATGCCGGGCCCGGATTGTCTCCAGGAGCGCACCGAGCTCCGGTTCCTCGTCGCCGGTCAGGAGCGTCAGGACGCCTCGCGGCTCGACGAGGAGCCGTTCGACGACGGCGGAGGCGACGTCGTCGAAGCGCGGTCCGCCGGCGACCGGGCGGTCGTCGACGAGGCCGAGGAAGTCGCCGATCCGTACCGCGACCCCGTTCAGCTGCGCATCGCGTGAGGCGACGGCGACCTCGCCGGTCGCGACGGCGGCGGCCGCCGATTGCATCTCGGCGACGTTGTCGTCCAGGCTCCGTTCGGGGTCGAACGCGAGCATCGCCGCGAGCCCGGCGGGGATCGACTCCGTCCGGACGACCTTCGTCGGCTTCAGGGCGACCTGCGCGGCCTGCTCGGCGGCGAGCACGACGTTGGAGTTGTTGGGAAGCAGCACGATCTCGCGACCCGGCGCGGCGGAGATCGCCGCGGCAAGGTCGCCGGTCGACGGGTTCATCGTCTGCCCGCCGGGGACGATTTGCGCGGCGCCGAGGCTCTCGAAGAGCGCGCGGTTGCCGTCGCCCGCGACGACCGCGACGACGGCCGTGCTGGTCGTGACGGCCGTCTCGCGCAACCGTTCCGCGCGCGCCTGCGTCTGCTCGTGCATGTTCGCGATCTCGATCCGCTCGATCACGCCGACGGCCGTACCGAGGGAGAGCGCCGCACCCGGATCGTCCGTGTGGACGTGAACCTTCAGTGCGCTCGGGTCGCCGACCACGAGCAGCGAGTCGCCGAGCCGGCCGAGCTCGGCCTCGAGCCGATCGGCGTCGAGCCCTTCGCCCCCGATCGCGAACGTCGTGCAGTAGCGGTAGCGCGACAGCTCCTCGTGGATGGCCGCGACCGTCAGCGGCTCCTCGTCGACCGTCGACGGGATCTCCTCGCCGCTGATCGCGGCCGCGATCCCACGAACGATTTCGACGAGCCCCGCCGCGCCGGCGTCGACGACGCCGGCGTCGCGTAGGACGTCGAGCTGTTCCTGCGTGCGCGCGACGGCCGCGTCGCCGGCGCGGACGAGCGCCGGCCAGAGGTCGTCCGGACGGTCTTCGGCTGCTTCGGCGAGCGCGCGGATCGCCGAGAGCATCGTCCCCTCGACGGGCGCGCGGACGGCACGGTACGCAGCGTCGCTCGCCGAGCGGAACGCGCGCGCGACGTCCGGCTCGGCTTCGGTGCCCGCACCGAGCACGTCGGCGGCGCCGCGGAGAACCTGCGAGAAGATCACGCCGGAGTTCCCGCGCGCGCCGAGGAGTGCGGCGCGCGTGGCGCGGCGGGCGATCGTCGCGCGATCTGCGTCGTTCAGCTCGTCCAGCTCGTCGACGACCGCGCGGCAGGTGAGCGTCAGGTTCGTCCCGGTGTCGCCGTCGGGAACCGGGAAGACGTAGAGGTCGTCGCTCCGGCGCCGGTGCGCCTCGAGTGAGGCGAGGCCCGCGCGGGCGAGCTCGCGCACTCGGTCGAGATCGCTCACCGACCGATTAGACCACGGCCGCGAGGCTGTGGCCTAGATCCCGGCCTAGATCGCCTTGGTGACCTTGCCGCCCTTGAGGCAGCGCGTGCAGACGTACGCCCGCGTCGCCTTGCCCTTGAGCAGGACGCGGACGCGCTGGAGGTTCGGGTCGAAGCGCCGCTTCGTGGCGACCATCGAGTGACTCCGGTTGTGACCGAAGCCCGGCTTCTTCCCGCAAACGGCGCAAACCTTGGACATCGGCCGCGCAGTCTAGCGGCTCCCCGCCCTCCTACGACCATCGCGACGCCCGGAACGCCACACCGCCATGTCCAAAACCGCCACGGCCCGGGTCAGACCCGGGCCGTGGCTCTTCGGGGCATGGCCGGGATTAACCCGCGAGACCGCCGGAGACGGAACGGCCCGTGGAAGACAACTACGCTGTCCTGTTCATCGTCATCCTGCTCGCCGTCGCGGCGATGGTCTTTCTGATCTTCGGCGCGAGCGTCGTCGGCTTCTCGGGCGCGTAGCGCGCTTAACGCGCTGACGCCGACGCACGCAGCTGCGCGAACGCGTCGGCCATCTCGAGCGCCGTCCGCACGGCCTCCGCGCCCTTCTCGATGCGCGCCTCCGCCTGCTCGACCGCCTCCACCGTCAGCACGCCGAACGCAACCGGCACGCCCGTCTCGAGCGCCGCGAGCTGCAAGCCGCTCGCCGCCTCCGACGCGACGTAGTCGAAGTGCGGCGTCTCGCCGCGAATCACACACCCGAGCGCAATGACCGCGGCGTAGCGGCGCGTCTTCGCGAGCGCCATCGCCGCGAGCGGGAGCTCGAACGCGCCGGGCACCGGCATGACGACGATCGCCTCGCGGCGGACGCCCAGCTTGTCGAGCTCCGCGAGCGCCGACTCGAGCAGGCGGTTCGTGATCTCGCCGTTGAAGCGCGACGCGACGATCGCGATGTTCCGCCGTCCGCCCTCCGGCATCCCCTCGATCACGTCGACGTCGTCCGGGATGTCGAGCTCGCCGCCGGCGTGCTGTTGCGTCGCGCCACCCGGGACCGGCGTATCCCCGCCCTCCTCCTCGTCACCGGAGATCAGCGGCTCCTCCTCGAGTGGCAGCTCGTGCACGTGCTCTTCTTCCTCGAGCCGATCGTCTTCGACCTCGAGAACGTCGGACTCCTCGTGCTCGTCGCCGGGCCAGCGCTCGCTCATTCCTCCACCTCGTAGCGCAGATCCTGGTGATGCAAGCGGTGCCCGAGCTTGTCGCGCTTGGTTGCGAGGTAGCGCGCGTTCTCCGGCTTCGGCTCGATCTCGATCGGCACCTGCTCGACGACCGTGAGCCCGAACCCCTCGATCCCCGTGATCTTCTTCGGGTTGTTCGTGAGGATGCGGATCGTCGACAGGCCGAGCTCGGCGAGGATCTGGTTGCCGATCCCGTAGTCGCGCATGTCCGGCTGGAAGCCGAGCTCGAGGTTCGCCTCGACGGTGTCGAGCCCGTTCTCCTGGAGCTCGTACGCGCGCAGCTTGTTCAGCAGACCGATCCCGCGGCCTTCCTGCGCCATATAGAGCAGGACGCCGCGCTCCTCGGACGCGATCCGGCTGAGCGCCTGGTCGAGCTGCTCGCCGCAGTCGCAGCGCAGCGAGTGGAAGACGTCACCCGTGAGGCACTCGGAGTGGACGCGCACCAGCACGTCCTCCTCGCCCTCGACGTGGCCCTTCACGAGCGCGACGTGGTGCTTGCCGGTCAACCGTTCGCGGAACGCGACCGCGGTGAAGTCGCCGTACGCCGTCGGCAGGCGGACGGTCGTCATCCGCTCGACGAGCTGCTCGTGCCGACGACGATGCTCGATCAGGTCGGCGACGGTCACCAGCTTGATCCCGTGCCGCTCGCAGTACGGGATCAGATCGGGCACGCGCGCCATCGTCCCGTCCTCTTTCATGATCTCGCAGACGACGCCGGCGGGAATCAGCCCCGCGAGCCGGGCCAGGTCGACGGCGGCCTCCGTCTGCCCGGCGCGCGCGAGCACGCCGCCCTGGCGCGCGCGCAGCGGAAACACGTGTCCCGGCTGCACGAGGTCGTCCGGCGTCGACTCGGGATCGATCGCGACCTGGATCGTGCGCGAGCGGTCGGGCGCCGAGATGCCAGTCGTGACGCCTTCGCGCGCCTCGACCGAGACGGTGAACGCCGTCCCGTACGGGGTCTCGTTGCGGTCGGTCATCTGGCGCAGGCCGAGCTCGTCGCACCGCTCCTCGCTGAGGCAGAGGCAGATGAGTCCGCGCGCTTCCTTCGTCATGAAGTTGACGGCTTCCGGCGTCGCAAACTGCGCCGCGATCGTCAGGTCGCCTTCGTTCTCGCGGTCGGCCGCGTCGACGACGACGACGAACTTCCCCGCGCGGATGTCCTCGATCGCTTCCTCGATCGTCGCGAACGCGCTTCGCTCCTGAAGTGCCACCGGCGTCATCGTAGTACGAGGCGCTCGACGTACTTCGCGAGGACGTCGACCTCGAGGTTCACCGCGTCGCCGGGGCCGCGCGCCCCGAGCGTCGTGACCTCGAGCGTGTGCGGGATCAGCGCGACGGCGAAGCCCGCGCCGTCGAGCTCCGCCACCGTCAAGGACACGCCGTCGATCGCCACCGACCCCTTCTCGACGACGTAGCGCAGCAGGTCCGGCGGCGCGTCGAACCACACCCGGCGCCCGTCGCCCTCCGCCTCGACGGCGCGAACCCGGCCCACGCCGTCCACGTGCCCCTGCACGTAGTGGCCGCCGAGCGCGTCGCCGGCGCGGAGCGCAGGCTCGACGTTGACCCGCGCGCCGGGCCCGAGGTCGCCGAGCGCCGTCCGGGTCAGCGTCTCGTGGACGACGTCGAACGCGAGGCTGCCGTTCGCGGCCTCCGTCACCGTGAGACAGACGCCGCTGATCGAGACGGAGTCGCCGACCTGGACGCCGCCCGCCGTCGCCGGTGCGTCGACGACGAGCCGCACGCCCGCGCCGCCCTCCTCCGAGGAGACGACGGCTCCCTGCTCGCGGACGATTCCGGTGAACACGCCTCCATTGTCGCGTTCGCCGGTGGGGCCGGGCGCACGAGGTGCGCCCGGCCCGTAGTGCTAGACGCCGAGCGCCAGAGCCTCGAGCGTTTCGCGCACCGTGCGTTCGAGCTCGCCGTGGCCGTTGCGGCCGTCGAGCTCCTGCCGCAGTTCCTCTACTGCCTTCCGCCCCTCATCCCCGAGCCCGGCTGTGCCCGCGCGTGTGAGCTCGTGCCGGAGCTCCTCGTCGTCGGCGTGCCGCGCGAGCCAGTGCGACAGGACGTTGACGAGACGATCTTCAGGGTTCGTGGACATACGCCGCCAGGAGAATGTCTTGACCGGATCGTGCTACGAACAAACGCGACAACGGCACCGGGTCGTCCACGGCGGGGAAACGGACGCCGTCGCCGGCGACGACCGCGGCGACGAACAGCACCACCTTGTCGACCAGGCCGGCCTCGAAGAACGACGCGGCGAGCGTCGGCCCCCCTTCGAGCAGGAGCGACTGGACGCCGTCGGCGCCGAGGCGGCGCAGCTCCTCGTCGAGCGGCCCCGTCAGCAACTCGAGCTCCGACCCGGGTGGTAGCGGCCCGCGGCCGAACGCGAGCCGTCGAGGCTGACGGGCTGCGTCGACCCCCCGCGCGGTCAGCCGGGGATCGTCGGCGCGCACGGTGCCCATCCCCACCCCGACGGCGTCGACCTGCGCGCGCAGCTCGTGCACGCGCCGCAGCGACTCGTCACCGCTGATCCAACGCGATCCCGGGAGCGTCATCCGTCCGTCGAGCGTCACCGCGGCCTTGAAGACGACGAACGGCCGCCCATGCACGACCCACGTCCGCCACGCCTCGTTCTGCTGCCGGCACGCAAACGCGAGCTCATCCTCGGCGACCGCGACGTCGATCCCCGCTGCGCGCAGGATCTCCGCGCCGCCGCCCGCTTTCGGGTTCGGATCGCGGCAGCCGATCACGACCCGGGCTACGCCGGCCCGGACGAGCGCGTCCGCGCACGGCGGTGTGCGGCCGTCGTGGCTGCACGGCTCCATCGTCACGTAGACGGTCGCCCCGCGCGCACGCTCGCCGGCGTGCTCGAGCGCGACGATCTCCGCATGCGGGCCGCCCGCGTGCGCGTGCCACCCCTCGCCGACGACCTCGCCGTCGTGCGCGATCACGCAGCCGACGATCGGATTGGGATGCGTCGTGGCGCGCCCTCGCTCGGCGAGCTCGAGCGCGCGCTGCAAGCTCACGCTGCTGCTTCGACCAGCCGCCGGTACGCGCCCGCGATGTCGTCGGTGCCGAACACGGACGTGCCGGCGACGAACAACGTCGCCCCGACGCCGCGCACGCGCGCGATGTTCTCGTCGTCGATGCCGCCGTCGACCTGCACCGGCGTCCCCTCGGGCAGCAACGCGCGGGTCTCCGCGATCCGGTCGAACGCGGCCGGCATGAATTCCTGGCCGGAGTAGCCGGGCTCGATGCTCATGCAGAGGACGAGATCCGCGCCCGCCGACTGCGCGGTCGGAACGGCAACCTGCGGCTCCGTCTCCGGCTTGAAGGCGACGCCGAACTGCAGCCGGCTCGCGCGCGCGACCGACGCGACCGCCGCCAGATCCGGACAGGCCTCGTAGTGAACGGTGACGCTGTCGCCGCCCGCCTTCGCGATCGCCTCGAAATGCTTCTCCGGTGTCTCTGTCATCAGGTGACAGTCGATCACGGCGCCGCCGTCGTGGATCTGCTCCGCGATCGACTCGAGGACGATCGGCCCGATCGTCACCGGCGGGACGAAGTGCCCGTCGCCGATGTCGAAGTGAAAGGCGCGAACGCCTGCGTCGAGAAGCACAGCGATCTGCTCACCGAGCCGCGAAAAGTCCGCGGCGTACAGCGACGGCTCGATCTCGACGCCGCGGTTCCATTCGCTCCACCCCACGCCGCCACTCTAGGTCTTGAGCCGGGCGATGAAGAAGCCGCTCGTGCCGTGCACGTGCGGCAGCGTCAACAGGAACTCCGGCCGCCGCGGGTGCGCGAACTGCGGCCACTCCTCGCCGAGCGGCTCGACCTCGAGGCCCGACGCCGCGACAACGTCCTCGTTCTCGTCGGCGTTGATCGTGCACACCGAGTAGACGATCGTGCCGCCACGCCGTGTGCGCTCGGCGGCAGCGCGCAGCAACTCGACCTGCAGCTCCGGAAGCGGCCGCGCCCGCCAGCGCAGGTCGGGGCGGGCTGCGAGCACCCCGAGGCCGGAACACGGCGCGTCGACAAGCGTGCGGTCGAAGTCGCGCAGCTCCGGCGGAAGCGCGAGCGCGTCAGCGTGCACGACCGTCACGTTCGCCGCGCGCAGTGTCCGCACGTTCTCCTCGAGCTCACGTGCGCGCGCCTCGTTGATGTCGACCGCGACGACGTCGCCGTCGAGCTGCGTCGCTTTCCCGCCGGGGGCCGCGCACAGGTCGAGCGTCCGCTCGCCGTCATGCGACCCGACGACGAGCCCGGCGAGCTGCGAGCCGCGACTCTGCGGCCAGATGCGCCCCTCGGCGACAGCCCCCTCGTCGACGCGGTCGACGACGTAGGCACCGGGGATGTTGGTCGGCTCGCCCGGCGGATCGCCTTGCACCAACCGCACGACCGTCTCCGCCGGCTCGTTCTGCGCGCGCATCAGCGCGAGCGCGCCGGCGTCGCCGAGGTCGCGCCGCCACACGTCCTCGACCCAGTCCGGGTACGACTCCTTCAGTGCCCCGTCCGGCAGCGCCTCGACCAACGGCCTGATCCCGGTTGCAAGCCGTCGCAACACCGCGTTCGTGAACGCGACCGCGCGCTCGAGGCGCGCGCGCCGCACCAGCTCGACAGTCTCGTTGACAGCCGCGTGCGTCGCGATCCCCTCGGCATACGCCAGCTGATACGCGCCGAGGCGGAGCGCCGCGCGAACCGGCGGATCCAGCTTCCGCACGGGCCGGCGCCCGAGCTTCTCGATCGCGTGGTCGAGGGTGCGCACACGCTGGACGGTCCCGTAGGCGAGCCGTTGCGCAAGCGCGCGGTCGCGCGTGTCGAGCCCGCGCGCTGCCGAGCGGAGAACGCGGTCGGCATACGCGTCGTCCTCGAACACGCGCAGCACGACTTCGTACGCCGCCTGCCGCGCAGTCATCGGGCGCCGCGAAGGAATTCCTCGTACGTCATCCGCCTCCGCCCCTCCGGCTGGACATCGAGCACCTCGAGACGCCCGTCGACGACGCGCGTGCGCCAGACGATCAGCGGGTGTCCGTCGATGACGCCGCGGGCCCCGATGTGCGGTGACAACGCGCGCACGCGGTTGTGCACCGCGTCCGCCGGCAACGAGAAGTCGAGCTCACGGTCGGCCGCGGTGATCTTCTCCGCGTACGTGACGCCGTCGTCGGACTGCGCTTCGAACGCCGGCCCGGCGAGCACGGCGTCAAGCAGCTCCGCCGCGAGCTCGGCCGCACGCGCGAACACGACGCCTGCATCGTCGTCGTCGCCGATGCCGAACGCGCGCTGTGCCGCGACCGGCCCCGCGTCGAGCTCCTTCACGGTCCGGTGGATCGTGACGCCGGTCTCACGATCGCCGGCGATGATCGCGCGCTCGACCGGCGCGGCGCCACGCCAGCGCGGGAGGAGCGACGGATGCACGTTCAACCAGAGCCCGCGCCCGAGCAGCCGCTCGGGGATCAACAGGCCGTAGGCGGCGACAACGACGGCATCCGCGTCGATCATGACCGCATCCGTCAGACGGTCCGGCTGCAGCACCGGAACGCCGGCCTCGAGCGCGACCTCCTTCGCCGGCGGAGCTGCGAGCCTGCGTCCACGCCCGCGCGGCGCGTCAGGCCGCGTCAGGAGAGCGACGACGTCGTGCCGATCCAGCAGCCGCTCGAGGACGTCCGCGCCGAACGGCGCCGTCGCCGCCACGGCGATCCGTGTCATCGGCTACCCGATGACGACGCGGGGCCGCAGGACGGCCATCGCCGGGCGGCGCGCTTCGGGCGTCGTGCGATCGATGATCAGGACGCCGTCGAGATGGTCGAGCTCGTGCTGCGCCGTGCGCGCGGGATACCCCTCGAGGTCGTAGCTGACGTCGTTGCCGTCGAGGTCCTTCCCCTCGAGCCGGATCGAGACCGCGCGCTCGACGGGCGCGAGGACGCCCTGGAGCGAGAGGCAGCCCTCGTCGTCGGTCTCGACCTCGTCGCCCGTGACGGTGATGACCGGATTGACGACGGTCGCGTTCTCTTCCTCGGCGCCGGGGCTGAAGACGAAGAGCCGCTGGACGATGCCGACCTGTGTCGCGGCAAGCCCTACGCCGACCGCGTCGACCATCAACGTCGACATCCGCTCGGCGAGCCGCCGGAGATCGTCGTCGAAGGTCTCGACCGGCTTCGCCTTCATCCGCAGGACCGGGTCCG
>JBJMJS010000091.1:0-6725 GCA_045806225.1 Gaiellaceae bacterium
CGCCTGCACCCGCGCAATGAGCTCCTGCCGCCCGAACGGCTTCGTCACGTAGTCGTCGGCCCCGGCCTGCAGCCCGCGGACACGCTCGAGCTCGTTGCCGCGGGCGGTCAGCATCAGCACGGGCACCTCCGACAGGTCGCGGATTCGCTCGAGCGTCTGCCAGCCGTCGAGCTCCGGCATCGAGACGTCGAGCACGACGAGATCCGGCGGCGATGCGTGCAGCGCGCGCAGGCCGACACGTCCGTTCTCCGCCTCGATCACGTCGTGCCCGGCCCGCCGCAGCAACTCGGCGATGAGCGTGCGGATGTCGGTGTCGTCGTCGACGACCAGGATGCGCGCGGCGCTCATACCGCTTTCATACGGACGCGTCGCCCCGATCCCTACCGGGCCGGCCGATGGCAGGGCCATGGCAAAGGTCCTGATCAGCGAACCGCACCCCGACTGCAGGGCCCTCGTCGAACTGGTCGTCCAACGGGTCGGTCACGACCCCCTCGGCGCCGGCGAGCTCGCCGAGGGCGACGATCCCGGGCTCCTCATTCTCGAGCCGGCCTCTGCGGATGGGCTGGCAATCGCGCACCGGCTCCGGCGCCGGCTCGGGAATCTGCCCATCATCTGCACGAGCGTACGGCCGCCGAGCGCAGCGACGGAGACGCTGCAGCCGGCCGCCTACCTCGTGAAGCCATTCCGGCTGGCCGAGCTCGAGTCGGCCGTCGCG
This sequence comes from Gaiellaceae bacterium, assembly GCA_045806225.1. GTDB lineage: Bacteria > Actinomycetota > Thermoleophilia > Gaiellales > Gaiellaceae > 3-1-20CM-4-69-9. The sequence continues at coordinate 716 of JBJMJS010000091.1, forward strand.
GCTGCACTGGCCGGTTAGTTCTCCGCCTCTTTGGCGGGGAAGAGGACGGTCGGGACCTCCTCTTCGGCCGGATCCTTGTCGCGGACGATCACGTCCATGATCGTGACCAGCACGGCCGTGATCGGCACCGCGAGGACGACCGCGAACCCGCCGAAGAGGATGCCGACGGCCGTGACCGACACGAGCACGAGCAGCGGTGAGAGGCCGACCGCCTCACCGAGGACGCGCGGCACGATCAGGTAGTCCTCGAGCATCCGCACGGCGAGGACGCAGAGGCCGGCCGCGACCGCGACGTGCCAACTGGCGGTGAAGCCGACGGCGACCGCCAAGGCACCTGCGGCGAGCGGCCCGATCACGGGGATGACCTCGACGATCCCCGCAAACGCGCCGATCAGGATGAAGTACGGCTCGCCGATCGCCCAGAACGCGAGCGACAGCAGCGTCCCGACGAGGAGGACGAGCAGCAGTTGGCCGCGGACGAACGCACCGAGCTTCAGGTCGATCAGGTCCCAAGTGTCGCGAACCTTTTTGCGTTTCGGCCGCGCGAGCAGGGACGTGAAGAAGTCGACCGCCCGTCCGCGCTCGAAGATCCAGTACGCGGCGCACGCGAAGACGAAGAAGATGCCGATGAGGATCTCGAATGCCTTCAACGTGATCGAGGCGGCCCTCGGAACGACGGCGCCGGCCTTCGGCAGGTGGCGCAGCCGCTTGTCGATCGACGTGAGGATCGCGTGCTTGACGCCGCTCGAGTGCTTCGCCTCGCGGTGGATCTGCGCCTGCGTATCGCCCTGCAAGGCCGACTGCACCTGATTCACGGCGCGCGGTACGACGAGCCAGAGGAAGATCGCGACGAGCCCGACGACGGCGAGGTAGTGGACCAGCAGGCCGATCCCGCGTGGGACACCGCGGCGACGGAGCGCGTCGATCCCGGGGCGCATCGCAGCGGCGAGGATGAACGCGAGGAAGAGCAGCGCGATCACGAGCTTCAGCTTCCACAGTGCGAGCGCGGCGGCGACGATGCCGCCGATGACGAGCGCGGCGACCGCGGCGCGCTTGGCGGTTTCGACCATCTCCTGAGGAATTCTCCCCGGCACGGCGAATCCTGCAACCCCGTGGTCACGTCGGCGCATGAGCAGGTTTGCCTCGAGGAGCGGCGTCACGGCGTCGTGCTCGTCGCGCCGTTCGTGCGCGCGCTCCTGCTGGCGGCGCCGGGCGCGCTCGCGGTGGCGGTTGGTTGGCCGGCGACGGTCGTGGGCGCTGCGCTTCTCGCGGCGGCGGCGCTGCTCGTGCTGCGTGCGGTGTGGCGCTGGGAGCGGACGCGGGTCGTGCTGACGACGGAGAAGCTCTTCGTGGTGCACGGCACGTGGCGCCGGCGCGCGGCCGCCGTCCGTCTTTCGCGGGTGGGGCCGATCGAGATCGAGCAGAGCGTGCTCGGGCGCCTACTCGGCTACGGGACGATCGTCGCGGGTGAGCTCGAGATCACGCACGTGCCGCAGCCGCGGCGGCTGGTCGAGCGCCTCGGCGGGTAGGCCGCGATCGACGTGATCGAGGTCGTCGACCTGACGAAGCGCTACCGCGCGGCGACCGCCGTCGACGGTCTGAGCTTCCGCGTGACAGACGGCGCGATCACGGGTTTCCTCGGGCCGAACGGCGCGGGCAAGACGACGACGCTCCGAATCCTGCTCGGGCTCGTCCGTCCGACGTCGGGTCGCGCGACGATCGACGGCAACTCGTATCGCGACCTCGACGAGCCGATCCGGCAGGTCGGCGCCGTGCTGGAGGCGACGAACTTCCATCCGAAGCGGTCGGGACGGAACCATCTGCGCATGCTCGCGGCCGCCGCCGGTGTGTCGGACGGGCGCGTGGACGAGTTGCTCGAGTTCGTGGGCCTCCGCGAAGCCGCGTCGCGCGCCGTCGGCGGCTACTCGCTCGGGATGCGCCAGCGCTTGAGCGTCGCGGGCGCGTTGCTCGCCGACCCCCGCGTCCTCGTGCTCGACGAGCCGGCGAACGGCCTCGACCCCGAAGGGATCCGTTGGTTGCGCGACTTCCTGCGTTCGCTCGCGGCGGAGGGGAAAACCGTGTTCATCTCCAGCCACGTGCTCGGCGAGATCCAGCAGATCGCGGACGAGGTCGTGATCATCCACCGCGGCAGGCTCGTGGCGCAGAACGACGTCGCAGCGTTGACGGCGCGCGCGGCGGGCGCAACGCGCGTCCGGTCGCCGGAAGCCGCGCGGCTGCGCGACGCGTTGGCCGAAGCGGGGCTCGACGCGCGCGGCGACGGCGACGAGTTGTCGGTCACGGCGCCCGCGGAGCGCGTGGGGGAGATCGCCGCGTCTCGCGGGATCGTCTTGCACGAGTTGACGTCGGACGCGGCGTCACTCGAGGAGGCGTTCCTCGCGCTGACGGGCGAAGGCGGCGCGTCGCAGTGAGCCGACTCGTGCGTGCGGAGATCCTGAAGCTGCGGACGGTGCGGACGCTCCTCTGGGCGACGCTCGCGATGCTGTTGCTCGTCGCGATTCCCGTTGTCTCGATCGCGGCGTCGTCGGGTGCGACGACGAGCGCCGGCGACGATCGGTCGGTTGCCCGCGTCGCCGCCGTCGCGGTCATCTTCGCCGTCCTCCTCGGAATCTCGATCTTCGGAGCCGAGGGATCGAACGGGACGATCACACAGACGCTGCTCGTCGCGCCGGTGCGCGAACGCGTGCTTGCGGCGAAGGCGATCGTCGCCGCGGCGCTCGGCCTTGCCTTCGGCGTGCTCGCGGAGATCGTGGTCGTCGGCGTCGCAGTGCCCGGCGTCTCGTTGAGCGTCCACAACGCCCGCGGCGTCCTTGCCGGGATCCTGTTCGCGTCCGCGGCCGGAGGCGTGCTCGGCGTCGGCGTCGGCGCGATCTTCCATCGGCAAGGCCCGGCCGTCGTCGTGACGCTCCTGTGGCTGCTGATCGCCGAGAGCATCCTGGTGCTCGCGCTGCGGGACAGGGTCAAGTACCTCCCGGCCCACGTCTTCGCCGCCGCCGTCGCCGGCGGTGACTCCGGCGGCGACAGCAACCTCGTGCGTGCGTGGTCGGGCGTCGGCGGCGCAGCCTTCTATGCCGTGGTGTTCCTCGCCGTAGGCGCAGCCGTCCTGTCGCGTCGCGACGTGTGACGAAGCGCCAACCCGCCGGGTCAGACCCCGAAGAGGGGCCGAACGTGCCGCGTCGGATTCAAACGTGATCCTTCCGGCCGACTCCGGGGGTCAGACCCACCGAGGCGCCGGAAAAGGGCACGGCTGAATCGCACCCCAACGCTTCGGGCACCTGTTCGGGTCAGACCCTCCGGGGTGTCGGAAACGGGCACGGCGTTCGAAACAAAAGTGTGACGACGGCGTTCGCGCGGTGTCGTGCGGGTAGGCGGCGGCGTACGTTCGCTGCATGCCTCGCCGATTGCGCAGCGTCTTGCCGAACGGCACCTTCCACGTCACCGCGCTCGGCGTCGACCACGCGCCGATCTTCCGCGACGGGCTCGACCGCCGCTCGTTCCTGTCGCTCCTCTCCGACTCCGTCGAGCGATTCGGCTGGGATGTCTACGCGTACTGCCTGATGACCACGCACTACCACCTCGTCATCGCCACGACGGTGGAAGACCTCTCGCGCGGGATGCACCGCCTCAACGGAACCCACGCGCTTCGCTTCAACCGCCGGCACAAGCGCTGCGGCCATCTGTTCGGCGATCGCTTCTGGGCGGAGGCGGTGGACACCGACGAGTACCTCGCCGCCGTCCTCGACTACGTCGTCTTCAACCCCGTCCGCGCCGGACTGTGCACCCGGCCCGAGCAATGGCCGTGGACCGGCTTGGCTCCACGCTTCGGCGGACGAAAAACGAACACTTGTTCGTCCGATCCCACACCGATACACTGCGTCGCTGATGGCAGCCGACGAGCTGGTGATCCACGGTGCGCGGGAGCACAACCTCAAGGACATCACTGTCCGGCTGCCTCGGAACAAGCTGATCTGCATCACCGGCCTCTCGGGCTCCGGCAAGTCGAGCCTGGCGTTCGACACGATCTACGCCGAGGGCCAGCGCCGCTACGTGGAGAGCCTCTCCGCCTACGCGCGGCAGTTCCTCCAGATGATGGAGAAGCCCGACGTCGACTCGATCGACGGGCTGAGCCCGGCCATCTCGATCGACCAGAAGACGACGTCGCGGAACCCGCGTTCGACGGTCGGCACGGTCACCGAGATCTACGACTACCTCCGCCTGCTCTACGCGCGCGTCGGCCGGCCGCACTGCCCGGTCTGCGGCAAGCCGATCTCCGGCCAGAGCCAGGAGTCGATCGTCGACCAGATCCTCCAGCTGCCCGACGGGACGAAGTTCACCGTCAACGCGCCCGTCGTTCGCGACCGCAAGGGCGAGTACAAAGACGTCTTCGAGGAGCTGCGGAACGAAGGCTTTACGCGCGTGAAGGTCGACGGCGAGCTCCGCCTCCTCGAAGAGGAGATCACGCTCGACAAGAAGTTCAAGCACACGATCGAGGTGGTCGTGGACCGCCTGACGATGAAACCTGACCTGCGCACCCGGCTCGCGCAGTCCGTCGAGACCGCCGCGCAGCTCGCGGACGGTCTCGTAGCGATCGACGTCGTCGACGGCAAGGCGATGCTGTTCAGCGAGAAGTTCGCCTGTCCGGACCACGGCGTCTCGCTCCCGGAGCTCCAGCCGAGGATCTTCTCGTTCAACTCGCCGCACGGCGCGTGTCCGCGCTGCACCGGCCTCGGCGCGCAGCAGGAGATCGACCCCGACCTGCTCGTCCCTGACCCGACACTCTCGATCGGCGAGGGTGCGCTCGTCCCGTGGGCCGTCGGCAACTCCGGCTTCTACGACTCCGTCATCCAGGCGATCGCCGACCGGTACGAGATCCCGCTCGACGAGCCGTGGGAGAGCCTGTCCGAGGAGGAACAGGATCTCTTCCTGTACGGCACCGAGGGCGAGCGCGTCTACATCAGCTACCGCAACCGCATGGGCCGGCGCCGGTCGTACATGCTCGCGTTCGAGGGGATCGTGCCGTCGCTCGAGCGCCGCTATCGCGAGACGGACTCGTCGAACCAGCGCGAGCGGATCGAGGAGTACATGTCGTTCCGCCCATGCCCTGTCTGCGGCGGCGCGCGCCTCAAGCCGGAGGTCCTCGCCGTCACCGTCGGCAGCAAGAACATCCACCAGTTCACGCAGATGTCCGTCACGCGCGCGTTGCAGTTCCTCGACGAGCTGCAACTGACCGAGACGGAGCAGCTGATCGGCGTCCGCATCGTCAAGGAGATCCGCGAGCGGCTGACCTTCCTCGACAACGTCGGCGTCGGTTATCTGCAGCTCGATCGCGCGTCGGCGACGCTGTCCGGCGGGGAGGCGCAGCGTCTGCGCCTCGCGACCCAGATCGGCTCGCAGCTCGTCGGCGTGCTCTACATCCTCGACGAGCCGTCGATCGGCCTCCACCAGCGCGACAACGACAAGTTGATCGGCACGCTGATGCGCCTGCGCGATCTGGGAAACACCGTGCTCGTCGTCGAGCACGACGAGCAGATGATGCGCGACGCCGACTGGCTGGTCGACATGGGGCCGGGCGCGGGCGAGCACGGCGGCCACGTCGTCGCCGAGGGGTCGGCGTCGAAGGTCGAGCGCACCAAAGCGTCCGTGACGGGACAGTTCCTCGCGCGCACGCGCGAGATTGCGATCCCCGAGCGGCGTACCGAGGATCACGGGTCGTTTTGGGTGCGCGGCGCGACGATGCACAACCTGAAGGACATCGACGTCGAGTTTCCGGTCGGGAAGTTCGTCTGCGTGACCGGCGTCTCGGGCTCCGGCAAGTCGACGCTCGTGAACGAGATCGTCTTCAAGGCGCTCGCGAACAAGCTGCACCGGATGCGGACGAAACCGGGCGACCACGCCGCGTGCGAGGGAATCGAGTGCTACGACAAGGTGATCGACATCGACCAGTCGCCGATCGGCCGCACGCCGCGGTCGAACCCGGCCACCTACACGAAGC
>JBJMJS010000092.1:0-22179 GCA_045806225.1 Gaiellaceae bacterium
ACGGCGCGGAGTACCCGCCGGTGGACGACGAGCTCGTCGAATACCCGCCGCTCATCGCGTACTGGAGATGGTGCGATGTCCAGATGGGCGGGTCCTTCGCGACGGGGAACTCCTTCGGGTTCGGCGCGTACGGCGCGGCGCGCTCCATGAACAGGCGCCAGATCGTCGCCGGGAACGTCGGCCCGGAGACCTCGATCCCGTGGACGCCGCGCATCGGGATCTCGCCCTGCGGATACCCGATCCATACCGTCGCCTCGAGCGACGGGATGAAGCCGCAGAACCAGGCGTCCGCGAAGCTGTCCGTCGTCCCGGTCTTCCCGGCGGAGAGGCGTCCGAAGTAGGCGCCGGTGCCGGTTCCCTGTGTCATGTTCTCTTCGAGGATCCGGGTGACCTCCGCCGCGACCCAGTCGGCGATTACGCGTTTGCGCTGCGGCACGCCCCAGCCGGCTTCGGTATCGATCTTGCCGCCGGGAAGGATCACCTTCCGGATCGCCATCGGCTTCGAGTAGATCCCGCCGCCGGCGAGCGTCGAATAGACGGACGCCATGTCCATCGGCGTGACGACACGCGACCCGAGCCCCATCGACGGGACGTACGCTCCGTCGGACGTCTTGAGGTCGGTCTGGACGCCGAGCCGCCGCGCCATGTTCGCGATGTTCTCCGGGCCGACATCGAGCGACAGCCGCGCGTACACGGTGTTGTCCGAGGCAAGTGTCCCGCGCTCGATCGACGTCGACCCGAGATACGTGTGGTCGAACGTCTGCGGACACCAAGCGGTCGGCGGATCGACGCTGCACGACCCGGTCCCGGTCGGGTTGTACTCGAACGGCGCCGAGAGATAGCTGGTCGTCGCGGGGTTGATTCCCTGGCTGACGGCGGTCGTCAGCACGATCGTCTTGAACGTCGACCCCGGCTGGCGATGCGCCGACGACAGGAAGTTGACCTGGTTCTTCTTGTTGCCCGGCGTGACTTCCGTCATCGCGCGGATCGCGCCGTTCGACGGGTTGATCGACACGATCGCGGCCGCAGGATCGCTCGAGTAGTAGAGCGTCGACTTGATCGCCTCGTTCGCGAACCGCTGCAGGCGCGGGTCGATCGTCGTGTACACCTTGAGGCCGCCCGACCTGACGGTATTGCTGCCGTATTGCTTCTGGAGCTGCGCCTCGGCGTACGAGAAGAAGTACGGCTCGCGGATGCGCGTGTACACCCTCCCGGGTTTGAGGTGGAGCCGTCTGTCGGCAACCGCCTGCGCGTACTGCGTCGACGTGATGTCGCGGTTCGCGAGCAGCGCGCGCAGCACTTCGTCGCGACGCGCGATCGCTTGCGCCGGGCGGTGGAATGGGTCGTAGTCCGTGGGCGCCTGCGGCAGGCCGGCGAGGAGCGCCGACTCGTCGAGCGTCAGGTCTCGCGCGTGCTTGGAGAAGTACGTCTGCGACGCGGCCTCGATCCCGTACGCGTGGCTGCCGTAGAAAACCTGGTTCATGTACGCGTTCAGGATCCAGCGCTTCGACTTCTCGCGCGCGAGCTTGATCGCGAGACACGCTTCGGTTGCCTTGCGGCCGAACGTCTGCGACGGCTTCTTGATGTAGAGGTTGCGCGCGAGCTGCTGCGTGATCGTCGAGCCGCCCTGCACGACGTGGCCCGCGCTGATGTCGGCGAAGAACGCGCGCGCGATGCCGGGATAGTCGAGGGCCCCGTGGTCCCAGAACCGCCGGTCCTCGATCGCGATCGACGCTTTCGAGACCCACGGGCTCATCTGGCTCAGGGTGACGGGCTCACGGTTCCGCTCGGCCGGGATCGAGCCGAGCAGCGTGTTGTTCGCGGCGAAGATGAACGAGTTCTGCCCGACCTCGACCGGGCGCAGCGACTTGAGGCTGCAACTCGACATCCAGACGGCCGCGCCGGTGAATCCCGTGACGACGAGGAACACGAGGCCGCCGATCAGCACGCCGAGGAGGATCCGCGTCGAGCGTTGCCGACGGGACTTCGTGCGGCCGCGACGACGCCTGCGGCGCCGTGCGACGAGGAGCGGATCCGCCCCTGGACGGCGGCCGCGGCCGCGGCTCGACGGGCTCACGCGAAGACGCCTTCGGCGCGCAGCGCTGCGTGCGCCCGTAGGCGGAGGTCGCGGCGGATACCCTCCGCGTCCTCCTCGCTCCCGGCGTCGCGACGCAATACGAGGCTCGCGGTGCCGGCCAGGTCGTCGACGTACACGTCGGCCTCCGTCGTCTGATGCAGGCGTTCCACGACGGCACCCAGATCGGAGCTCAGCGGTACCTGCACGGTGATTTCTGCGACCTGGTCTTGGTTGCGGATCGTGGAGTTCCGGATCGTATCCGAGGCGAGCTTCTCGTTCGGGATCACGAGCCGGTCACCGTTGCCGAGCCGGACGAACGTATAGATGAGGCCGATCTCCTCCACGACGCCCTCGGCCGCCTCGATCGTGACCGTGTCGCCGAGGCGCAACGGCTGCGTGAACGCGATCAGGATCCCGGCCACGAAGTTGCCGAGCGTCCGTTGGGACGCGAACCCGACGACGATCCCGAGTACGGCGGAGGACGCGAGCAGACCGCCGGCGACGGCGCGAACCTGCGGGATCACGAGAAGGGCGGACAGGATCCCGACGACGAGGATCGCGGTCGTGATGCTCCGCCGCAGAACCCGGTACCGCGTCATCGCTTCACGCGAGAGCTCACGGCGGGCGATCCTCCGATCGATCACGCGCGCGAGCACAGCGGTCGCGACGAGGACGACGCCGACGACGACAAGGCGGTGCCAGAGCGGCATGCGGCTCTATTCGACGGCACCGGCCCGCTCCTTTTGCGGTCAGTCGAGCGGTAACGGCCGGCGGCCGGCGAACCCCTCCTCGATCCGGTGCCAGTACGCGATCTCCGGCTCGCCCACCTTCCAGCAGAGGAGGACGACCTCGTCGCCCCGGCGCGTCGGGAAGTCGAGCAGCCCCTCGTCGAGGTCCTTCACCTCCGCGCCGGCGGCGTTGATCTTCCTGACGCATTCGGCGACCCCGTCGGCCGCACGCGCGACGCGCTCCGCGGCGTCGCGCACTTCGCCCGGCGAGAGATCACCGCCGTTTCCCGCGATCCGGGTCACGAGCTGGGTCTGCCGCACCTGCGCCTGGGCGAGCTCTCGGCGTTGCGCGACCATGCGCTCGGCGAGCGGACGGACGGAGCCGAGTGCCATGTTCGCCTCGTCGACGGTGAAGAGCCGCGCCATCACGCAGCTATGATCACGGCCGCCGTGGGCGTCGGTCAAAGGCTTCGAGAGGGCCGCGCCGCACCTCGCGATGTCGCCGTCGCACGCACGCCGCGCGACGCCGTCGGGATATTCCTCTGGAGCCGGGCTGCGATCTGGATCGGCGCGCTCTTCGCGTTCTACTGGTTCGAGCCGAACCGGCATCCGAACGCGGCGCGATGGGACTCGCCGCTCCTCCACGACCTCGGGTCGGCGACCGACGTCTGGGCGCGCTGGGACAGCGCGTTCTTCGTTCGGATCGCACAGCACGGATACGACCACGCGTCGGCCGCGTTCGGGCCGCTCTATCCAGCGCTCGTCTGGCTCGTCGGCCATGTCTTCTTCGGCCACTACGTGCTCGCGGGCATCGTCGTGTCGCTCGCCGCGACGCTTGCTGCATTCGTCCTCCTGCACGCCACGGCCGAACGAGCACTCGGCGCGGACGGCGCGCGCCGCACCGTCCTCTACCTCGCACTGTTCCCGATGGCGCTCTTTCTCCAGGCCGTCTACAGCGAGTCGCTCTTCCTCGCGCTCGCGCTCGCGGCGTTCGCACTCGCGGAGCGCGGGCGCTGGACCGGCGCGGGCGTGGTGGCGGGGCTCGCGATCCTCACGCGCATCGCCGGCGTCGCTGTGCTTCCGGGGCTCAGCGTCCTCGCCTGGCGCAGTCGTGACCGCGCCTCGGCACTCGCACGGCTGGCACTCGCGCTCCCGGTGGCTGCCGTCTATCCCCTCGTCCTGTGGAAGCAGGTCGGCGATCCGTGGGCTTTCGCGCATGCGCAGGATCGTTGGCACCGGCACTTCTGGCCGCTCGGCGGCGTGTGGCAGGCGCTCGTCCACTGGGTCCCGTCAGGGGCGGGCCATGCGCACGCGCTTGCCGTCAATGCCGAGGACCTCTTCTTCCTCGCGCTGTTCGTCCCACTCACGATCGTCGCCTGGCGCCGCTTCGGCGCGCCCTATGGCCTGTTCGCCGCCGTCAGCCTCGCGATCCCGCTGAGCGTCCCGAGCTCGCGCTGGCCGTTGCTGTCGCTGCCCCGGTTCGGTCTCGTCATCTTCCCGCTGTTCCTCGCACTCGCGGCACTGACCGCGGGGCGACCGCGCCTGCACACCGCGGTGATCGCGTGCAGCGCCTTCGGTCTCGGCATCGCGACGGTTCAGTGGGCGCTGTGGCAGTGGGTCGCATAGACGCCGCGTTGCTCGACGCGGTCACGCTCGACGCGTACGGCACCCTCGCGACGCTCGTCGATCCGTTGCCGCGACTGCACGAGCTCTTGCCAGGACACGGCCGCGCCGACATCGAAGCCGCGTTTCGTGCGGAGGCATCTTTCTATAGCGCGCATGCTGCGCGAGGGCGAGACGCCGAGACCCTGCACGAGCTGCGCGAAGCATGCGTGGCGGTCTTCAACGACGCGCTCGGCTCGTCGCTGACGCAGGCGCAGTACGTCGAGTCGATCACGTTCACCGCGCTTCCGGGCGTCGGCGACGCGCTCGAGCAACTACGGACGCTCGGCCTCACGCTCGCCGTCGTCGCGAACTGGGACTTCAGCCTGCACGATCGCCTCGCGGAGCTCGGCCTCACGCAGCACTTCACGACCGTCGTGCACGCAGCCGGCAAGCCGTCGCCCGACGGGATCATCACCGCGCTGAGAGCGCTCGACGTTCCACCGGCGCGCGCCTTGCACATCGGCGACGACGAAGCCGATGCCGCCGCTGCGGTCGCGGCCGGCGTGCACTTTCTGCCCGCGCCGCTTCCGGAGGCCGTCGCATCCCTCGCCTGAAGGTCGCGCTCATGCTGTGGCTCGCGTTCGTCCTCGCGTTCGCCGCGATCAGCTATGCGGCGCGGTCCGAGAGCGGCCGGCCGGACGCCGACGTCCTGTACCAACCCTCGACCTTCGTGAACTACGTGATCCAGTACGCGTTGATCGGCGCCGTCATCTGGGCGATCGCCGGGCTCGGATCGCGCCGGGAACTGTTCGCGCTCAGGCGGCCGTCCTCGTGGGGCCGCGCGACGGCGATCGCCGTCGGCGTGATCCTCGGCATGTACGCGCTGTCGGCCGCCCTCGGCCCGGTCCTCCACCCCGGTCGTGAGCAAGGCCTCACGCCGACCGCGTGGGAGCCGGCGCACGCGGCGGCGTACATCGTCAACGGCATCGCGATCGCCGTCCTGGCGCCGGTCTTCGAGGAGCTCACGTTCCGTGGCCTCGGGTTCTCGCTTCTCCGCCGCTACGGCGAGTGGACCGCGATCATCGGCGTCGGCTTCCTGTTCGGGCTCGCCCACGGCCTCGTCCAGGCGCTCCCTTTTCTCGTCGCCTTCGGGATCGGCCTCGCGTTTCTGCGCAGCCGCACCGGGAGCGTTTTCCCGGGGATGATCGTGCACGGGTTCTTCAACGCCACGGCCCTGATCTTTGCGGTCGCGCACTGACTATTCTGCGCGGCGCGTGCGGCGCGGCCTGATCCTCTGTTTCGTCCTGCTCGTCGTCGTCCCGACGGCGGCAGCGGCACGTCGCGACGTCACGGCCCAGGCAACGCCGGCGAGTGGCGCAGCACCGCTTCACGTGACCTTCACCGCGAGCGACGCGGTTCGCTGGGACTTCGGCGACGGCACGTCCGGCGAGGGGATGACCGTCGAGCACGTCTACGCCGCCGGCCGCTGGACGGCCGCATGGTCATCAGCTGGCGGATCCGGGTCCGTTGAGATCGTCGCGTACGGCGTCGAGCTCTCGGCCCCGGGATCGGTGCGCTACGGCGCACGCGTCACGTTCCGCGGACGTGTGGTCCCGGCGGAGCAGGGTGTCGTCGTCACGGTGGCAGGACCGGCGACGTTTCACGCGACGACGCGCGCAGGCGGAACGTTCGTCCTGCGCGCACGGGTGTCGCGCGGCGCGGTCTGGACGGCGAGCGCGAACGGTGCGTCCACGGCAGGCTCGACGGTTCGCGTCGTCCCACAGCTACGAACGGGCCTGGTCGGCAGCGGCGCGCGTGGCGGCCGCTACATCTTCGCGGCGAGCGTCCGGCCGAAGGAAGCGGGGACGCTCGACGTGACGGTCAGACGCGGAACCGCGACGCTCGTGCATCGCACGTTCGCGGGGCCGGCGCGCATCAGGCTCGACACGCGGCGCATCGCGAGCTACACGATCCGCGCGCGCGTCGTGCCGGCGAATCTCTACACGGCCGTCGCGCACGTCCTGCGTGCACATGTCGTGGTGCCGCGGCTCGCGTTTGGCGCGCGCGGCGCCGCTGTCGCGCAGCTCGCGGCGCAGCTTCGCGCGCTCCATTACGCGGCTCCGTTCGCGTCGACCTTCGACGGCCGCCTGCTGGATGCCGTCTACGCCTTCGAGAAAGTGCAGGGGCTCCCGCGGATCGGCGCGGTCGGCCCCGCGTTCTGGCGCCGGCTCGCCGACCCGCGCGTCGCAGTTCCAAGGTACGCGCAGCCCGCCGCCCACCTCGAGGTCGACAAGGTCCACCAGGTGCTCTACGTCGTTCGCGGCGCCCACGTCACCTTGATCGTGCCGGTCTCGACGGCGGGGCTTCCCGGCAAATTCACTCCGACCGGGCGCTTCTCGATCTACCGGAAGGTCGGCGGCTTCGACCCCAGTCCGCTCGGCACGCTCTACGACCCGATGTACTTCACCGGCGGCTATGCGATCCACGGCAATCCTTCCGTCCCGCCGTATCCGGCAAGCCACGGCTGCGTTCGCGTCCCGATGTGGCTCGCGCCCGTGCTCTTCGCGGCGAACCCGTACGGCGAGACGGTCTACGTGTACTAGCGCTGCCGTGCTGGCGCTCGCCGCGTGCGGGTCGTCGCACGCGCTCGCGTACCGGGACATCACGTCGCAACTCCGCTCGCCGGAGTTCCCTCGCCCGGTCCGGTCGATCTTTCGGACGCGACGCGATCTCGCCGACTACCTGGCCGATGCGATGCCGGGACGCGCGCCGCGCGTGCCGCGGATCGACTTCGCGCGCAGCGACGCGATTCTGATTGCGTCCGGTCCGCGGTCGAGCACGGGCTACGCTCTGCGTGTGGTCGGTGTTCGCGACACGGGAAGCCGGATTGCGGTCACGGTCAGAGAGCGCACCCCGGGGCTCGGCGAACGGGTGACCGCACGGGTGACGTACCCATTCGTGTTGCTCACCGTTCCGCACAGCGGCAAGAGCCTGTTCCTGCACTACGTGGGGCGTCCGTGAGCGACGCGTTGACGCGGCGGCTACGCGAGCAGATCGCGGAGCGCGACCGCACGATCCTCGATGCCGTCAACGCGCGGCTGCGGCTCGTCGAGGAGCTCAAGCGGCACAAGGAGATCGAGGGTGTCGGCTTCGTCGATCCGCAACAGGAGGAGCGCCTCCTGTCGGCACTCGAGACGTCGAACGGCGGCCCGCTCACGGCCGTCGGCGTGCGTGCGCTGTTCACCGAGATTCTCGCGCTGACGAAGCGCGAGCTCGGCGAGTGACGAGTTAGAGGCTAGTCGTCTTCCTCGACGTCGTTCGCGAACTCGTCCGGCGTGACGTGGTCGAGGAACTGCTTGAACTTCGAGACTTCCTTCTCCAGATCTTCCTGGTTGACGTCGTCGCCTTCGAACTCGATCGCTGACTCTTCGATCACGTCGTCGGCGGCGAAGATCGGAGCATCGGCGCGAATCGCGAGCGCGATCGCGTCGGACGGGCGCGAGTCGATCTCCACCTCTGAGCCGTCCTGCTGCACGGTGATCTGCGCGTAGAAGGTGTTCTCGCGCAACTCCGTGACGGTGATCCGCACGACCTGCGCGCCGAGCTGGTCGAGCATGTCGGTGACGAGGTCGTGCGTCATCGGCCGGGGCGTCGTTGCGCTCTGCAGCTTCATCAAGATCGCAGCCGCTTCGGGATGGCCGATCCAGATCGGCAGGAACTTGTTTCCCTCGGCGGTCTTCAGGAGCACGATTGGTTGCTTGCCGACGAGATCGAAGCTCACGCCGTAGATCTGCATTTCCTGCATTTGGAGTGATGGTAGCTCAGCGCACTCGCCGTCAAACCCGCCCGGCTACGCTGATCGCAGTGCCCGCGGCACTTCATACGGTCGCCGTCGCGAGCGGCAAGGGAGGCGTCGGAAAGTCGACCGTCGCGCTGAATCTCGCGCTCGCACTGCACGCTGACGGTGCCCGCGTCGGACTGCTCGACGCCGACTTCTACGGACCGGACATTCCGCTGATGGTGAACGTGAAACGCGACGCGCCGCTCAAGCGCTGGGACCTCTGGCGCGGCGATGCCGTTCGGCTCGAGCCGGTCGAGCGCTACGGCCTGAAGTTGATGTCGGTCGGCTTTCTGCTCGGCGAGCGGCAAGCGCTTCCGTTCAACGCGCAATCACTCGGCATGGCGCTGCAGCAATTCGTGAACGGAACGGACTGGGGCGAGCTCGACTTCCTGGTGATCGACCTGCCGCCGGGCACGGCGGACCTGCAAGATCACGTCGCGCGCACGCTCGACCTGTCCGGCGCAGTCATCGTCGTCGGCCCGCAGGACGCAGCACATCTCGACGCGAAACGCGTCGTCGAGCATTTCCAGTCGCTCGGTGTCCGCGTACTGGGCGGCGTCGAGAACATGAGCGGGCTCGTCTGTCCCCACTGCGACGAGCTCGTCGATGTCTTCCCCCGCGTCAGCGACGAGCGGTCGCTGTGGTCACTCGGCGTCGCGAAGCTGGCCACCGTCCCGATCGATCCGGCGCTCGGGCGGCCACGACGCAGCGGCGACGTTCCCGAGCGCTTTCGCGAGCTCGCCCGAAGCGTGCGGGACGCGCTCTAGCCCTCCTTCAACCGCCACTCCGCGACGTCGCGGATGCTGACGATCCCGACCGCGCGGTCGTCGGTCACGACCGGGATGTGGCGAAAGCCGCGCTCGATCATGATGTTCCCCGCTTCCTCGACGAACGCGTCCTCACCCAGCGTCACCGGGTCCGGGGTCATCCACTCCCGGACCCGCGCCTCGCTCGAGTGGACGCGTCCGGCGACCGCACGCATGACGTCGCGCTCGGTGAAGATCCCGATCATCCGGCCGAAGTCCGACACGACGACCGCGCCGACGCCGCGCTCGGTCATCTTCTGCGCCGCCTCACCGATCGTGTCCGAAGGATCGACCGTCAGGACATCTGCCGTCATCACGTCGCGGAGCGTCGCCACGCGCCGAGCATAGGGCATGGCCGCCGCTACAATCCACCGCCCGGCGGGCGATTAGCTCAGTTGGTTAGAGCGCCGCTCTGATAAGGCGGAGGTCCCTGGTTCGAATCCAGGATCGCCCACTGACCGGCGGGCCGCTGCGGTGGTACGTCAGTGAAGTCGCTCGGTGCGCGTCAGGTAGTCCTCGACGGCGAGCAGGAACGTGTTGTCACGGGCAAGCTCTTCGAGCGTGCCCTTCGTCTCGTCGTCGAGGTCGTCGTCACGCGCGAGCTCCGTCAGGAACGAGCCCATCTGGCCGGATTGCGACATCGCCGCCATCCGGAGAAAGATCCGCTTCGCGTCATCGTCCTGTGAGATCGCTTCGAGCGACTCGAGGTCCTGGAGCCAGTCTCCGACCATGCCACCGATTCAACGACCGCGGGTGCCGTCGGGATACGGCGTCGACGCGAATCAGCCGGAGGCGTTTTCGAGCGCCTCGACGAGCTCGGCAAGCTCCGTCTCGTCGGCGAACGGGATCTCGATCCGGCCGCGCGTCACGCGCGACGAGAACCCGGTGATCCGATCGGCGGCCTCCTTCGCGCGCGCGGCGAGCGCCGGATCGACCCGCACGGCCTGCTTGCGCGGCTTCGTCTTCGCCCCCGCCCAGCGCGCCGCCCGCTCGGCCGCCCGGACCGACATGCCCTTCTGGACGATCTGGCGCGCGAGCTTCCGCCGGCCCTCGTGGTCCGGCACGGCGAGGACCGCGCGCGCGTGCCCCTCGGTCAGCTGCCTGCGCTCGACCATCGCGAGCACGTCCTCCGGCAGCTCGAGCAAGCGGACCCGGTTCGCGACGGCGGGCTTCGAACGGCCCACCTTTTCCGCCACGTCGCCGAGACCGAGCCCGAACTCGTCGAGCAGCACCGCATACGCGCGTGCTTCCTCGATCGGTGACAGGTTCTCGCGCGCAACGTTCTCGACGAGGCCGAGAAGCAGCGTCTCCCGGTCGTCCGCGTCGCGGATGACTGCCGGCACTGCCTTCAAGCCGGCATCGCGCGCGGCACGCCACCGCCGCTCGCCGGCAATCAACTCGTAGCCGCCGGCCGGCCGGGACCGGACCAGGACCGGCTGGACGACGCCCTGCGCCCGCACCGACTCGGCGAGCCCGCTACCGGCGTCGGAGTCGAACCGCTTCCGCGGCTGGCGCGGGTTCGGGTGGATCGCATCGACCGGGAGCTCGGCGAGCTCCGACTCCGACGCACCGCCACCGAGCAGGACCTCGAGGCCGCGTCCCAATCCTCGTCTTCCTTCAGGCGCGCTCGACAAGCTCCATCGCCACCTTCCAGTACGCATCGGCGCCGCGCGAGCGGCGGTCGTAGGCAATTGCGGGGAGGCCGTGGCTCGGCGCCTCGGCAAGGCGGACCGACCGGGGCACGGCCGTCTTGAAGACGAGCTCGCCGAAATGGCGGCGGACTTCGCTCTCCACGTCCGCGGACAGTCGCGTCCGCCCGTCCACCATCGTCAGGAGGACCCCACCCACCGCGAGCCGCGGATTCAGACGCGACTTGATCAGGTTCACGGACTGGACGAGCTGCGAGAGGCCCTCGAGCGCGTAGTACTCCGCCTGCACCGGGATCAAGACACGATCCGCAGCGGCAAGCGCGTTCACCGTCAGGGGGCCGAACGACGGCGGGCAGTCGAGGAAAACGAACGAGTACGCGTCCGCTCCGGAGCTCAGCGCCTCGCGCAGGTATGTGTCGCCGTTCTGATGCCGCGTCAATTCGACCGCCGCGCCGGCGAGCTCCGGCTTCGCCGGCACGAGGTGGAGGTTCGGGAACTTCGTCTGCGTCACGAGCTCGCGCAGGGGCGCTCCGTCGAGCAGGTCGTATGTGGACGTCCCGTTTGCGCGCTCACCGAGGCCCGACGTCGCGTTCGCCTGCGGATCGAGGTCGATCACGAGCGCGCTCTCCCCCGCTTCGGCGAGGCACGCGGCGAGGTTGATCGCGGTCGTCGTCTTGCCGACGCCGCCCTTCTGATTCGCGACGGCGTAGATCCGGGCGGGCACCCGACCATTCTTCCTACGCAAGCGGACGTTTGCGTGCGACGCCAACCCTGCGCGGAAACCCGACCGGCGTCGGGCCGATCTTGCGGATCGCGAGGAATCCGTCCGGTGCCGGAGCGAGCTCGCCCGCGATCCGCTCAGCGACGCGCGCGACACGCTCGCGCTCTGCCGACGGCCCCACCCAGAGGACGACGCTGCCGCCCTCGCGTACCAGCGGGAGACACCATTCCGCCGCGACCGGCGGCGGCGCGAGCGCCTTCGCGACCGCGACGTCGTACGCCTCGGCCGCATGCTCTTCGGCGCGACCGTCGACGACATGCGCGTTCGGCGGAGCCCAGCGGCGGAGGAAGTCGCACTTGCGCCCGTTCGCCTCGAGCAGGGTCACCTCATGCCCGGGCAACGACGCCGCGATCGGGATGCCTGGTGCACCGCCGCCCGAGCCGACGTCGACGATCGACCGGCCGAGCGGCTCGACCACGGCCACGCCCTGCAGGGAGTCCTCCAGCAGCACACGGCGTGCCTCGGCGAGGTCGCGAATCGCCGTCAGCGACGGTGTCGCGATAACGGCTTGGATCCAACCGTCGAGGTCAGTCAACCGGCAGGACGACGACGAACCGGTTCGGCTCCGTCCCCTCGCTGGCCGTCTCGACGCCGGCGAATTCCTTCAGGCGGATGTGCACGACTTTCCGTTCGACCGCGGTCATCGGGTCGAGCTCGACGCGCTCCCCGTCCTGCAGCGCGCGTTGCGCGGAACGGACGGCGAGGGCCTCGAGCGACGCTCGCCGCCGCGCGCGGTAGCCGGCCGCATCGACCACGATCTCTTTCCGATCGTCGAGGTGCTTGCGAAAGACGATCGCGTTCACGAGGTACTGGATCGCATCGATCGTCTGTCCGTGGCGGCCGATCAGCATCCCCAGGTCCGGCCCGGCGACGGTCAGCGTGATCGTCTCGCCGTTCTCCTCCACCACGACGCGGCCGGCGACGCCGATCCCGTCGATGATGCGCTCCAGGAGCGCGCGGACCTCCGCTGCGAGCGGGCTCTCGTCGCGATCCTCCGGGACGGCGTCCGCATCGAGCGTCGCGAGGACGCGCGCCGGCGCGTAGCCCACTCCGAGCAGGCCGCGCTCGCCCTCCGACACGACCTGAAATCGCACAGCGGCCTTGTCGAGGCCCGGCTGCTGCTTCTCGAGCTCGCGCAGCGCCGCCCACTTCGCCTCACCGACCGTCTCGCCCGTCGCCTCGACCTGGAGCTCGCTCACCGGCGGGCCTTCTTCTTGCGCTTCACCCGCCTCGGCTGCGCCGGCGTCTGCGCGGCCGCTTTCGGCTCGGCCGCCGCGCCGTCCTCTGTCGGCGGCGGCTCGTCTTTCGGCGGCGTTCGGGACGAGCGTTTCGGCCCGGGCGCCGGCTGTGGCGTCTTCGGTATCAGCCGGCGTGTGATCAACCCCTGGCCGACCGTCCACAGGTTCGTCGTCATCCAGTACAGGACGAGGCCCGTCGGGAAACGCGCGATCACGAAGATGAACGCGAACGGCAGCACCATCATGATCACGCGCTGCGACTGCTGCATCGTCCCGGACATGAAGTACGTCGACGCGAGCTGGCTGAGGACGTAGACGGCGAGGATGACGTAGCCGCCCCAGTGCGATGTCACCTTGTCCGCGATGCTCGGAATGAAGTGCAGCCACGAGAGGTCGCCGGGCGGCGGTTCCTTCGAGAATGTTCGCAACGTGTAGTAGAGGCCGATGAAGACGGGGAACTGCGCAACCAGTGGCAGGCACGACGCGGCCGGGTTGATGTTGTTCTCGCGGTAGAACTTCATCAACTCCTCGTTCATCTTCTGCCGGTCGCCCTTGTACTTCCGCTGGATCTCCTTCATCTGCGGCGCGTGCGCCTGCATGCTCTGCATCGAGTGGATCTGTCGCACCGTCAGCGGCACGAGCAGCATCCGGACGAGGATCGTGAGGGCGATGATCGCCCACGCCCACGGCAGACCGATCTGATGGAGCCCGTTGAGGACGTGGCGAAGGAGATGCTCGAGCGGCTGCAGCAGTGCGAGCAGTGCGACCGTCATGCGTAGTCCACTCCGCCGCGGCTCCACGGGTTGCAGCGGAGCAGCCGCCAGCCCGCGAGCGCGCTGCCCTTGACGAAGCCGTGCTTGCGCAACGCGTCGATCGCGTACTGCGAGCACGACGGGTGGTACTTGCACTGCCCGCCCATGAAGAGACCGAGGGTGAAGCGGTAGACGTAGACGAGCGCGATCGCCGGATACCTCATGCGGATGCCTTCTGTAGCACTTCGTCGACGCGCTCCGCGAGCCAGTCGAAGCCGTTCGACTCGATCGCCTCGGGAAGTCCCGGCTTCGCGATCAGCACGTAGTCGCGATTCGGTGCGATCCGCTCGAGCCGCGCACGCCACACCTCGCGGAGCTGCCGCTTGACCTTGTTCCGCGCGACGGCGTTCCCTGCCGCTTTCGGCACGGCGAGCCCGAGCCGCGGTTCCGGTGCGTCCTCATCGCGGTCGAACCAGTAGAGGACGAGGAAGCGCGTCGACGTCGAGCGTCCCTGGCGGTAGACGGCGTCGAAGTCCCGCGAGCGAGACAGCCGATTGCGCTTGTGCACCGCGACCGCGCCTACGCCCGCGGTGTCGCCACGACCGGGTTCGTGCTCACGCGGAAAGCCGTGTCCGTCCTTTCGCGCGACGCCGCTTCAGAATCGCGCGACCGGCGCGCGACGACATGCGCGCACGAAAACCGTGCCGACGCTTACGCCGGCGCACGTTTGGCTGGTAAGTCCGCTTCACGAGGTCGAGAAGAGAGGGGAAATCACCCGAAAGGGTGGCGTCGCACGCGGAGTCTAGCGCAGCATTCGTGCACAGAGTTGTCCACACCCGAACGTGCTGCAACTGCGGCGAAATCCACCGCGGGCACGTGTCGCGTCCACAGGTGTGGAGAGTGGTGTGGAATGAGCGAAGTCGCTGCAAAACCGCTCTTTTTCATCCCCAGTTTCCACTCGTTGTGAGGCTGTGGACACGCTGCTATGCTCGCGCTCCCGCGACCCCGAAAGGAAGTGGTACGAGCCGCGTGGAGCGCCAAATCGAGCTGACTGCGGAGAGCTTGTGGAGCGAGGTTTCGAGTCGGCTCAAAGGGGCCCTCAACGAGACGACGTACCAGACGTGGTTCGCGGAAGCCGAGGGCGTCGAGCTGTCCGACGACGCGTTCGTGCTCGCAGTTCCGAATGACTTCACGCGCGAGTGGATCGAGGGTCACTTCCTCGGTCTGATCGGCGCGGCCGTCCGCGACGTGACGGGACAGGAGCGGCGCGCCGCGCTGACCGTCAGCGAGCGGGTTCTTCCCGAAGCGCCTGCAAGCGCCGCAAGCGCGGAGCCGCCGCGGCGGCCGACGACGGCCGAAGGCCTGATGAACCCGAAATACACGTTCGACCTTTTCGTCATCGGGTCGTCGAACCGGTTCGCCCATGCGGCGGCACTCGCGGTCGCCGAGGCGCCGGCACAGGCGTACAACCCGCTGTTCATCTACGGCGGGACGGGTCTCGGCAAGACGCACCTGATGCAGGCCATCGCGCAGTATGTGGGCGAGCACTCGAGCGACCTCTCCGTTCGTTACGTCACGAGCGAGACGTTCATGAACGACTTCATCAACTCGCTGCGCGACAAGCGGATCGAGGGGTTCAAGCAGCGCTACCGCACGTATGACCTGCTGCTCGTCGACGACGTCCAGTTCTTCGAGCACAAGGAGCGGATCCAGGAGGAGTTCTTCCACACGTTCAACTCGCTCTACGAAGCCGGCTCGCAGATCGTGATGTCGAGCGACCGGCCGCCGCGGGACATCGCGACGCTCGAGGAACGGCTGCGCTCGCGGTTCGAATGGGGCCTGATCACGGACATCCAGCCGCCTGACCTCGAGACGCGCATTGCGATCCTCCGCAAGAAGGTGAAGACGGACGGGATCAACATCTCCGACCCACAGGTCCTGTCGTTCATCGCCTCGCGCATCTCGACCAACATCCGCGAGCTCGAAGGCGCACTGACGCGCGTCGTCGCGTTCTCGTCGCTCACCGGGCGCGGCCTGTCCGTCGAGCTCGCCGAGGACGTGCTCAAGGACGTCTTCCCGCAGGGAGAGGCTGCAGAGGTCTCGATCCGCCGGATCCAGGAGCTCGTCTCCGAACGCTTCCAGCTGTCGCTCGACGAGCTGTGCGGCGACAGGCGCTCGCAGAACATCGTCTACCCGCGACAGGTTGCGATGTACCTCTCGCGCGAGCTCACCGACTCCTCGCTGCCGAAGATCGGCAAGGAGTTCGGCGGGCGCGACCACACCACCGTCATTCACGCGACGTCGAAGATCGCGCGCATGATTCGTGAGGACAGGTCTGTCTACAACCTTGTGCAGGAATTGACCGCACGTGTGAAGCAGGTCCGATGAGCGGTTGTCCCTGTTGGTCCCGCCTCGTTGTCCCCCGTCTGCATCCCCTGCGAGAATGGCTTGAGCACCGGGCTGGAGCCGGTTCTCCCCGGACCCACAGCCCCTATGACTACAACGAGGTTTTTTAAATGATTGAAAGCAACACCATTGTCGGCACCGGAATGGGGATGAAGGTCGTCTGTCGCAGAGACGAGCTCACGCAGAAGCTCGCCGTCGTGTCGCGTGCAGTTTCGACCAGGGCGTCGGTGCAGATCCTCTCGGGTGTCCTCCTACGTGCCGAGACGGGCCGCCTGAATCTTGCAGCGACGGATATGGAACTGTCGCTCCGCTCGTCGCTGGACGCACAGGTCGAAGGTGAGGGTGCGGTGGTCGTCCCAGGGCGCCTGCTGGTCGATCTCGTGCGACTGCTGCCGGCGGAGGAAGTGACCTTCGAGCATCGTCCAGAGGAAGGCGTCGTGCACGTGACCTGCGGGTCGTCGACGGCGTCACTGCACACGTACGCCGCAGAGGATTTCCCGCGTCTGCCGGATCTCGACACGGTGGGCACCTTCACGGTCGACCGGGTCGTCCTGCTCGACACGGTCTCGCGCGTCGCGCGCTCCGCGTCGCGTGACGAGTCGCGCCCTGTTCTGACCGGCATCCTCGTACGATTCGAGGCCGGCAAGCTCGTGATGGCCGCCACCGACTCCTATCGCTTGTCGGTCAAGGAGACGCCGCTCGAAGGCGACTCTCCCGAGCTCGAGGCCATCATCCCGGCCCGTGCGCTCGCCGAGCTGTCGCGGATCGCCCAGAGCGGCGACACGGTCGAGCTCGGCGTCCACGA
The DNA here is from genome assembly GCA_045806225.1 of Gaiellaceae bacterium. Classification (GTDB taxonomy): domain Bacteria; phylum Actinomycetota; class Thermoleophilia; order Gaiellales; family Gaiellaceae; genus 3-1-20CM-4-69-9. The sequence continues at coordinate 16,689 of JBJMJS010000092.1, forward strand.
GAACCAGGTCGTGTTCGCCGCAGACGACGTGTGGCTGACGACGCGCCGAATCGACGGACAGTTCCCGAACTACAAACAGCTCCTGCCGGAGACCTTCGAGCACGAGGTCGCGCTTCCGCGCACCGAGCTCCTCGATGTCGTGCGTCGCGTGTCGGTCATGGCGCAGCGCAACTCGCCGCTCCGCCTCCGCTTCGCCGAGGGCGAGCTGACGGTGTCGGCGCAGACGCAGGACGTCGGAGAGTCGCGCGAGTCGCTCCCGGTCCCGTTCAGCGGCGATCCGCTCGAGATCGGGTTCAACGCGGAGTTCCTGCGCGAGGGAATCGAGTCGGTGTCGACCGACGACATCCAGCTGCGCCTGATCTCGCCGCTGCGTCCCGGATTGATCCGCGCCGAAGGCGACGACTTCTGGTACCTGATCATGCCGATCCGGTTGGCGGGCTGAGCGCCGCCTTCCTCGACGGCTGATCGTCACCGACGTCTCGCTCAGAAACATTCGCTCGTATGCGCGTCTCGAGCTCGCTCTGCAGCCGGGGATCGTGCTCGTGACAGGCCCGAACGGCGCCGGCAAGACGAACCTGCTGGAGTCGCTCCACGTCGGGACACAGGGCTTCTCGCCGCGGACGCGTACGGACTCTCAGCTCTTGCGCTTCGGTGCCGACGCGGGCCGGATCGCGTTGCGAGGAATGCGCGCCGCGACGCAGATCGAGCTTGCCGTCGTGCTTGCATCGGGAGACGCGAAGCGCGCGTCGCTGAACGGCGCCGTCCTGAGGGCGGCCGAGCAGCTCCGCACCGAGATCGCGACGCTCGTGTTCACGCCGGACCGACTCTCGATCGTCAAGGGGGGTCCCGCCGTTCGTCGCGCGTACTTCGACCGCGCTTTCGGCCGTCTGTTTCCCGCTCGGGCAACGCTGGCTGCCGAGTACGCGGCGGTCGTCGGGCAGCGCAACGCGGCGCTCCGCCGTGTTGCCGGCGGCTACTCGTCGCGTGAGGCGCTCGCGCCGTGGAGCGATCAGGTCGTCTCGCTCGGGACCTCCCTCGTCGAGGCGCGTGCCGAAACGCTCGCGCTGCTCGCGCCCGCTTTCGCCGAGAGCGCCGAGCAGCTGGGTTTGCCGGCCGCGCGACTCGTCTACGAAGGCGACCCGCCGACGGCGGAGGCGCTCGCCGGCCGGCTCGACCGCGACCTCGAGCGGGGAGCGACCGGCCTCGGGCCGCATCTGCACGACGTCCAGCTGGTGAGTGGCGTGCGCGACCTCCGCAGCTTCGGCTCGCAGGGCGAGCAACGTCTCACCGTCCTGTCACTCCTGCTCGCCGAGGCGGACGTGCTCGCCGAGCGCCGCGGCTACGCACCGCTGCTGCTGCTCGACGATGTGCTCTCGGAGCTCGATCCAGAACGCCGCCGGACGCTCGCGGACCGCGTCGCGGCGCGCGGGCAGACGCTGATCACGTCGACGACCGCTTCGGCGCTGCCGGTCGAGCCGGCGCAACTGCTCGCGGTGACGCCCGGCGAGGTGGTTGCCGCGTGATCGACCGTATCGACGGCGACGTCGGGCGGGAGCTGTCGCGCTTCGGGCCGGCATCCGGTCTCGCGCCGCTGGTCGAGGCGTGGCCCAAGGCGGTCGGGCCGGAGATCGCGCGCAACGCGTGGCCGGCGCGGATCGCGCGGAACGGCACGCTGCACGTCCACACGAGCTCTTCAGCGTGGGCATTCGAGCTCGGCCAGCTCGAGACGCGGATCCGAGAAAAGCTCGGAGCCGCCGCCCCGCCGCGCCTGCGCTTCGCCGTCGGACCCCTCCCTGATCCGGCCCTGCTCGAGCCTGCCCGGCCCACGCGACGCGTTGCCGAGCCCGAAGAAAGCGACCGTCGGCGCGCCGCGGAGCTCGCCGCGGCGATCGACGACGAGAGTCTTCGCAAAGTCGTCGCAGATGCGGCGGCGTGGAGCCTCGCAAGCGCCGATTCCGACCGCAGGTCCTGGTAGAATTCCGAGTGCCCGCAAGCGCCCGGTTTGCAGGGCTTTTTCTATGAGTGAAGCAACGTATACCGCAAAGGACATCACGGTCCTCGAAGGGCTCGAGCCGGTCCGGCTCCGCCCCGGGATGTACATCGGCTCGACCGGTGCGCGCGGGCTCCACCATCTGGTCTACGAGGTCGTCGACAACAGCGTCGACGAGGCGCTCGCCGGCCGCAACGACCGGGTCGAGGTGACGCTCCATCCGGACAACTCGGTGACCGTCCGCGACCACGGCTCCGGGATCCCCGTCGATGTGATGTCCGAGCAGGGGCTGCCGGCTTTGACGGTCGTCCTGACGAAGCTGCACGCCGGCGGCAAGTTCGGCGGCGAGGGCTACAAGGTGTCCGGCGGCCTGCACGGCGTCGGCGTCTCCGTCGTGAACGCACTGTCCGAGCGGCTCGTCGCCGAGGTTCGGCGCGGCGGGAAGGTCTACCGGCAGGAGTTTGCGCGCGGCGTCCCCACCGGTGACATGGAGGTCATCGGGACGACCGCGAAGAACGACACGGGGACGACGATCTCGTTCCTGCCCGACGCGGAGGTCTTCGAGGAGCTCGAGCTCTCTGCGGAGACGCTCACGCAGCGGCTACGGGAGACCGCATTCCTCACGCGTGCACTGCACATCGTCTTGACCGACGAGCGCGCGGGCGGCGAGACGGTGGAGTTCCACTACGAGGGTGGGATCAGGGACTTCGTCGCGCACGTGAACGGGAGCAAGGACCCGATCCACAAGCGGATCATCTACTTCGAGGGCGAGAACGAGCAGGGCAACGTCGAGGTCGCGATGCAGTGGAACGCGTCGTACCAGGACTCCGTGTACACGTTCGCCAACAACATCAACACGCACGAGGGCGGGACGCACCTCTCCGGCTTCAAGGCGGCGCTGACGGGAACGCTCAACCGCTACGCGCGCCAGTTCAACCTGTTGAAGGAGAAGGATGAGAACCTCGACGGCGAGGACGTGCGCGAAGGGCTCGCGGCGGTGATCTCGGTCAAGCTGCGCGACCCGCAGTTCGAAGGGCAGACGAAGACGAAGCTCGGGAATCCCTGGGTACGGGGGCTCGTCGAGCAGACGGTGAACGACCGGCTCGGGACGTTCCTCGAGGAAAACCCGAGCGAGGCGAAGCGGATCATCGAGAAAGCGGTCGCCGCCTCACGCGCGCGCCTCGCGGCGCGCAAGGCGCGCGAGCTGACACGCCGCAAGAGCGCGCTCGAAGGCTCGTCGCTCCCGGGCAAGCTCGCGGACTGCCAGATCAACGACCCCGAGTCGGCCGAGCTCTTCCTCGTCGAGGGCAACTCCGCCGGCGGGTCCGCAGTCGACGCCCGCGACCGTCTCTTCCAGGCGATCCTGCCGCTGCGCGGCAAGGTGATCAACTCCGAGAAGAACCGGATCAACAAGGTGCTCTCGAACCTCGAGATCCAGGCGATGATCACCGCGATCGGTACGGGGATCGGCGACGAGTTCGACATCTCGAAGCTGCGCTACCACCGCGTGATCGTGATGACCGACGCCGACGTCGACGGGTCGCACATCCGCACCCTGATCCTCACGTTCCTGTACCGGCAGCTGCAGGAGCTCGTCGAGCGCGGGCACGTGTATATCGCCGTCCCCCCGCTCTACCGCGTCAAGCTCGGGCACTCCGAGACGTACGTCGAGAAGGAGGCGCAGTTCGAGGAGATCCTCGTGCGCGAGCGGATCAAGGACATGGAGGTCCGGGACCGCACCGGAACGGAGTGGAAGCTGACCGAGGCCCGCTGGCACAAGTTCTCGCGCGCGCTGACCGAGTTCGAGGGTTGGTCGTCGCGGCTTCGCTCCGACTTCGGCCCTGCCGCGGCCGACTTCGTCGTCACCCACCGGCTCGTCGAGACGCCTGCCGCGGTGCCCGGCGACGTGAAGCAGGCGCTCGACTCGCTCGATCCGAACGGCTACGACGTGTCCGTCGTCGAGACGGCGGCCGAGTCCTTCCGCGCAAAGGTGATCGAGCGCGAGACGAGTGCGGCGACGCAGGTGACGGTGCCCGCGACGCTGCTGGCATCTCCGGTCTACGCCCACCTGCGCAAGGCGTACGCGCGACTCGTCGAGGTCGTGGGGACACCGCCGTTCGCGATCGCGCTCGGGAAGAAGACGCGCGCGCCGGAGACGTTCTCGGGCCTGCGCCACGACGCGCTCGAGCTCGCGAAGGAGGGGATTCAGGTCTCGCGCTTCAAGGGCCTCGGCGAGATGGACCCCGAAGACCTCTCGAAGACCACGATGGATCCTGCGACGCGAATGCTCGTGCGGGTCGAGGTCGAGGACGCCGCCGCGGCGGACCTCATCTTCTCGACCCTGATGGGCGACCAGGTCGAGCCGCGCCGCAATTTCATCGAGCAGAACGCAAAGGACGTCCGCTTCCTCGATGTCTGAGACGGTTGGCGGCCCGCTAGGGGCCGGACGCATCGAGACCCGCGAGCTCGAGCAGGAGATGCGCTCGAGCTTCCTCGACTACGCGATGAGCGTGATCGTCGCGCGCGCTCTGCCGGACGTGCGCGACGGGCTGAAGCCGGTGCACCGACGCGTGCTGTACGGCATGAACGAGGCCGGGATGCAGCCGAACCGACCGCACAAGAAGTGCGCGCGCATCGTCGGCGACGTGATGGGCTCGTACCACCCGCACGGCGACTCGGCGATCTACGACACGCTCGTCCGCCTCGCGCAGCCGTTCTCGATGCGCTACCCGCTGGTCGACGGACAGGGGAACTTCGGGAACATCGACGGCTATCCCGCCGCCGCGATGCGCTACACGGAGTGTCGCCTCTCGAAGATCGCGACGGAGATGTTGCGCGACATCGACTCGGACACGGTCGACTTCGGTCCGAACTACGACGAGTCGCGCCGCGAGCCGCTCGTCCTTCCGGCGCGATTCCCCAACCTGCTCGTCAACGGGTCGTCCGGTATCGCCGTCGGCATGGCGACGAACATCCCGCCGCACCATCTCGGCGAGACGATCGACGCCCTGGTCGCGATGATCGACGAGCCGGCGATCGACGTCGATCGCCTGATGACGCACGTGAAGGGGCCGGACTTCCCGACGTCGGGGATCATCGTCGGCCGCGAGGGGATCCGCGAGGCGTACCGCTCGGGCCGCGGCCGGATCATCATGCGCGCCCGCGCGCACATCGAGGAGCTCCGGGGCGGCCGCACGGCAGTCGTCGTCACCGAGCTTCCCTATGGGGTGCGCAAGGGCGGCGACGAGGGCGTGATCACGAAGATCGCCGACCTCGTCAAGGAGGGGACGCTCACCGAGGTCGCCGACCTGAAGGACCTGTCGGACAAGTCGGGGATGCGGGTCGAGGTGCACCTGAAGCGCGACGTCGTGCCGCAGGTCGCGCTCAACAAGCTCTTCAAGCACACCGCGCTGCAGACGACGTTCGGCTACAACGCCGTCGCGCTCGTCGACGGCGTGCCGCGCACGCTCGGGCTGCGCGACCTGCTCTACCACTACCTCG
>JBJMJS010000093.1:0-9394 GCA_045806225.1 Gaiellaceae bacterium
CAGCTCGGCCACATCCCGGCGGGCAAGTCGTATCTCCTGTTCATGGAGTTCCAGGTCAACCCGACGAACGTCGGCCACCGACCACAGGACGTGACGCTCGCGGACGGCGACACGGCCCTGATCACCCTCCACCGCAACGTGACGATCTACCCCTAGCGCATGGACATCGTCTTCCGCGGCATCGTCGTCTTCTTCTTCCTTTACTTGCTGACGCGGATTGTCGGCCGGCGCGAGCTGTCGTCGCTCGAGCCGTTCGACCTGATCCTGCTCGTCATCCTCGGCGATTCCGTGCAGCAGGGGCTCACACAGGACGACTACTCGATCACCGGCGCGGTGATCGCGATCAGCACGATCGCCGTGCTGCAGGTCGCGACGTCGTATGTGTCGTTCCGCGTCCCGCGCCTGCGTCCCTTGCTCGACGGCGAGCCGATCGTCGTCGTCGAAGACGGGAAGGCGATCGAGGGCAATCTGAAGCGTGAGCGGCTGAGCGTCGAGGAGCTGATGGAGGAAGCGCGGCTGCAGCAGATCGGCTCGTTGGACGAGATCCAGTGGGCCGTCCTCGAGACCAGCGGCAACATCAGCTTCATCAAGAAGAGCTAGTCCGTGCCGCTGTACCTGAGCGAGAACGACGTCCGCTCGCTGCTGACGCCTGCCGACGCGGTCGCCGCGGTCGAGGCGTCCTTCGAGCGGATGGCGCGCGGCGCCGTGGAGATCGCGCCGCGCCGGCGGCTCCGGCTCGAGGAGGGACGGCTCGCGGACATGGCGGCGTCGGACCTCGAGCTCGGCTACGCAGGCGCGAAGATCTACGCGGGGTTCGCCGGAGGCGCGTCGTTCGTCGTCGCCCTGTTCAGCGCGTCTGAGCCGGAGCTCGTTGCGGTGCTCGAGGCGGACGAGCTCGGCCGTCTGCGTACCGGCGCCGCGAGCGGTGTTGCCGCGAAGCACCTCGCGAAGAGCGGCGCGACGTCGCTCGGCGTGATCGGCTGCGGCAGCCAGGCGGAGACGCAGGTCGCGTGTATCCGCGCCGCCGTCCCGGCGATCGAGCACGTCGTCGCGTACTGCAGGACGGAACGCTCGCTACGCGAGTTCTGCGAACGCGTCGGCGCGGAAGCGGGCGAGTCCCACCGCGATGCCGCCGAGCAGGACATCGTCGTGACGATCACGACGTCGCGCGACCCGGTGCTCCGCGGGGACTGGCTGCAGCCCGGCGCGCTCGTGTGCGCGTGCGGCGCAAACGTCCTCGGTGCGCGCGAGCTCGACAACGGCGTCCTCGAACGGGCGGCATTCGTCTGCTGTGACTGGAAACAGCAGGCCCGGCTCGAGTCGTCCGACCTCGTCGAGCCAATCCAGGTCGGCACGCTCGACTGGCTCGAGGTGCACGAGCTGCACGAAATCGTAGGCGGCGACGTGCAAGGGCGGCAGTCGGACGACGACATCGTCGTCTTCAAGTCGAACGGCCTCGCCGCGTGGGACGTCGCCGCGGCGGCGCGCGCCGTCGAGCGCGCACGCGAGCTCGACGTCGGCTCGCGCCTTTAGGGGGCGGCGCTCTGCAGCTCGCGCCGCATCTGCTCGACGGCGTCGTCGCCGAGCGCGTGCACGATCTCGGGCCGGTCGAGCAAACGCCGTTGCTGCGCGACGGACAAGCGGTTCTGCACGTACCGGTCGCTGAGGATCTCCGACAGGCCGCGCCCGCGCGCATGTTCGCGGACGACGTAGGCAGCAACGCGATCCTCCGTGCTGGAGCGGGCGAAGAGGAAGGAGAACGGGCTGCGCAGCAAGCTCCCGAGTCGCTGCATCGAGGCGATTGTATCCTTGGCCCGTGAGGCGAAAGTCAAGCGCGGGCCGCTTCGCGGAGCGCACCCTCATCGGAGTCGACGACGCCGGCGCCGAAGAACGTGTCGTCATCTGGATCGAGCGCAAAGCCGGCGCGCTGTGGGGGGTCGGTCGTGTCGTCAACCCGCAGCACCGCACGAGCGACGAGCCGCGGCGCGACGACTACGTCTTCGAGGGCTACGAACTGGACGACGCGCTCGAGATCGCGAACGGCACGCTGGAGGACGACGTGTCCGTGCTCGAGCAGGACGGCCGCGAGCAGAAAGTCAAGCCGTTCGTCCGCGACGAGTTGCTGAAACCGCTCGAGCGCTACTTCTTCGGCCGAAGCACCGGCTGAAACCGCTCCGCGTCTTCAGCGGGTGGGTCGCGTAGGACTTCGCTTCTGTCGTCGATCCGAACGGGCGGCTGACGCCGCCGACTGGGGCCAGCGCAGGTGCCGGTCGGGGATCGGGTCCCCGTGCGGGTCGTGCGTCGGGTAGCCGAGCGCGCGGTCGATCTTCGCCTCTAGCTCTTCGGAGATCACGTGCTCGAGCCGGTTGGCCTCGTCATGCACGTCGTCGACGTCGAGCCCGAGCGTCTCGGCGAGGTAGAGCTCGAGGAGGCGATGGTGCCGGATGATCTCGAGCGCGACCTTCTCGCCTGCCGTAGTCAGCGTCACGCCACGGTACGGCCGGTGCGCGGCGAGATCGAGCGCGGCGAGCTTCTTCACCATCGCCGACGCCGACGCCGGCGAGACGCCGAGGCTCTTCGCGAGCGCCGTGACCGACACGGGCGCGCCGCCGCTGCCGAGCTTGTAGATCTCGCGGAGGTAGTCCTGGATCGCGTCGGTGAGCGCCGGTCCGGTCACGATCACAGTCTAGGCTGCGGGCCGTGCTGATCCGGCTCGGCCACTCCAGCGATCCCGACGACGCGTTCATGGTCTGGGCTCTCGCGACCGGTGCGGTCGACACCCGTGGGTTCGAGTTCGAGCTCGTCGCGTCGGACATCCAGACGCTGAACGAGTGGGCGCTCGAGGGGCGGCTCGACGTCACGGCGCTCTCGGCTGCCGCCTACCCGCGCGTGCACGAGCGGTACGCGTTGCTTCCACACGGCGCTTCGATCGGCGCCGGCTACGGCCCGATCGTCGTCACACGCGAACAGCGCTCGCTCGACGAGTTGCGTGAGCTCGAGATCGTCGTCCCGGGGAAGCTCACGACGGCATTCCTCGTGCTTGGCCTGGCGCTCGGCGGTCCCTTCGCGTACCGGGAGCGCGACTTTCGGCAGATCCTCGCGGAGGTGCGCGACGGCGGCGCCGACGCGGGGCTCCTGATCCACGAGGGGCAGTTGACCTACGCCGACGAGGGGCTCGCGAAGTCGCTCGACCTCGGCGAATGGTGGTCGGCGGAGACCGGGCTTCCGCTCCCGCTCGGCGTCAACGTCGTCAAGCGCGACGTCGCGCGCGTCAGCGAGCTCTCGGACGTGATCGGCGCGTCGATCGAGGAAGGTCTCGCGCACCGCGACGATGCACTCGCCTACGCGCGCCGGTTCGCGCGCGGCCTCGACGAGCCGCTCGCCGATCGGTTCGTCGGGATGTACGTCAACGAGTTGACGCAGGATTACGGCGAGCTCGGGCGACGCGCGTTCGCCGAACTGATGCGCCGCGCCGGCGCACGCGTCGACGCCGATTTCATCGGCGGCTGACCTCGGGCCGTCCGCGCGCCGATCGAGCAAACGGCAGCGGTCGCTACGCTGGCTTCGGTGGCACGCGCAGTCATCCTCTCCGGCGTCCGCACTCCGATCGGGCGGTACGGCGGCGCGCTCTCGGGCGTACGGCCCGACGATCTCGCCGCAGTCGCAATCGCGGCCGCGGTCGAGCGCGCTCGCGTCCCGGCGGACGAGATCGAGGACGTGTGGTTCGGGTGCGCCAACCAGGCAGGCGAGGACAACCGGAACGTCGCGCGCATGGCGTCGTTGCTCGCGGGACTGCCGGACACCGTTGCCGGTGTCACGGTCAACCGTCTCTGCGCGTCCGGCCTGTCGGCCGTCGTCGGCGCGTGCCACGCCGTCGCCGCGGGTGACGGGGATCTCTTCGTCGCGGGCGGCGTCGAATCGATGTCACGTGCGCCGCTGGTGATGGCGAAGCCCGACAAGGCATTTCCACGCGGCGATCACACCGTGTACGACACCGTGCTCGGCTGGCGCTTCCCGAACGCGCGCCTGGAAGCGATGTTCCCGCTCGAATCGATGGGCGAGACGGGCGAGAACGTCGCCGAGCGATGGAGCGTTTCGCGCGACGACCAGGACGCGTTCGCGCTGCGGTCGCAAGCGCGCTGGGCGGCGGCCGCGTCGGCAGGCCGTTTCGACGACGAGCTCGTGTCCGTCGACGAGGTCGACCGCGACGAACATCCCCGACCCGATACGAGTGCGGAGAAGCTCGCCGCGCTGAAGCCGGCGTTCCGACAGGGCGGAAGCGTCACCGCGGGGAACTCGAGCGGCATCAACGACGGTGCCGCCGCGGTCGTCGTTGCGTCAGAGGAGAAGGCGGCGGAGCTCGGTGTCGAACCGCTCGGCCGCTTCATCGGCAGCGCAGTCGCGGGCGTCGATCCGCGTGTCATGGGCATCGGGCCGATTCCCGCCGTCCGCAAGCTGCTCGAGCGCACCGGCATCGGCACGGACCAGCTCGACCTCATCGAGCTGAACGAGGCGTTCGCATCGCAAAGCCTCGCCGTCGTTCGTGAGCTCGGACTCGACGAGGACAAGGTCAACGTGAACGGAGGCGCGATCGCGCTCGGCCATCCGCTCGGGATGAGCGGTGCGCGCCTCGTCGTCTCGCTCCTCCACGAGCTCCGGCGCCGCGACGGGCGCTACGGCCTGGCGACACTCTGTGTCGGTGTCGGGCAGGGTCAGGCTGCGCTGTTCGAGCGAGCGTGAGCGTCGTCGAGGAGTACCTCGTGCTGGGCCTGCGGCTCGGGCGCCACGTCGACGGCCTCGTGGACGCGTATTACGGCCCGCGCGAGTTGAAGGACGAGGTCGACGCCGAGCCGCTTCGCGATCCGGCCGATCTCGCCGCCGACGCCGAAGGCCTCACCGCGAAGCTGCAAGACGGCTGGCTGCGCGACCAGGCGGCGGGACTCCGGACCTCGGCCGCCGTTCTCGCAGGCACGCAGCTCGCGTACGCCGACGAGGCGGAAGGGTCGTACGGCGTCCGTCCGGCGCGGCCCGACGAGGACCAGCTGCGTGCCGTGCACGAGCGGCTCGCAGCGTTGCTTCCCGGCGGCGGCGAGCTCGCCGACCGGCTCGAGTCCTGGCGAAGGACGCAGTACGTCGACAAGGAGCAGATCGTGCCGGCGACGCGCGATGCGATCGCGTTCATGCGTGCGCGGACTGCGGCGCTCGTGCCGCTGCCCGACGGCGAGACGGCCGAGCTCGAAGCGGTGAACGACGAGCCATGGTGGGCGTTCAACTACTACCTCGGCGAGCTCCGGAGCCGCGTCGTCGTCAATGTCGACATTCCGACGGAGTCCGGCGACATCGTCGAGCTCGCCGCGCACGAGGTGTACCCGGGACATCACACGGAGCGCGCGCTCAAGGAGCAGCATCTCGTCCGCGAGCGCGGGGTGCTCGAGGAGACGATCCAGCTCGTGCCGACACCGCAGGCGGTCGTGGCCGAGGGGATCGCCACGACCGGAATCGACGTTTTGCTCGACGACGACGGACGCGCCGATGCTGCCGAGGTGATCGCGCGCCACGGGATCGCGTACGACGTCGAGCGTGCGTCGGCGATCCGGGAGGCGGTCGACGCGCTGCGGCCGGCGTCGATCGGTGCCGCCCTGCTGATCCACGAGGACGGTGGATCCGTCGCCGACGCCGAAGCGTACGTCGGGAAGTGGCAGCTGCGCACACCGCAGCAAGCGGCGCAATCGGTTCGCTTCCTCACCGACCCGACCTGGCGCACGTACCCGATCACGTACGCCGCCGGCCGGGACCTCTGCGCGTCGTACGTGCGCGGGGACGCGGCGCGGTTCCGCACGCTCCTGACGGAGCACGTGCGGGTTGGCGATCTGATCGACGCCGCGACCTGAGCGGGAGCTGCTCCGCGCCCGATCGAGGGACCTCACTCCACCGGGCGCAAGATCGGCCGCGGCTCGCGGTCTCAGGGATACCACCACCGACCAAGGAGCCGCAGCATGGGGTCACGCCGCATCCGTGTCCTCATAGTCGATGATCACGAGTTGTTCGCCGAAGCCCTTGCTGCGGCGTTGTCGGCCGACGACCGAATCGAGCCGGTGGGTCGCGGCGGTACGGCACTCGAGGGCGTCGCGCTCGCGGAGCATCTTTTGCCCGACGTCGTCCTGATGGACTTGCACATGCCCGGGCTCGACGGGGTCGACGCGACGCGGATGCTCGCGAGACTCTGTCCGTCCGCCCGCGTTGTCGTCGTCACCGCGTCGACGTCCCCCGACGACCGCGAACGCGCGCTCGACGCGGGAGCCGTCACCGTCCTGACGAAAGGCGTCGGCGCAGACATGCTGATCGACGCCGTCCTGGACGCATCGTCGTCGTACGGCTGCGCGGCATAGTCATATCCGGACGGCCCGCTCGGCCTCTTGCGTTTGGCCGGAACCTCGCCCACAGTGCGACTGTCGTCTCGGAGGTGAAGTTGAGCGCGGTCGCGCCCGCAGAGCGAGAGTTCGGTGTCCGGTCTCCGGAGGCGGCTGCGACCGAGCGTCTGTACGAACGCTACGCAGCGCGGATCCTCGGCTACTGCCAGAAGCGGCTCGGGTCGCGCGAGGAGGCCGAGGACGCGATGCAGACGACGTTCATGCGAGCGCAGCGCGGCCTGCGGCGGGGGACGGTCCCGGAGTTCGAGGCTGCCTGGCTCTACGCGATCGCGCAGAACGTGTGCCGGACGCGGTACGACGTGCGGAGACGCTCGCTCGAGACCCCGCACGACCTCGATGCGCTGCAAGACGTGGTGGCTGCGCCCGAGCGGCCGGATGCGGAGCTCGTCGCCGCACTTCCGGATGCGCTCGCGCGAATGCCCCCTGAACAACGGCGTGCGCTGCTGCTGCGCGAATGGCAGGGAATGTCGTACCGCGAGATCGCGACAGAGCTCGCAACGACCGAGAGCGCAGTCGAGGCGTTGCTGTTCCGGGCCCGTCGCTCGCTCGTCGCGAACTTCGAGCAGCCGGAGCGGAACGCACGAATGTCGCGACTCGGCTCGTTCGCGGCATTGCTGAAGTCACTGCTCGGAGGCGGTGGGGCGGCGAAGATCGCGGCGACACTCGTCGTGACCGCTACGGCAATCGCGGCCGGCGGAGGTGCAGGCCGATCGCCACATGCACGCGCGATCGCAGGCCGCACGGGCGGAGCGGATCGGCCCGTCCGCGCGGAAACGCGCGCCTCGTCCCGGCCCCGGCCCGTTCCGCTCGCCGTCGACACTGCACGCACCGCCGGCGGGGGCGTGACCTCGACTGTGCCGAAGGCGGGCGCGTCGCCGATCGTCCCCCACCCGAGCGTTGGCGCCGGATCGTCGGAGCAACCGTCGCGATCAGCGTCCACGCCGAACGGCGAAGCGCACCCCGGAGCGCCGAGCCTCCCGGCGCAGTCGACCGCTCCGCCGGCAAGAGAAGCCGGGCCACCTCCGCTGTTGCCCCCGGCGCAGGTTCCGCACGTCGCGGCCCCGCCGGTCACTGTCCCGCCGGTCGCTGTCCCGCCGGTTCAGGCGCCGCCGCCCGTTCCAACGCCGACGCTTCCGCCGCTCGTGATCCCGGCGCCCGACACGACGGCGCCTGCGCTCGTGCCGCGGTTGCCGTGAGGCGCGTTCGCGTTAGCTGACCGGCGGGCGGATGTAGATCACGCCTTCGTGCTTGATCGGCACGAACGGCGCGCCCAGGCTGGTGATCACGTTCTCCGCGTGGACGAAGAGGTCGTCGCACGCCTCGGTTGCGTCATCGCCGCACGGGACCTCGATGCACACCTCGTCGACTGCGCGCGCGTCGAGACCTGCGTCGAGCAACTCGCGGAGCAAGCGGTCGCGATCCGGGATGCGTGCAGCCTCGACGTGGACCGAGTCGGTCACGCCCTTGATCTTCCCGGCACGTGCAGGCGGAAACCACCGCCGAAGGGCGAGAGTGTCGTTATCGTCTCGCGCGTGGCGGTCGCGACGGAACGCGAGTACGGGCTCTTCATCAACGGCGCGCTGGTCGAGCCGCGCTCCGGAGACGTCCGCGAGCTGACCGAGCCTGCGAGCGGCGATGTCCTCGCTCGCGCCGCGATGGCCGGGGCACAGGACGTCGACCTCGCGGTCGAGGCAGCACGTGCGGCGCTCGCCGGTGCGTGGGGGAAGACCCCGCCGACCGAGCGCTCGCGCCTCCTGCATGCGCTCGCGGACGCGATGCAGGCGAACCGTAAAGAGCTGGCAGAGGTCGAGGCGAGGAACGTCGGCAAGGCGATTGCGTCCGTCAAGGCGGAGCTCGCCCAGGGAATCGAGAACTTCCGTTTCTACGCGGCTGCGATCGCGTCGATCTCGGGACGCTCGAACCCCGTCGGCGGCTCGCTGCTCTTCTACTCGCTGAAGGAGCCGGTCGGCGTCGTCGCGCAGATCGTGCCGTGGAACTACCCGTTGATGATGGCGACCTGGAAGCTCGCACCGGCGTTGGCGGCCGGCTGCACGGTCGTGCTCAAGCCCGATCCGGCGACGCCGCTGACGGCGCTTCGTCTTGCCGAACTGGCGACGGAGGTCGGCTTTCCCGAAGGCGTCGTCAACGTCATCCCCGGCGACGGCCCGACGACCGGCGCACATCTCGTGCGCCACGCCGACGTCGACAAAGTCGCATTCACCGGCTCGACCCAGACCGGCAGCGAGATCATGCGGCTCTGCAGCGATCCGGTGAAGCGCGTGACGCTCGAGCTCGGCGGCAAGAGCCCCAACATCGTCTTCGCCGACGCGAACCTCGCCGACGCGATCCCGTCGTCGGTGTGGGCGATCTACTACTCCGCCGGGCAATCGTGCGAGGCACGTTCGCGCGTCCTCGTGGAGAAGCCGTTGTACGACGACTTCGTCGCGCAGTTCGCCGACAAGGCGTCGGCGCTGAAGGTCGGGGATCCGCTCGACGCGGAAACGCAGATGGGCTCGCTGATCTCGGCGACGCATCGCGACAAGGTGCACGGCTTCGTCGAGACCGGCCGGACCGAGGGCGCCGAAGTCGTCACCGGCGGTGCCCCCCGCGAGGGGAACGGCGCGTTCTACCCGCCGACGGTGCTCGCGAATGTCGACAACCGGATGGTCGTCGCGCAGGAGGAGATCTTCGGGCCTGTCGTGACCGTCATCCCATTCGAGGACGAGAAGGACGCAATCCGGATCGCCAACGACTCCAAATACGGGTTGATGGCGACCGTCTGGACGGGCGATCCCGCGCGCGCGCACCGGCTCGCGGCGCGCATCAAGGCGGGCGAGATCGGAGTCAACATGCCGTACACGGCGTTCCCAGGGATCCCCTTCGGCGGGTACAAGCAGTCCGGCTTCGGGCGCGAGCTCGGGCTCGACACGCTCGACCTGTATCTCGAGACGAAATCGGTCCTC
>JBJMJS010000094.1:0-15013 GCA_045806225.1 Gaiellaceae bacterium
ATTGCCACTGCAGGCGACAACGAAAGCGGCGACAGAAGCAACGAGCGCCACTCGGTTGAAGTTTGACATCGACATTCTTCGATCAGCGCCGCGTGCTCCGAGGGAGCTCCGCCCGGCGGTGCTCAAGTCAGCCGAAGCACGTTCTCAAGCCGTGATGTCGACGACACAGAAACGGTTTCCTTCGGGGTCGGCGAGAATGACGTAGTCGGCGTCTGGCGGTCGCTTATCCCAATGGACCTCGGTCGCCCCCAACGCCTTTAGGCGTTCGACCTCGCCGGCCTGATCCTCGGTGAACAGATCGAGATGGAGGCGAGGAGGTATCTGCACCTTCGATGGGACGTTGTCGAGCGAGAGACTTGGACCGACCCCGTCCCTCGGCCGGAGAAGCACGAAATCGTCGCTCGACTCGTCGCGCGGAACATAGTCGAGGGCGGCCCCCCAGAACTCCGTCTGACGCAGAAGATCGTCGACGCGCAGCACGATCGAGCCAATTCGGAGCACCGCGCCGGACTCTATCCCTAGGCGGACGGCTCCTTCCCGGTGCACGACGATGCCGGTGGTTTCAGACCGTTGAACTGGTTCGGAACGAGTTCCGTCCCGCAGTAGGGTTATGTCGCAATCACGATGTGCGTTGTCGACAGCAGCGGCACCAGGATCAGCTACGAAACGATCGGGAAGGGCCGGCCGCTTATTCTGCTGCACGGCTGGGGTGTCGATCGGACGTCGTGGACCGGTGCGGGCTACATCGACGAGCTCGAAAGCGACTATCGGCTCGTCAACATCGACATTCGCGGCCACGGTGCGAGCGACAAGCCTCACGAGCCCGCCGCGTACACCGCAGCTGTCCTCGTCCGCGATGTCTTCGCGGTCGCCGACGCCGAGGGCTTGGATCGGTTCGCGATCTGGGGACAGTCCTACGGTGGCTGGATCGCGTGGATGACGGCGGCCACGCACCCTCGGCGGGTCGCGGCAATCGTGACCTCCGGGGCTTGGGATCCGCGACCCGCGGAGCGCTCGGAGACCGAGGATTTCGAAGCATTGAAGCAGGGCGGGATGAACGCTCTCCTCGACCGGATGAGGATCGCCTCGGGCGAGCGGTTCGACGGCGAGGTTCCGCCCTGGATCCAGGCACTCGCCCTCCGAAGCGATCCCGAGGCGCTGTTCGCCTCCTACTCCAAGATGTGGGTCGACGGACTCGACGATGAGGCTCTCCGGTCATTTCCTGTCCCCGCGCTCCTCATAGCGGGCGAACTGGAAGACGAGCGCGACGCTGCGGCTGGTATCGCCGCGATGATTCCGAGGGGTCAGCGGCTCCGGTTGCAGGGCTTAGGGCATGTAGAAACGTGTAACGCGAGCGGCCTCACCGTCGCCACCGCCCGAGAGTTTCTCGGCCGGTGGGTCGCACGCTGATCTGAACCCGCCGTCCGCGTCATGTCCGAAACAGACAGTACGGTGCGCCGGCAATGCGTCTGCTCGTCGCCCGCTGCGAGGTTCGCTACACCGGCCGTCTGACCGCCACGCTCCCCGAGGCCGTCCGGCTCCTCGTCCTGAAGTCCGACGGCTCGGTGCTCGTCCACGATGACAGCGGCGGCTACAAGCCGCTCAACTGGATGACACCGCCGACAGTTGTCGAGGAGGCCGAGGGCGCGATCGTCGTCCGCAAGCGCGCGGGCAAGACCGAGGATCGACTCGAGATCCGGATCGTCGACGTGCTGAGCGACGTGACGCACGACATGGGGGAGTCCGCGGCGCTCCAGAAGGATGGCGTCGAGCGCGACCTGCAGGCGGAGCTCGCGGCGCAGCCGCACGCTCTCGGCGAAACGCTGTCCCTCGTCCGCCGCGAGTGGCCGACGGACATCGGCCCGGTCGACCTGATGTGCCGCGACGAGAGTGGCGGATGGGTCGCCGTCGAGGTGAAGCGCATCGCGACGATCGACGCGGTCGAGCAGCTCTCGAGATACCTCGAGCGCATCGACGGCGAATGCCGCGGTGTGCTCGCCGCGCAGGCAGTGAAGCCGCAGGCGAGGACGCTCGCGGAGGCGCGAGGAATTCGCTGCGTCGAGGTCGACCTCGCCGTGCTACGCGGCGAGCGCGAGCCTGACTTGACGCTGTTCGCCGGCTGACCCGCGCGCCGCGAACGCCCGTTCGTCCCCCGTCGACGGTACGGAGCGCTCCAAGATCCCTCAAGAAAGGGACATCGACGGCCGATTGAGGCTCCATGAGTGCGCACGTCTCGTCCGGCCATGCGGCCGTGATGTCCCGTCCTGCCTGGATCGACAAGTGGCTCGTGGCCTGCAAGGACCTCGCGGACCTCGAGCGGTCGAACCCGATGACGGACGCCGTTATCGACGAGATCGACGGGCGCATGATTCGCATCGGCGACCACTGGCTCGCCGACTTCGCGTCGTGCAACTACCTCGGTCTCGACCTCGAGCGGGAGATCATCGACGCGATCCCGTCGTATCTCGAGCGGTGGGGGACGCATCCGAGCTGGTCACGTCTGCTCGGCAGTCCGGCGCTCTATCCGCAGCTCGAGGAGCGGCTGACCGACCTGATCGGCGGCGAGGACACGCTCGTCCTCCCGACGATCACGCTGATCCACATGTCGGTGATTCCGCTGCTTGCGGGGAGCGGCACCGTCTACGTCGACCGTCGCGCGCACAAGACGATCTACGAGGGCTGCGAGCTCGCCGCCGCGCACGGTGCGACCGTGAAGCGGTTCGCGTTCGAGGACGCAGACGACCTCGAGCGGTTGCTGAAGGAAGGCGGCCCGACCCCGCGCCTGATCTGCCTCGACGGCGTCAACAGCATGACGGGCAACGCTGTCGACATCGCC
Organism: Gaiellaceae bacterium; assembly: GCA_045806225.1. Lineage (GTDB taxonomy): Bacteria > Actinomycetota > Thermoleophilia > Gaiellales > Gaiellaceae > 3-1-20CM-4-69-9. The sequence continues at coordinate 2,837 of JBJMJS010000094.1, forward strand.
GCATTCGCCGACCTGGCTCGCTCGTATGACGCGCTGCTCTACGTGGACGATGCACACGGCTTCGGCGTCGTCGGTGAACGGAGCCAAGACGAGCTGAGCCCGTTCGGGAACAAGGGCAACGGCATCGTCCGGCACGCGGGTGAGACGTACGACCACGTCATCTTCGTCGCCGGCCTCTCGAAGGCATACTCGTCGCTCGGCGCGTTCATCGCCTGCCCGCCGCAGCTGAAGCGGCTGCTGAAAACAGCAGCACCGCCATACTTGTACTCAGGACCGTCTCCCGTCGCGTCGCTCGCGACGGCGCTTGTCGGGCTCGAGGTGAACGAGCGACGCGGCGACGCGATTCGCGCCGACCTCTGGCGCAAGACGTCGCTCGTCCTCGACTGCCTCGACTCGCTTGGGGTGCACACGCCGAACCGCTCGGGTTTCCCGATCGTCGAGATCCCGCTCGCGCGCCACGACGACATCGACGCGGTCGGACGCTTCCTGTTCGACAACGGCATCTACGTCACGCTCGCAGCGTACCCGCTCGTGCCGCGCAGCGAGGTCGGGTTCCGCATCCAGGTTACGGCGGCGAACAGCGACGCAGAGATCGCGCAACTGATCGACGTGCTCGAACGGCTCACGGAAGGTTTCGACCTTCAGCCTGCACGCGATCAAAGGCGCGCCGCGTGACCGCCGCACTTCGGCTCACACGCGACCGCGCCTGGCTGTGGTACCTCGGCGGCACGGGGCTGCTGACTGCGCTCTACCTCTTTGCACCGTCCCTCGCCGGCAACGGTCCGTTGATCAACGCGCTCGGTCTTTCCGGCGTGCTCGCGATTGTCGTCGGCATCCGGATGCACAGGCCGCGTGCAAGCGCGGCCTGGTGGCTGTTCGCCGTCGGACAGCTGCTCTTCTTCAGCGGCGACCTCTACACCTACAGCTACCCGAAGGTGTTCGGCGCCGACGTGGGTTTCCCATCGCTCGGCGACGCGCTCTATCTCGCGGTGTATCCGGTGCTGATGGCGGGGCTGCTCGTCCTCGTCAAACGGCGGAGCCCGCGGCGCGACCGGTCGGCGATGATCGACGCACTGATCCTCACGATCGGCGTCGGCCTCCTGTCGTGGGTGTTCCTGATCGCGCCGAACGCGCACCTCTCGGGCCTCTCGTGGCTCGCGAAGGGCGTCTCGGTCGCCTATCCGCTCGGCGACGTGTTCCTGCTCGCCGCCGCGATCCGGCTCGCGGTTGACGGCGGCAAGCGCACGGTCTCGTTCGGCCTGCTGGTCGGCAGCATCGTCTGTCTGCTGGCGACCGACTCGGCGTACAACCTCGCGCTCTTGAAGGACACGTACGACCACCAGCTGATCTACGACGCGGGGTGGATCCTGTACTACCTCCTCTGGGGCGCGGCCGCGTTGCACCCGTCGATGCGCACACTCGGGGAACCGGTCGCGGATCAGCGCACACGCCTGACGCCGCTGCGGCTGACGCTCCTTGGCAGCGCGTGTCTGATCGCGCCGGGGATCCGCTTCGCGCAGGCAATCGGCAATCCCGACCTGCTCGTCCTGATCACCGCGTCGGCCGTCCTCTTCCTGCTCGTCGTCGCGCGCATGTCCGGGCTCGTCCGCCAGGAGACGCACGCATTCGCGCGCGAGCGTGCGCTGCGTCGCGCGGGGAGCGAGCTCGTCGCTGCGGCCGGCCAGGAGCAGGTCGCCGCTGCGGCGATCGCGGCTGTGCACCGGCTCCTCTCGATGGAGCTGCCGGTGCGGCTCGTCCTGATCTCCGGAGACAACGCCGTGGTCGAGGCGTCGTCCGACGGCGCAAACGGCGGTGACGTTGGTCTCGTGACCCGCGACTGGTTGCTCGACGACTGCGGTACGTCCCTCAGTGTCTTCGATGCGGATACGCCCTCACAGGTCCGGGCTGACCTCCGGCTTCCGGAGGGGAGGACGACGGTGGTCGCACCTCTGATCGTCAGAGGCGAGGTGCGCGGCGCGCTCGTCGTCTCTTCGCCGGAACGCGTAACGCGTGACGCGTCAGACGCGCTCGCCGCGCTCGCAACGCAGGTGTCGCTCGCGGTCGAGGGCGCATCGCTCGCCGCGGACCTTCATCGCCGCCAGAGTGAGGCGCGCTTCCGCTCGCTCGTCGCGCACTCGAGCGACCTGATCACCGTGCTCGACGCGAGCGGCATCGTCACCTATCAAAGCCCGTCGATCGAGCGCGTCCTCGGATACGCCGTCGACGAGCTCGAGGGATCGCGGTTCGACCGCGTCATCAGCGAGGCCGACCGGCCGCTGCTCGAGCAGCTGATTACCGGCGCCGGCGGAGCGGGCGACGCCCACACGCTCGAGTGCTCCGTGCGCCACCGCGACGGCACGATGCTCCGCTTCGAGATCCAGCACACCGATCTGCTCGAGGACGAGCACGTCCGCGGCATCGTCTTGAACAGCCGTGACGTCAGCGAGCGCAAGGCGTTCGAGGAGCAGCTCGCGCACCAGGCCTTCCACGATCCGGTGACGCACCTCGCGAACCGTGCCCTCTTCGCCGACCGCGTCGAGCACGCGTTGATGCGGTCGACCCGCGGCGTGCCGGACATCGCCGTCATGTTCATCGACCTCGACGACTTCAAGACCGTGAACGACAGCCTCGGTCACGCCGCGGGGGACGAGGTCCTTCGCGAGGTCGGTCGCCGGCTGAAGATCGCCGTCCGCCCGACCGACACCGTTGCACGCTTCGGCGGCGACGAGTTCGCCGTCCTGCTCGACGGCGTTCAGGGGTCCGAGGACGCTGCGGACGCGGCGGCGCGGATCCTGCGCGCCCTCGAGCTGCCGGTTGCGATCGACGGCAAAAATGTCTTTCCGCGCGCGAGCATCGGCATCTGTCTGGTGGGTGAGGAGACGACCACCCCCGAGGCGGCCGAGCTGCTCCGCAACGCCGACGTTGCGATGTACATGGCGAAGCGCGACAGCAAGGGCAGCTACCGCGTCTTCGAGCCGGCGATGCACGAGCGCGTGGTCGAGCGACTCGAGCTGCGATCGGATCTTCAGCACGCACTCACTCGTGAACAGCTCGAGCTCCACTACCAGCCGGTCGTCCGACTCGACGGCCGGGAGATCCTCGGCGTCGAGGCGCTACTGCGGTGGAACCATCCGCGTCGCGGCCTCGTTGCGCCGAATCAGTTCATCCCGGTCGCCGAGGAGACGGGCCTGATCGTGCCGATCGGCCGTTGGGTGCTCGAGACGGCATGTCACGAGGGCGTGCGCCTGCAGCACCGCTTCAAGCGCGACACGCCGTTGACGATCAGCGTCAACCTGTCGGTTCGCCAGTTGCAGTCGGAGAGCTTGCTGTCGGACGTGCGCTCGGCGCTCGAGCTCAGCGGCCTGCCGCCGTCGTCGCTCGTGCTCGAGATCACGGAGTCGCTGATGCTCGTCGACGCGGACTATGCGATGTCGCAGTTGTATGCACTGAAGGATTTCGGCATCCGGCTGGCGATGGACGACTTCGGCACGGGCTACTCGTCGCTGAGCTACCTGAGCCGGTTCCCGGTCGACATCCTCAAGATGGACCGCTCGTTCGTTGGCTCGAAGGACAACGGCGCGCTGACCTCGGCGATCCTCGCGCTCGGTGCGAGCCTGTCGCTCGACGTGGTCGCCGAGGGAATCGAGCTGCCCGAGCAGGCGGCATCGCTGCAAGCGCTCGGTTGCGAGCTCGGCCAGGGCTTCCTGTTCGCGCGGCCGATGACGCCGTCGGCGCTCACCGATTTCCTCGAGATCGCAGCGAGCGCAGGCCCGAACGGCACGGATGCTGGAGCGCCTCCGGCCGCCGCTGCCGCCGATGCAGCATAGTTACGACGCGCTCGACCGCCCGGGCGGGCTCGGCGGCGGCAACCTCCTGACGCCGCTTCGACACCGCGATTTCCGGCTGCTCTGGCTCGGGATGGCGGTGTCGCTCATCGGGGACGGGATCTTCCTCGTCGCCGTCGCCTGGGAGAGCTACGTGTTGTGGAACTCACCGGCGGCACTGTCGATCGTCGGTATCGGGATGACGGTCCCCACAGTCGCCTTCCTGTTGATCGGCGGTGTCGTGAGCGACCGCCGCGACCGGCGTCGCGTGATGGCATGCGCGGACGGGTTGCGCGCGCTTGCCGTCGCCGGGGTTGCTGCGCTTGCGCTCGCGCACGTGCTGCGCTTCTGGGAGCTCGTCGTGCTCGTCGCCGTCTACGGCGTCGGCACAGCATTCTTCACACCGGCGTTCGACGCGATCGTTCCCGACCTGCTTCCCAGCGACGAACTGCCGCGTGCGAACTCGCTCGACCAGTTCGTTCGGCCGATCGCGTTGCGGCTCGTCGGCCCCGTCATCGGCGGCGCGCTCGTCGCGATCGGGCCGGGTGTGGCATTCGCGGTCGACGCTGCGTCGTTCGGCGCGTCGCTCGCAGCCGTCTTGCTGATGCGAACGGTTGCCGCACACCTCCTCGAGGAGCACGTGTCGCCCGTTGTCGCGCTGAAGGAAGGACTGCGGTTCGTCCGCGGGCGCGTCTGGCTCTGGGGGACGCTCGCGTCCGCTGCGATCGCGTATCTGCTCTTCCTCGGGCCGACGGAGGTGTTGCTCCCGTACGTCGTCAAGAACGAGTTGCACGCGTCGGCGAGGACGCTCGGGCTCGTGCTCGCTGCCGGCGGTGTCGGCGCCGTTACGGCGGCGATCTGGATGGGCCACCGCGAGCATCCGCGCCGCGACGTCACAGTGATGTATGCGGCCTGGACGATCGCGACGCTCGCCATCGCCGGCTACGGCCTTGCAACCGCGTCGTGGCAGCTGATGGCGGCGTGTCTCGTGTTCAACGGGCTCGAGGCGGCTGGAACGATCGTATGGGCGACGATCAAGCAGAGACACGTCCCAGGCTCGATGCTCGGCCGCGTCTCGAGCCTCGACTGGCTCATCTCGATCGGCCTGCTGCCGCTGTCGTTCGCGCTGACAGCGCCGGTCGCCGCAGCCGTCGGGGTGCGGGCCACGCTCGTCGGTGCGGCCGTCCTGGGCGCGATCGTGACCGGTGCGGCGCTGTTTCTCCCGGGGATGCGTGCGATCGAGGAGCCGGCCGACGTCACTCGCGGCGCAGCTCCCGTCGCCGAACCCTCCTAACCGCTCACGAACGTCACGAGCCGGTTGCCCTCGTCGTCGATCGCGGCGCGGTCGTCGCGCGTCAGGCGGCGCAGCGGCTCGATCGACAGGCGGCGTCGTTCGATCGTCCAGATCGCCGACACGACACCATCGACGAGAACGGTCGGGGCGACGTCGCCGTTCTTCGCGATCACGACGCTGCGCAGCTTCTCCGGCAGAATGCGCGTTCGTTCCGGCGGGGCGTAAGCGAGCAGAGCGGAGTCCCACTTCGGCAGGAATCGCACCGGTGCGGGAGTGTCGCCGGGTGGCAGCGGCGCGTCCGGGAGATCGAGCAGGACGCGGCCACGCTCGTCGCGGAAACGGCGCAATTCGACGCGCTCGAGCCCCGCGCGGATGTCGCCCACGCGGAGGCCACCGAACCGCAGGAGGTCCTGCTGCGTCGCGGGCCCGAACGCGCTCAGGTATCTGCGCACGAGGCGCTCGGCTCCGTCTTCGCGCGCGGGGAGGTCGACACCGAGAACCGCCTCCATCGCGCGGAGTTGCACCCGGCCGTAGTGACTCCATGTCCCTCCGGGCGGCAGGTGCACGAGGGGCGTCAACGTGCGAGTGCGCCAGCGCTGGCCCATCTCGGTCGCTGCGAGCGCCTCGACCTGCTCGTGCGTGAGCGGTCCCCTCATCGCCGCGGCGCGGACGAGCTGCGACAACCGCTCGAGCTGCTCCGCCGTCACGCCCGACGTCCTCTCGCGCGCGGCCGGGAGAACGGCGGCCGCGTAATAGGGGTAGTCGCGCGCGCTCGTGATGTGGAGCGTGATCCGGAAGAGCGTTGCCTTGACGACGTCGTGTCGTTCGAGCGCTCGGGTGAGCTGCTGCTTCCGGAATCCTTCGAGTCGCGTCCACAACGCGATGTACGGCGACTGCGGCCACTGCGCCTGTAGTGCGCAGAGCTTCTCGACGGCCGGTCGCACGCCGAGCCGGCGGCGCTCGAGCAGCAGTTGCCGCGCGAGTAGCGCGCGGTTCAGCTCGCGGTCGGTCAGGGTCCGCTCACTCACGCGTCGCGGCCGAAAAGCGAGCTCGAGAGGGCGTAGAAGATCGCGATCGCTCCGAAAGCGACGAGGCTCGCGGTGCCGCTGGCGAACGCGAGGAGGGTGGCGAGCGCATACGTCGGCGCGCCCGGGAGGTAGCTGCGCGTGATCCCCGAGACTTCGCGCATGTCCGCGTCCGCACGAAGCAGCCGTCGCGAACCGTAGATCCAGACCGCGAAGAAGAAGATCGCAGTGATCGTCATCGTCGTCCCGTACAGCAGAGCCGCCTCGCGCCGGTCGTCTTCCGAGCGAATGAACTCGGCGACGACGCGGGTCGGGAACGGCACGAACGCGATCAGCATCAGCAAGAAAATGTTGAGGAGGAGCAGCGGCCGGTCGACATGCTCGAAGTGCCGGAAGAGCGTGTGGTGGTTGACCCACATGATCCCGATCGTCAGGAAGCTGACCGCGTAGGCCAGGTACGAGGGCCAGAGTCGCAGCAGCTCGTGACCGAGGTGCTGGCCGCTCGTGGGCGGCTCGATGATCAGGATCAGCAGCGTGATCGCGATCGCGAAGACGCCGTCGCTGAAGGCTTCGACGCGTCCGGTCCTCACGGCGTCAAGCTAACCGACCGTGTGCCGCTGCGAGCCGTTACGGGTGGCGGCTACGCTCTCCGCGCATGCCGCGCCGCATCCTCTCTATTGCGTCTGCACCCGGGTGGAAAGCACGCTTCGCCGCCGACGACGAGGTGGACGGATTTGCGGTCGTGACGCTGGTCGCGTGGGCGCTCGTCGAGGCGTCAGGCGGCGAAAGCGAAGTCGTCGGCCTCGTTCAGCGCGGGTCGACGGCGGAGGCTCCCAATGGCTCGATTGCCCTTGCGGATGACGTGGCTGACTTCCGCGGCTACACGTTCACCGGTGTCGTTACACGCGCAGACGACGCGTAGTCCTGCGACCGCGGCGGCGTGTCTCCTGGTCGTCGGCGCCTAACGCCGAACCGGCGTCCGGTTCGAGCTCGAGCGGCGAGGCACGACGGCGCGGGCACGCTCCCGCGACATCGTGCAAGGTGGTGAGGAGCGCCGGACGTAGACAGTTCAGATGAACGAGGCGAAGCTGATCGCTCTCGCGCGCTCCGGCTCCGAAGTGGGGATTCGCGAGCTCTTCCATCGGTTCTGGCCGCTGGCGTGGCAGTGGGCTTACGCTGTCCTCGGAGATCGGATGCTCGCGGACCAGGCGGCGCAAGAGGCGATCGCAAAGGCGTTTCAGAGTCTCGACCGCTTCGACCCGCAGCGTCCGTTCGCACCGTGGCTGAAACGGATCGTCGTCAACCGCGCGATTGACGACCTCAGGCATGAGCGGCGGCGTTGTTCCGCGGAGCGGTGGGCGGAGATGCCGGCGGTAATCGCGGTGGAACGTGACGGCGATTCGCTGCACGCGACGTTCGAGGCAGTCCGCGCGCTCCCGTCGAACCAGCGGCTGGCGATCGTTTTGCATTACTGGCTCGACTTCGGCGTCGAAGACATTGCGCGGCAGCTCAGGACGCCGGTCGGGACGGTGGTGTCGCGACTGAGCCGCGCGCGCGCAGCAATCAGGCAACACGTGGAGGCGAACGATGTCTTTTGACCTCGAGCGCTTCGTCAAGGACCTACGCGGCGCGTTGCCCTACCCGAGCGATGACGCGACTCGCCGCGCGCTCGAGAGCGTCACGGCGTCAGTGCGCCGCCCGCGCCGATTCCCACGCCGTGCGGCGTCGGTCGCCGCGGTCCTCGTCGCGGCCTCGGCGGGAAGCTTTTTTGCGGGCCGGCTGACCGTCCCCGGGAACGCGCACGGTGCCATCCCATCCGCGGCAGCGTTCGTTCCGTTCGGCGGTGCCGCCGCTGCGAGACCGATCGCAGTGCACTGCCGAGTTCAGACGGTGTACCTGAAGTGGGACGCAGGGGGTCGCGTGCAACTCCTCGAGTACGTGTGGCGCATCGACCTGGGCCGACCTGTGCCCACGGGGCGCGTCGTCGCGTACGCCGACAATGCAGCGCGCACCGTCAACCCGGCGTGCACCACAGCGACGCCCATCGTTCCGCGCACGCGTGACTACGACACTGCCAACTGGGACCCCCACCGACACCTGGAGCTCTACTGCGGCGAGGATGTGAGTGCGACGGGATTCCTGATTCAGATCCGGCCGATTCTGAACCGTGCAAAGCAGCAGATCGGTAACCGCGTGCTCGTCCAGGACTGGCGTCACCGGAAGGCCGCCCCCCTCCTCGATGCGCGCGCGGAGGGTCGATCGAGCAGCATCGCAGCGCGCGTCCAGCGATGCTTCAAGCCGGTGTGGCCGAAGTAAGCAGGCGAGGCGCATCCAGCCTGCGGAAGCTTGATTTTTGCCGTGCGAATGCGGCCGTCGAGAGACGCCGTCGCCGAATGCCGCGACGCGGCCGGTGGACACGGCGCCAAGCTACACTGGCGCGACCGCGGGGCTATAGCTCAGTTGGGAGAGCGCCTGGATCGCACCCAGGAGGTCGCCGGTTCGAGTCCGGCTAGCTCCATCGAGGAACGTGCGGTGAACAATTCGCGCGTTTCCACCAAGCTCCGCCACGTCATCGCCCTTTGAGCGGTTAGGGCGCGGTTAGAAGCGTGCGCGACTGTCGGCGGGATGGAAGCGCCGGGTCTCGTTGCATGTCACGCGTCCACGCCCGTGGCTCGGGCGCGCCCGCCCGCCTCGTTTCGTCCGGACATCCAGGGACTTCGCGCCGTCGCCGTCCTGATCGTCGCGCTCGGCCACGCGCGCGTTCCCGGTCTGAGCGGCGGCTTCGTCGGCGTCGACGTGTTCTTCGTGATCTCTGGCTTCCTGATCACGCAATGGCTGTTCGGCCGCGCCCTCGACTCGGGTCGCGTGCCGTTCGCCGACTTCTACGCGGCTCGCGCGCGGAGGATCCTGCCGGCCGCGACGCTCACGCTCGCGGTGACGTGCATTGCAAGCGTCTTCTATCTGAATCCGGTTCGCGCACTCTCGGCCGTCCACGATGCGATCTGGGCTGCGGTGTTCGCGGCGAACATTCATTTCGCAAACGTCGGCGCGGACTACTTCGCGCGCGATGACCCGCCGTCGCCGATCCAGCACTTCTGGACGCTTGGCGTCGAGGAGCAGTTCTATCTCGTGTGGCCCGTGCTGCTAGCCGCCACGCTTGTCGTTCTGCGTATCGCCGGGCGCAGCAACGGCACCGCGCGACGCGCAGTCGGTGCCGTCTTGGTCGTCGGGTCGGCGGTCTCTATGACCTGGTGCATCCGTCTGACGGCGTCGAATCCGACCGCCGCCTACTTTTCGACTCTCGCTCGGACGTGGGAGTTCGGCGTTGGTGCATTGATCGCAGTCGCCCTGCCTTCCGTCGTCCGCGTACCCGCCCGCCTGCGGTCTGCGCTGACGTGGGTCGGGCTTGCGGCGATCGTCGCAGCGGCGGTCGCATACGGTCCCGGCACGCCGTTCCCCGGCGTCGCGGCGTTGTTGCCGGTCGTCGGGTCGAGCCTCGTCGTCGCCGGCGGCACCGCGGCAGGCGCGCATACCGGCGCCTCCCTGCTGCTATGCCGGCGTCCACTGCGGCTCGTCGGCGACCGTTCGTATGCGTTCTATCTCTGGCACTGGCCCGCGCTAGTCATCGCAGCGGAATACTTCGGGCACCCGCTCTCCCCGGCCGAAAACGTGATCGTGCTCGGCGCCGCGTTCGCAGTCAGCTGTGTAACGTACTGGCTCTACGAGAACCCGGTCCGACACGCGCGGACGCTCGTGCGGCCGCGCGCGGCGCTGACACTGTGGCCGGTCACGGTCTCAGCCGTGGTCGTGGCGGCCGGGATCGCGATGGCCGTGGTCGAGACACCACGTGCCGCCGCTCCGAGTCTCGAGCTCGCCTCGGCGCGCGTCGATCGGGCAAGCGCTCCATCGACGGCCGGGGAGCGGGTCCGCGCGGCGCTCCTTGCGAGCGTCGCCCCCGCGCGCCTGCGCCAACCCGTTCCGCATGCGCTCGCCCCGCCCCTCGGTCGCCTCCGGTTCGATGTGTACCGGCTCGGCGACTGCATGGCCGGAACAGCAACGCGGTCGAAAGTGTGCACGCTGGGAGACACGACGAGCTCACGTCGCCTCGTCGTGCTCGGAGACTCCCATGCGGAGATGTGGCTGCCGCCGCTCCTCTGGTTCGCTGCCCGCTACCACTGGTCACTCGTGCCACTGATCAAGGACGGCTGCGTCCCCAGCATCATGGGCTCGCGTGACTGCGCGGCGTGGTACGCGTGGGCACGCGATCAGGTCCGGCACCTCCATCCGCGCGCAGTCGTCGTGTCGCAGTTCTGGTCCAGTTGGGGTCCCGGCGGTGCTTCCGCCGTGGCACGTGAATTACACGAGCTCGCGCCCTTGACCGAACGGCTCGTCGTCATGGAAGATCCGCCGGCGCGTAGCGAGGCAGCAGTCGACTGCCTCCTCCGACGCGGCGCCACGCTCGGCTCGTGCGCATTCCCCGTGAGTCCGGGCGAAGCGTCGGCGTACGCCGCCGTACGGGGTGATGCGCGCGCGGCGGGTGCCGCCTACGTTCGCACGCTTCTATGGTTTTGCGTGCGCGGTCTTTGCCCGACCGTCGTCGGGACGATCGTCACATACCGCGACACGACTCACATCACAGCGACATATGCGCGCGTGCTCAGCGAGCCGCTCGCCGCCGAGATCGCGACCGCCACGGGTCGTTGAGCGCGACTCGGCCGCCGGGGCGTGTAACGTCGCGGAGTGTCCAACAGAGCACGCGGCGCGTGTGTCTTTTTGGCCGTCCTCGCCGCGGCCGAGACCGCTTTGCTCGCAGAAGGCCGCATCGACGCTGCGAACGCTCGATTCTCGAACATGTACGGGGCGACAGCAATCAAATACTCGCTCAGGAGCAAGCTCCTCGGGCGACGCCTCGTTGAAGTCGGAATCGTCCCCGCCAGCGGCGGGACGCGGCCATTGCTCATCTTGCTTCACGGTCGGCACGACGTGCGCGGTCGCTTCGTCGCCTTCCCCCAGAAGAGCGGCCCGGAGTCAATGCTCAGTAACGCGTTGTTGGCGGCGATCGCGCAACTCGGAGAGCGTGCACCGATCGTCGTGCTGCTGAACGGCGGCTCGCACAGCTGGTACCACGACCGCCGTGATGGCCGCTGGAGCTCGATGATTCTCAACGAGGCGATCCCCGACGCGATCCGTCGCTTCCACGTGGCGCCGGGCCGGATCGCGATCGGGGGGATTTCGATGGGCGGTTACGGGGCGCTTCACCTCGCCGCGTTACGCCCGCACGCGTTCTGTGCAGTCGGGGCACACTCGGCGGCCGTGTACGAAACGTTCCGCGCCGCAGCACCCGCGGCCTTCGACAACGCGGCTGATTTCGCACGCAACGACGTCCTCGCCGCCGCTCGCCACGGCCGCTTCGATCGAGTGCCCGTTTGGATCGACGCGGGTATGAACGATCCGTTCCATGACGCCGATGCCGCGCTTGCGTCAGTCCTTCGGTCGCGTGGCGGGGACGTGTCGTTTCGCAGTTGGCCGGGCGCGCACACGGCGTCGTATTGGGACGCACACATGGGCGAGTATCTCCGCTTTTACGTGTCGGCCTTCACGCGCTGCTCAGCTTTGAATGGACCGCCTGCGACAAAGCCGCAGTCGCGGCGGCCGAGGCCGCGCCGCCGCCATCGCGCCTAGCTCAGAATCCACCCGCCCTCGCCAGCGCGGCCAGACCGTCCTACCGCGTGCTAATCAGCTCCGTCAATGCGTTTCGATGTCGGGCGCGAACGGGGGAGACACTCCGGCGGACGCCGTCGCGCGCTCCAGCGCAGCAGCGACGTCGGGGTGCGTGCCAGCGAGGCGTTCCTTCAAGGTGTCTCGTGCCTAAGGGGAGGCGCGTGCTTTGCCGCGGGCTGGGGAACGCGCAGCAAGGACGTGTCGCAGTACTTGCTCGCGGAGTCCTGGACCGGTAGATCGTGGGCGATCCAGCCCGCGGCGCAGGCCAACGCGCGCTCTACGCTCGACTTCGGTGCCATCTCATGCTCGGCGG
>JBJMJS010000095.1:0-17013 GCA_045806225.1 Gaiellaceae bacterium
CGGGGGAACCTCCCACTCGCTCCGCGCTGGTTTCGCCCTCCACTGGTCCGCTATCGCGGACAGGCCGCTGCGCGGCCGGCCAGAACAGGAGCTCAGCCAACCGCAACCGCCTTGCGCTCGGGCTCGACCGCACGCTGCTCCCGCGCGAGCTCGGCGAGCTCTGCGACCTCCCGCTCGAGGCGCGCGAGCTTCGTCGCGATGATCAAGACGTACGCGAGCACGACGAGGAAGACGACGGCATACGCGGCCGCGACGTACTTCTCGGCCGTCGTCACGCTGCGAGGACCTCGCGCAGCTCACGGAGTCGCGCGTCCAGGCGCTTGCCGGCGAGCTCGACGTGGTAGAGCGTCGCCGCAAGCGCAACGAGCGCGGCCCACGCGACGCAGAAGGCGAGGAACATCCGACCCGACATCTGCGGCCCGTGCGATGTGAAGACGGTCGGGTGGATGAAGTCGTTCGCAAGCCGGATCGCGAGGAACGAGACCGGGATCAAGGCCACGCCGAAGAGCGCGTACACGGCGCAGAGGTTCGCGCGCCGCGGGCCCGGCTCGACCGAGTACCGGAGCATGAAGTACGCCGCGTAGAAGAGGAAGAGCACGAGGAACAGGACGAGTTGATTCGAGCTCCAGGCCCACCAGACACCCCACGAGATCTTCGCCCAGATCGACCCCGTGACGAGCGTCATCACGCCGTAGATCACGCCCTGGTGGATGGCGACGTAGCTCTCGAGGTCGGCGGCCTCGTCGCGCTTCCAGAGGACGCGCAGCGCCTTCCACGCGCCCCACCCGAACAGGAGGTACGCCGTCAAGGCGACGGGCACGTGGAAGTAGAAGATCTTCTGCGACAGTCCCTGGTCGGCGTCGATCGGCGCGACGTACGCGATCAGGACGATCGCAGCACCCATCAGCGCGCACGCCGCCGTGGCGAGGATGGGAAGGCGCTGCTGGCGGAAGGCTCGAGTCATGCGGGACTCCGCCGCAAGTGTCGCAAAAGCGCGGTCAGAGACCCTTCAGGTATTGCACGAGGTCGGCCTTCTCACCGTCGGTCAGGCCGAGCGCGAAGCACGTGTCGTAGTGGTCGACGACGGCCCGGAGCGTCGGGAACCGGCCGTCGTGGTAGAAGCCGCCCTTCTGCTTGGCGACCATGCCGCGCAGCGGCGTCGTGCGGTAGCGAAGCGTCGGCGACCGGTCGGCCTGGAAGTCGTCGATGCAGATGTCGCTTCCCTTGTGGAGGTTCCAGCCGGCGTCCGTGAACTCGGGAGGCATGTGACACCCGGCGCACCGCGCCTTTCCGTCGAAGAGCGCCCTGCCGCGACGCTCCGCGACGCGGTCGACCCGCCGTGCATGCGGCACCGGCAGGGAGAGCTGGTACAGGTGAAGCGCCGGCAGCTTCGGCGTGATCAGGTCGCGCGCGTGCCGGACGTGGGCGAATCCAGCGCGGGCCGCGACCGGGAATTGCTGCGCATTGGCCAACCGCTCGTCGTCGAAGTTGCCGATCCCGTGCATCTCGAGGTTCGCGACGAAGGCGTTCCAGTACGGGACCGACCCCCAACCCGTGTACGTGTGGAGATTGACGCCCCCGAGCCCGAATGCGGCCGGGATCAGGGTCGCCGCGGACGACCCGTCGGGCCTGAACGCCTTCCCGTCGAGGAACACCTCGGCGTCGAATTTCCCGGGGCCCCAGCTCGCGAGCACCTTGTCGACTGTCGCCTCGTCCACCTGCAACAGGTCGGTGAACGGCTTCTTGTCAGGAGCGAGCCCGACGATCGCGCCGACGTTCAGGTCGCGGTTCGGCCATCCGTCCCGCCGCCGGCCGATACCCGGGGCGAACGAATTGTCGACCGTGGAATGGCAGAACGCACACGTGATCCCGACCGACGAGAGGCGACTGCCGTTGAAAAAGCCTCGGACGCCGACGACGGCGTTCAACTTCAAGAGGGCGAGCGTCGTCTTGGGGCTGTTCAGGTCGACCTTGCCGGCGCGAATGGCGGCCGCGACCCGGCGAGGGATCTTCGCGGAATCGACCTTCAGGCCCACCGCGAGCGCTACCTTCGGGCTGACCCCGCCGCCGACGCCTCCGAGCGCTTTCCCCTCGATCGCCTTGTGGAGCTGGAGCGCGCCGCCCCAGAAGCTCTGGTCGCCGAAGGTGTCGTAGCGGAAGATGTCGCGCCCGCGCGCGACGAGCGACGCCCGCTCGGCCACTGACCGAGTCGGCTCGGCACCACTCGAGGACGACGCATTCCGTGTGCCGTTGACGAGCACGAACACGACGTACAGCAGGGTTGCGGCAGCTGCGCCGACCGCAATCGTTCGTCCCGCCGCCCTGACGACGTTCACGCAGCGAGGGTACGAACGGCGCCCCCGCCGGCGCCGTGATCAGTGCCGCACTGTGCGCACGGTCACGCCGAGATCCTCAGGCGCGACGTGCAGCCGGTACGTCCGTCCGTTGCGCTCGACAAATCCATCCCGCTGCAGCTCGTCGAGCGCGCGCGTCACGGTCTCGCGCGCAGAGCCCGTCATCTCGCCCAGAAGGTCATGTGTGAGCGGGAAGTCGAGCCTGACGCCGTCGCGACCGACGCGCCCGTGCTCGCGCGCAAGCTCGATCAGCTTCTCGCGCACGCGATCGACATGGTGAAGCCGCGACATGTTCGCGATCGCGGCGTGCTTCTGACGCAGCGTCTCGGCGAGGCCGTCGAGAAGCGCCCGCGCCCGCTCGGGCGAAGCGAGGAGCTCGTCGAGGCTGTCGCGGTCGACGACGGCGACGGCGGCATCCGTCAGGGCGGCGAGAACCTCACCCGGCTCCGGCGGGATGATCAACGCTCCGGGCCCGGCATGGCACGTGACGGTCCGCCGCCTGACGCCGTTGGCCGCGTTGCGAAGGACGACGAGCCCGTCGTCGACGAAGAGAAAGGCGGCGCCCGGGATGTGTGTGGGCAGGATCTCGTCGCCGACGCCGAGGAGACGCCGGGGCCGGCCCTGAAGCGCATCGGCGACGTTCACATGCCGAACTACGGCCGGGACGGCAAAGCGGTTTGGCCCTACTCCGTCACGACGTACGCGAACGACGCCCACGCGACGAGCCCGAAGATCGCGTCATAGAGGGCGAGCAGCCCGAGATAGCTCGCCGGATGGCCCGCGACGCTCGCGCCGACGCCTCCGATCACGAGCGGGATCACGAGCGGGAGAAACAGCAGCGGCAAGAGCAGCTCGCGGGCACGGCTCGCGACGGCCATCCCTGCGAGCAGCGTCCCGACCGCTGCGATGCCGAGGTCGGCCAGGGCGACCGCCGCGATCGTCCGACCCTCGACCCGGCCGAAGAACACGGCAAAGACGGGAAGCGCAACGACCTCCGCCAGACCGAGGAACACGAGGACCGACAGCGCCTTCCCGAGCCAGATCGCGCTCGGATCTCGCGTCGCGAGCACGAGACCGTCGAGCAGCGCTTGCTCGCGCTCCGCCGCGAAGGCGCGCGCGAGCGCGAGGAGCGCGGTGAAGACGATCGCCACCCACAGCAAGCCCTGCGCGGCGAGTCGGTCGGTGCCGCTCGGCAGCACGAAGTGGAACACGACGAACGACGAAAGGACGAAGAGCAACATCGCGGGCAGCGTGTCGCGCGACCGCAGCTCGAGCAGCACGTCCTTCCGTGCGAGCGCGCCGACGTCGGCGACGTAATTCATGCGAGCGCGAGGTGCGTCGTCGCGAGCGGGAGCACTCGCGCCGGATCGTGCGTCGAGACGACGAACGTCGCTGCGCCGCGCAGCTCGGCAAGCTGACGGTCGAGCAGACCGGCGCCCTCTTCGTCGAGACCGCTGTGCGGCTCGTCCAGCACGAGCAGGCGCGGCTCGTGCAGCAGCGCCCTGCACAACGCGAGGCGCTGGAGCATGCCGCGCGAGTACGCGTCCGCGCGCAGATGCCGCGCCTCCCAGAGGTCGAAGCGCTCGAGCAGCATGCCGATCCGCTCGCGCCGCTCGGGGACCCGGTAGAGGCGCCCGTAGAGGTCCAGGTTCTCGAGCGCCGTCAGCTCGCGGTACACCAGGGGGTCGTGGGCGACGAATCCGATCTGCGCGCGCTCGACGTCCAGTGCGAGCGAGCCTCGCGTCGGGACGGCGAGGCCGGCACAAAGACGAAGGAGCGTGGACTTCCCGGACCCGTTCGGCCCGGTGACGAGGAGGAACCCGTGCTCCGGCACGTGGAACGACACGCCGCGAAGGACGCGACGCTCGGCATAGCGTTTCTCGATGCTGCGTGCGTGGACCACTGCTAGACCGCCGCGTCGATGACGACGAAGACACAGAACGCGACGCTGATGACGCCGTTGACGGTAAAGAACGCGGCGTCGAGCCTCCGCAGGTCGCCGGGACGCACCAGCGCGTGCTCGTACGCGAGCAACGCAGCCACGACGCCGACACCGATCCAGTACCACACGCCGACGCCGACGCCGATCCCGACCGCACAGAGCAGGACGACCGTGAGCGCGTGGAACAGCCGCGCACCGGCGAACACGCCGTCGACGCCGAACCGTGTCGCGACGGAGTGGAGCCCCTGCGCGCGATCGACCTCGAGGTCGAACAATGAGTAGAAGAGGTCGAAGCCGGCCACCCACAACGCGACTGCGGCGCCGAGCGCCCACGCTTCCCACGGCAACCGACCCGTAATCGCGACCCAGGCGCCCATCGGCGCGAGGCCGTCGACGGCGCCGAGCCATAGATGGCAGAGCCAGGTCCACCGCTTGAGGTACGGATAGACGACGAAGCCGACGAGCGGAATCGGCCAGAGCCAGCGCACGACGTGCGCGAGCTGGAAGACCGCCACGAGATAGAGCACGAGCGCGAGCGCACAGAAGACGACCACCTGCGCTCGCGACAGCGCACCCGAGGGGAGCTCACGTATCGCCGTTCGCGGGTTCCGCGCGTCGATCTCGGCGTCGATCAGTCGGTTCAAGCCCATCGCGAGCGAGCGGGCGCCGACCATCGCGACAGTGATCCAGACGAGCGCGTGCGCGCTCGGTACGTCCTCGACGGCCAGGAACGCGCCGATGTACGCAAACGGCAGCGCGAAGACCGTGTGCTCGATCTTGACCAGCCGCGCGAACCGCGCCGGCAGCGCGACGGCGCTCACGTCGCGCGGTGCTCGGTCGGCTCGCCCGCGAGGAGACCGAGTGCGTGTGCGAGCGCCGGCTGCAGGATGTGAAAGCCGTCACGACATCCGCCCGGCGAGCCCGGCAGGTTGACGATCAGCGTCTTGCCGCGGACGCCGGCGACACCACGGCCGAGGAGGCCGTGCGGTGTCTGCCGGATCGCATCCGCGCGGAGCGCCTCGGCGATCCCCGGCGCGTTGCGCTCGATCACCGACTCGGTCGCCTCCGGCGTGAAATCGCGCGGCGACATCCCCGTGCCACCGGTCGTCAGGACGAGGCGAGACGTCCTCGCGACCTCGCGGATCGCGGCGGCGATGCGCGGCCGGTCGTCGGGCACGACCCGGTGCGCGACGTCGAAGCCCTCCGCCTCGAGGAGGTCGACGAGGAGGCGCCCGCTCTCGTCGTCACGCGTCCCGGCCGCGACCCCGTCGGACACGGTGATCACGGCCGCCCTCAGGCAGGCTCCTTCGTCTTCTCGACGAGCTCGACACGCTCGACGACGAGCTCCTTGTCGATTGCCTTCGTCATGTCGTAGACGGTGAGAGCGGCGACGGCGGCCGCGGTCAGCGCCTCCATCTCGACGCCGGTCTGCGCCGTCGTCTCGGCGACCGCGCGAATCTCGACCGCGTCCCCTGCGACCTCCGCGATGACCTCGATATTCGTCAGCGGGAGCGGGTGGCACAGCGGAATCAACTCGCTGGTGCGCTTCGCGGCCATGATCCCGGCGAGCTGCGCGGTGGTCAGTGCATCGCCCTTCGGAAGGTCGCGCAGCTGCCGCGCCGTCCCGCTCGCCATCCGCACGGTCGCCCGGGCGACGGCTCGGCGTCGCGACAGCGGCTTCGCGCCGACGTCGACCATCCGGACGTCGCCCGCGGCCGTCACGTGCGAGAGCTCGCCCATCTGCCGAGACCCTAGCGCCGAGCGGACGCGCCGAGCGTGTCGACGGCGGCGAGCTGGAGCTCGATCCAGGCGTTGACGTCGTGCTCGCGGACGTGCGCACGGATCGCCTCGAGCCGGCGCCGCCGCTCGACGACGTCGAGAGTGAGGGCGCGATACATCGCGTCCGCCTGACCCGCGACGTCATAGGGGTTCACGCTCTCGACCCAGTCGGCGAGCTCGGCGTGCGCGCCTGCGTTTTCCGACAGGACAACTACACCGTCGCGTGCGTTCACCAGCGGCCCCTCCTTGGCGACGAGATTCATGCCGTCCATCGTCGCGTTGACGAGCAGGACATCGAATTGCTTGTACGCGGCCACCGAACGGGGGAAGTCATCGGCGATCTCGAGCTCGATCGGCTGCCATGCGAACTCCTGGAAGCGATCGTTCACGCGCCGCGCCTCGCGCTGGATCGCGCCGAGGTACTCCGCGTACTCGGGTATCTCCTGACGCGAGGGGTCGAGCAGCGCCAGCATGCCGACGCGGCGACGCAGCTCGGGGTGCGCGTCGAGGAGGAGCTCGAAGGCGCGGAAGCCGCGAACGACGTTCTTCGACGGATCCGTTCGGTCGACGCGCACGATGAGGCGCTCGGGCCGCCGCGCCTCGATCTCCGCCTCCGCGGCGAGCACGGCATCGCTCGCCGCGAGCGCTTCGAATTCGTCCGTGTCGATCGAGATCGGGGCCGACACCGCATGCACGTCGACGTCGCCGACGATGTCGCGTACCGAGTCGAGAAAGTTCTGCCGCCAGCGGTCGGTGTGGAACGCGACGAGGTCGTTCGCGAGCATGCCGTCGTGGATCGCATAGCGGATCTCCTGCGGGAGGACGTGCCAGTAGTCCGGCTGCGGCCAGGGAACGTGCGTGAAGTGC
The DNA here is from genome assembly GCA_045806225.1 of Gaiellaceae bacterium. Taxonomy (GTDB): domain Bacteria; phylum Actinomycetota; class Thermoleophilia; order Gaiellales; family Gaiellaceae; genus 3-1-20CM-4-69-9. The sequence continues at coordinate 6,943 of JBJMJS010000095.1, forward strand.
ACGAGCGTCGCGCTCGGCACCGCGTCTCGGACGAAGCGCGGCGCCAGGTAGAGGTGGTAGTCGTGGAAGAAGACGGCGGCGTCGGGCTGGCGGTCGAGCTCGTCGAGGACCGCCGCCGCGAAGCCGGCGTTCACCGCGACGTAGCCCTCGTCCCACGCGGTGTGGAACGCACCGTCGATTCCCGGCGTGTACGCGAGCTCCCACAGGTAGTGCTGGACGAACCAGAGCATCGGGTTTGCGACGACGTTGTAGAACCGGTCGTATGCCTGGCGCTCGTGACCGACGAGCCGCAGCCGGAACGGCGCGCCGTCCCGCGTCGTCTCGTCGAGCGGCGCTCCTGCCAACGCGCGGTCCTCGTCGCTGATCGCGCTCGCGATCCAGGTGACGTCGTGCAGCGAGAGCAAACCTCGGAGCGCCGTCGTCAGCCCGCCGCCGCCGCGCCGGGCGACTCGCTCGCCGTCGTCCCCGCGCGAGAACGACACCGGGCCGCGGTTCGAGACGACGATCAGCTTCCGGCGCATGCGCGCGCGTTACGACGCGGCGGAGACGACTGCGACCTCCGCGCCCGACGTGTCGTTCCCGAGCAGTCGGTTGAAGAGGACGAGCCAGTTGCGGAGCAAGCGCGGCGTGAGGAAGTTCCGGCGCACGTACTCCTTTCCGCGGAGCGCCCGCTGCCGCGCCTCGCGCGGGTCACGCAGGATTTCGATGCACGCCTCCGCGCACTCCGCAGACGAGTCGACGAGCCACCCGGTCTCGCCGTCCTGGATCTGGGTGACGATGCCGCCGACGCGCCCGGCGACGGTCGGACGCGTCTTCCACAGCGCCTCGGTCACGGTGAGGCCGAAGCCTTCGCGGATCGACTTCTGCAGGACGGCGGAGGAGTGGACCTGGAACGCATTCACTTCCACGGATCCGACGTTGTTCAGGTTGGAGAGGATGTAGACGTCGGGGTCGCCGGCGGCGTACTCGACCGTCTGGTTGTAGTAGTCCCATCCCTCGGGGTCGTCGTGCGCCATCGAGCCGACGAGCGCGAGCTGCACGTCCGGAAAGCGCTGCTTCACGATCCGGTACGCGTCGATGACGCCGAGCGGGTCCTTCCAGGGATCGAACCGTGACACCTGCGTCAGGAGCGGCCGCTCGACGTCGATCCCGAACTGGTCGACGATGTACGCGGCGTCCTCGGGGGAGAGCGCCATGTTCTTCGGCGCGAGCGGATCGATCGCGGGCGGCCAGATGTAGCACGGCGGGAGGCCGCCGGCGCGCGGGACGTACTCGCGCATGTGGAAGATCGCCGCGTCGTAGCGCTTGATCCACGGCAGCACGAAGTCGAAGACGCCCTCGTTCGGCGTGGAGAAGTCGATGTGCCCGCGCCAAACCCAGTTCGCGCGAGTCTCGGGGAAGTGCTCGATCATCCCGACCGGCTGCGGGTCGTGGACGACGACGAAGTCGTAGTCGTCCTCGAGCTCGGCCGCGTTCTCGGCCTGGTAGCGCCGGAACACGTCGCGCTGCTCGTCGTCGAGGCCCTGCGGGTTGCCCTGCAACGCGTTGTGGATCGTCTTCGTGACGTTGTAGAACTCCTCGGCGCCGCGGATGATGCGCCATTCGACCTCGAGCCCCGCGTCCTGCATCAACGGGATGAGCGTGTAGTTGATCTCGGCGACGCCTCCGCCGAACGCGGTCGCCGACAGATGCACCACGCGCTTGCCGGCGAGCGGCTCGGCGAGCCGGCGGATCTCGTCCATCAACCCGCGCGTGGCGATCGTCGCGTAATCGGCGAGCGACTTGTGGCCGACGTTGACCTGCTGCAGCATGCGCCGCAGATTACGTCAGGTTCTTGACGAAGCGGAGCCGTGACCCGGTGCCGTCGGGCTGCGCGCCGATCTCGACGTCGTCGGCAATCGCCCGGATGATCGCGATCCCGAGCCCGCCTTCCGACATCGTGTCCGGCTCGCCGTTCTCGCCGGGCGGCTCGAAGCCCGCGCCCTCGTCGGTCACCTCGATCACGAGGTGGTCGTCCCAGAGCTCGTAGACGATCTCGACGACGCCATGACCGTCGTCACCGTACGCGTGCCGGACCGAGTTCGACGTCGCTTCGGTGAGTGCGAGCTTCAGGTCCGCGAGCAGCTCGTCGGAGAACGACGCGAGGCGCGAGATTCCGGTGAGGGCCAGCCGGCCGAGCGTGATGTACTCGGCGCGCGCAGGGATCGTCAGCCGGACCACGTGCCCGCCCAGGCTGGTCGAGTGGATCGCGGCAGCATCCGCGTCCGCGGTCATCGCTCGTCCCATAGATGGAGAATTACCAAAGTATTCGCGCCCGAAACGTGTCGTTCCTGCCGAAGCCTCCCGAAAAACGAGGCTGCGCAGGTGTATGCCCGGTTCCGCGGTGACCCTAACCAGCCGCCGGCGTCGCCGCGCGGTCGCCGAGCGTGACGGCGACGGTCCGCTGCTCCCGGCCGCGCATGATCGTGAACGTCGCCACGCCGTCCGGCTTCAGCGAGTATGAGACAATCCGCACAACATCGTCGGCACCGTGGACCGGCTTCCCGTTGATCGCGACGATGACGTCACCACCGCTCCGCAGGTCGCGGTAGCCGAGCGCGTTCACGGGATGCGAGCTGCCGCGCAGCCCCGCCTTGGCGCCGGGGCCACCGGCCCGAACGTCCTCGACGAGCGCGCCCTGCTTCACGGCGTAGCCGAGGATGCGGGCAAGCGCCGGGGTCAGGTCCTGGGTCGTGATCCCGACGTATGCGTACTGGACCCGGCCGTCGTCGAGGAGCTGCGTGATCGAGCGCTTCGCGGCGTCGATCGGGATCGCGAACCCGACGCCGCTGTCGTTCCCCGTGCCTGATTGGCTGCGGATCTGGGCATTGATCCCGATCACGCGGCCGCGGGCGTCGAAGAGGGGGCCGCCGGAGTTGCCGTGGGTGATCGGCGCATCCGTCTGAATCGCGTCGACCACGTTGTAGCGCCGGACGGTGAGGGCCGGAATCGCACGACGGGTGGCGGACACGACGCCGACCGCGAGCGAGTCCTCGTTGCCGAGCGGGCTGCCGATCGCCGCGACCGGCTCACCGACGGCGACCGCCGCGGACTCGCCGAGCGGCACCGGGTGCACGGGGTGGTCGGACGGGGACACCTTGATCAGGCCGACGTCGTCGTAGACATCCCACCCGACGACCTTCGCGGGAACGCGATCGCGGTCGTTGAACTCGACGTACACGTGCGATGCCGGCTTGACCTTGCCGTTCGTCTCGCCGGCGTTCGTGATCACGTGGGCGTTCGTGAGGATGTAGCCCTTCGAGGAGATCACGAAGCCCGAGCCCTGCGCACCTACAGTCGCGTCGTCGCCGGGATCGCCGAAGAACGCGTACACGGTCACGACCCCGGCCGCGCGCTCGGCGTAGACCCGGGCTGGATCGAAGCCGTTGCCAGGGATCGGCGCCGCCTTGTTCGCGACGGCGGCCGGCAGCGCTGCGGCCGCGGTGTTCGCCGCCCCGGCGTTCACGACCACGGTCTTCGTGTCCTTCCCGATCCAGCCCGCGCCCGCCCCGATCGCAAGCGCAGCCGCTCCGCCGAGGATCGCGGCCGTCAACAGCGCGAGCAGAACGACAGGGGTGGAGGGAGCGCGCCGCATCGGGCCACTGTAGCGACGCACTCTCAGCCCGCAGCCGTTTCCACGTGGAATCGCACCTCGTCGCCGTCACCCGTGTCCGGCTCGTCGCGGGCGACCGGGAGCACGAGCGCGAAGATCGTCCGTCCCGGTGTGATGTGCAGCTCCACGGTGCCACCCATGACGCCGGCGAGCTCGCGCGCGATCGCGAGACCGAGGCCGCTGCCCGAGGCTCCCGAGCCGGGGACGCGGTAGAACCGCTCGAAGACGTGCGGCACCTCCTGCGCGGGAATGCCCGGCCCGTCGTCCTCGACCGTCAGCAGCGCAGACCCGTTCCGGCGGCCGGTCGACAGCCGGACGGTCGTGCCCGGCGGGGTGTGGACGACCGCGTTCTCGACGAGGATCCGACCGATCTGCAGGGCCCGCTCCTCATCGGCCGCGACCGACGGGGAGGCGCGATCGACGACCTCGAGCCGGTGGTCGGAGTTGAGCGCGACGCCGCGAAACTCCTCCGCGAGCAAGCGCGCGAGCGCGCCCAGGTCGACCGGCTCGGTTTCCACGTGCAAACGCCCGGCGTCGACCCTCGACAGGTCGAGCAGGTCGGTGGCGAGCTTCGTCAGCCGGTCGATCTGCTCCCGCATCGTCTCGAGGAACTCGCGCTGGGTGCGCTCGTCGAGCTCCTCGTTCTCCATCAGCTCGAGGAAGCCGCCGAGCGAGAAAAGGGGCGTGCGAAGCTCGTGCGACGCGTTCGCGATGAACTCGCGGCGTGCACGCTCGAGCCCCGCGAGCCGCTCGCGCATCCGCTCGAACGCGCGCGCGAGCTGGCCGACCTCGTCGGCGCCGTCGTCCCGCACCGGCTCGCCGAAATCGCCCTGCGCGATCCGCTCGGCCGCGCGCTCGAGCCGGCGGAGCCGGCGCGCGAAAATCGACGCCGCGCCGTAGCCCACGACGAGCGACGCGAGCAATGCGATCACGCCGGCAATCAAGAGGCGGCGGCGGACCTGGTGCACGTTCGTGAGCGAGTCGTCGAGCGACGCGCTGAGCAGGAGCACGGAACCGCCGGCAAGCGGTCGCGCAGCCTCCGCGTACCGCGTCTCGCGCCGCTCGACCGTACCCGTGGCGATCGTGCCCGCGTTCGCGGCCCGGAGCGCGATCGGATCCTCGGTCAGGTCGGCCGAAGACACCGGGTTCGAGTCGGCGTACGCGATCAGTGTCTCGGGGTCGAGCTCGGTGAAGAGGCTGACGCGCGCGTTTGCGCCGGCCGCGGCGTTCGAGAGCGCGAGGTCGAGGTTCGCGCCTCCTGCCTCCTGCACCTGGCGCTCGATCCCGGGCAACGCCTTGCGCAACTGCGCGAGCTTCGTGTGGACGAGATTCTGCTCGAGCGAGGGGACGACGATCAGATCGACGAGGCCGAGTGCGGCCGCGACGACGATGGCGAGCGCGAGACTGAGCCGCGCTCCGACGCTCCGTAACGGGTTCATCGGTCCCGGAAGCGGTAGCCGACCCCGCGGACGGTGAAGATGAACTCGGGCTCACGGGGGTCGCGCTCGAGCTTCTCGCGGAGATGCCGCACGTGGACGTCGATCGTGCGCGGCTCCCGGTAGTCGGCGCCGCCCCAGAGCGACTCGAGCAGCATCCGCCGGCTGTAGACCCGGCCCGGGTTGGAGGCGAGCGTCCGCAGCAGCTCGAATTCGACATACGTCAGCTGCACCGGCTGCTCACGCACCTCGACCGCCCGCTTTGCGACGTCGATCGTCAGGCCGTCGACCACGATCACGTCTTCCTTCCCGCTCGGGGCCGGGGCCGTCGCGCGGCGCAGCACCGCCCGGACACGGCTGCGGAATTCGCGGATCGAGAACGGCTTCGTGATGTAGTCGTCCGCGCCCAGCTCGAGCCCGAGCACCTTGTCCAGCTCGTCGTCCCGCGCGGTCAGCATGATGATCGGCACGGCACTCTCAGCCCGAAGCCGCTTGCAGACCTCGAGACCGTCCAGCTTCGGCAGCATCAGGTCGAGGACGACGAGATCGACGTGCTCCGCCCCGAAGCGGGCGAGCGCTTCCTCGCCGTCGCGCGCCTGGAGAACGCGAAAGCCCTCGCGCTCGAGCGGGTACGTGAGCAGCTTCTGGATCGATTCCTCGTCGTCGACGAGGAGGATGGTCGAGGAGTCGGGCATATCGGCGGTGTGCCTGCCGAGCCGTCAACGAGGGACGCCCCTACTATAGCCCTGCATGGCCGCGGTTCCGCCTCCCCGTGCGCGGCGCAGGCCACGGCCCGGGTCGCTCGAGCGGCCGGTCAACGGCAGGCTCTACCGCGGCACCTGGCTGCTCGTCGGCCTCCCGCTTCTCGTCGCGGCATTCAGCGTCGCCCGGCCGCAGCCGCTCCCGCCGCCCGCGCTCGAGCCGTCGCTCGACGGTGCGGAGACCGCGCAGCTCGCCCGTGACTTCCTGACGTACCCGGACCGGTTTCCGGGAACGCTCGGCGCCGCACAGGCGTCGCAGTGGCTTCGCGATCAGCTCCAGGCGTACGGATTGCGCGTCCGAAGCGAGCAGTTCACTGCGCGCGTCCCGCGGCTCGGGACGGTGCACCTGCAGAACCTGCTTGCGGTCGTCCCCGGCCACTCCCCGCAGACGATCGTCGTCCTCGCGCACCGCGACAACGACGGCGCCGGTCCGGGGGCGAACGACAACGCGTCGGGCACCGCCGTGCTGGTCGAGCTCGCCCGCGCGTACTCCCTCCACGTGCGGCCGGCACACACGGTGCTCTTCCTGTCGACCGACGGCGGCTCACTCGGAGCGCTCGGCGCGGCGGCGTTCTTCCGAACGGCGCCGGAGCGCCACGACGTCGTGGCCGCGATCAACCTCGACACGATCGGCGGCCGCGGGCGGCCGCGCCTCGTGATCGGCGGCGACACGCCGCGAACCACCTCCGGGATCATGCTCGAGACCGCGGCCGCGCGGATCGCGAAGCAGGCGGGCCGCGGGCCGGCGCGACCGAGCGTGATCCGCCAGTTGATCGACCTCGGCCTGCCGTTCAGCCTGTACGAGCAGGCGCCGGCGATTTCACGTGGAATCCCCGCGGTCACGCTCACGACGGCCGGGGACCGGCCGCCCGGCGCCGGCGACGACGCTCTCGACCCGACGCGGCTCGGCCAGATCGGGCGCGCGGCCCAGGATCTCCTCGGGACGCTCGACCAGGGGCTCGAGTTCGTGCAGGGCACGTCCTCCTACGTCTACGTCGGCTCGCGCGTGATCCAGGGATGGGCGATCGAGCTCGTCCTGATCGCGATGTTGCTTCCGTTCATGGCCGCCGCGGTCGACCTGTTCGCCCGCTGCCGCCGGCGCCACATCCCGCTCGCCCCGGCGCTGCGGAGCTATCGCAGCCGGCTTGCCTTCTGGGCGTGGCTCGCGGTCCTGTTCGAGGTGTTCGACGTGCTCGGGTTGTGGCCGGGCGGTGCCCCGCGCCCACCGAGCGTGACCGGCGCGGCGGCGCGCCATTGGCCGGCTTTCGGCCTGATCATGCTCGGCATCCTCGGTGTCGCGGGGTGGTTGATCGTTCGCGACCGCCTCATCCCGAGGCGGCAGCCCGCCGATACCGAAGTGTTGGCCGGCTACACCGTCGCGCTGCTCTGCCTCGCCGCGCTCGGCCTCCTCGTCGTGGCGACGAACCCCTTCGCGCTGCTGTTTCTCCTGCCCTCGCTGCACGCATGGCTCTGGCTGCCGAACGTGCGCGAGGCACCCGCCTGGACGCGGGCGCTGGTCATCGCCGTCGGCTTCGCCGGGCCGGCGCTCCTCATCGGCTCGTTCGCGTTCCGTTACGGCCTCGGCTGGGACGCGCCGTGGTATCTCCTCGAGCTCCGTGCGGTCGGGTACGTCCCGTTGATCGCGTTCGTCCTCGTGATCCCATGGTTCGCAGCCGCTGCGCAACTGGCCGTCCTTGCCGCCGGCCGCTACGCGCCGTACCCCGAACGCGACGAGCGCACGATCGGCCCGGGCCGGCGCGTCCTGCGCCGTGTCCTCGTCGGCAAGCGCGCTCCGCACGACGCATCCCCCGACCTCGGCCGGGCGTTGGAGGGATGAGTTGAGCCGGCGACCCCTGCGCATCCTGGGCACCGTGCTGATCGCGACGGGGCTCCTGACGCTCGTCTGGGCGCTCGTCGTCTGGCAATGGCAGGACCCGTTCACGGCGCTCTACACGCACTGGAAACAGCATCAGCTCGCGTCGCAGTACGCGAAGCGGTCGGCGGGCTTCCACGGAGACGAGCTCTCCGGGGTGTCCCTTCCCGCCGAGCGCCGCGCGATCGCCGCGGCGGCGAAGCGCTATCGCCAAAGCTCCCGGCGCGGCGAGGCGATCGGGCGGATCCGCATCCCGCGCATGGGCGTCGACATGATCGTCGTCAACGGGACCGACCATCAGACCCTGAAGAAGGGGCCCGGCCGCGACCTCCGGTCGTTCATGCCCGGCGAGAACCGGCTCGTGTACATCGCGGGGCACCGCACGACATACCTGGCGCCCTTCTCGCACATCGACCAGCTCCGCAATGGCGATCGCGTCACGCTCGAGGTGCCGTACGCGACCTTCGTGTACCGCGTGAGCGGGAGCCGGATCGTCAAGGCGACCGATCTCTCGGTCCTCCGGTCGCCGCGACATGAGCGGCTCGAGCTCCAGGCCTGTCATCCGCGCTTCTTCGCGACCCACCGCTACATCGCGTACGCGCAGCTCGCGCGCGTCGAGCCGCGCGGCGGTACGCCGTTCGACGTGTCGGCCGAAGCGGCCGGTCAGCCCAGCCGCAGGTAACGCACGGCCGCGCCGGCCTGCAGCACGCCCTCCCCGCGGGGAACGAACACGAGCGCGTCGGCCGTGGCCGCACGCGCGATCATGTGCGACTCCTGGCCGGTGACCGGCTCGAGCACGACGGTGTCGTCGCGCACGAGGCGCCTTGCGCGCAGGAGCTCGTCGCGCCCCCGGTTCCGGCGGACATCGGTCGCGATCCTCCCCGGCTCGTACGGCGGCCCCGGCTCGGCCGCTCCCTGCAGCGCGAGCAGCGCCGGCCGGACGAACAGCTCACAACCCACGAGCGAGGACACCGGGTTTCCCGGCAATCCAAAAACGAGCGTGTCGCCGCGCACGCCGAACGAGACCGGCTTGCCGGGCTTGACGGCCACCCGCCAGAAGATCTCCTCGACCCCGAGCTCGCCGGCGACGCGCCGCACCAGGTCATGCGGCCCGACCGAGACCCCGCCCGAGGTCACCACCACGTCGGCACCGAACGCCCGCTCGAGCGCGTCCCGATGCACGCGCTCGTCGTCGGCGACGAACGGGATCGTCGTCACGTCCGCGTTCGCCGTCGTCAGCGCAGCCGCGAGCATCGAGCCGTTCGCCTCGTACACCTGACCGCCGCCGAGCGTCTCGCCCGGGCGGCGCAGCTCGGTTCCCGTGGCGACGACGGCAATGCGGGGCCGCCGTCCGCACGAGACGCGCGCGCACCCGGCAGCGGCGAGCGCGCCGATCTGCGCAGGCGTCAGCCGTGTACCGCGCGACACCACGACGTCGCCTGCGTGCAGGTCGCCGCCTCGCGGGCGTATGTTGTCTCCCGCGGCAACGGAGACGGGGATCTCGACGACGTTGTCGGTTTCGACAACGTCCTCCAGCTTGATCACGGCGTCGGCACCGTCGGGCACCACGCCGCCGGTCGCAATCCCCATCGATTCCCGCTCGCGCAGCGACGCCGTCGCCGGCGTGCCGGCTGCGATGCGCTGCACGACCTCGAGCCGGCCGGGAACGTCTGCGGCGCGAATCGCGAACCCGTCCATCGCCGACGCGTCGAACGGCGGCAGGTCGACGACGGCGCGCGCGTCCTCGGCGAGGACGCGACCCGACGCCTCGCCGACGTCCACGTCTTCGGCGGACAGCGGCCGCACGCGCGCCTGGACGGCCGCGTGGGCGTCAGCGAGCGAGAGCAGGTCCGGCATCCCGACGCGTACGCTACCGCGGTGATTTCGGTCGTCGTACCGGTGCACAACGAGGAACGGAGCGTCGCGCTCCTCTACGACGAGCTGCAGTCCGCGCTCGAGCAGGTCGGGACGGAGTGGGAGGCGATCTTCGTCGACGACGGGTCGACCGACGGCACGTTCGCGGCGCTCACGCGGCTCCACAACGACGCCTCGAACGTCCGGGTCGTCCGCCTGCGCAGGAACTTCGGCAAGGCCGCGGCGCTCGTCGCCGGCTTCGACCAGGCGCGCGGCGACACCGTCGTCACGATCGACGGCGACTTGCAGGACGATCCCGCCGAGATCCCGCGCCTCCTCGCGAAGCTCGACGAAGGCTTCGACCTCGTGTCGGGCTGGAAGACGCGCCGCCGCGATCCGCTGTCGCGACGCGTCCTCTCGAAGCTGTTCAACTCGGTGACGAGCCGGTTCTCCGGCGTGCGCCTGCACGACATGAATTGCGGCCTCAAGGCATAC
>JBJMJS010000096.1:0-5097 GCA_045806225.1 Gaiellaceae bacterium
CGTCGTCTCCGCGCCCGCGGTCGTGCTTGCAGCCGCCGCGGCGCGTACGCGGCAGATCAGGCTGACGAGCGCCGTCAACGTGATCAGCTCCGACGATCCGGTGCGCGTCTTCCAGCAGTTCGCGACCGTCGATCTGCTGTCGAACGGCCGAGCGGAGATCATGGCCGGCCGCGGCTCGTTCATCGAGTCGTTCCCGCTGTTCGGCTACGACCTCGGCGACTACGACGAGCTCTTCGCCGAGAAGCTCGAGCTGCTGATCGCGCTGCGCGAGTCGGAGCGCGTGACGTGGTCCGGTCGCCACCGCGCGCCGCTCGACGGCCTCGGCGTCTATCCGCGGCCGGAACAAAAGAGGCTGCCGATCTGGGTCGCGGTCGGCGGGACTCCGGAGTCGGCGATCCGCGCCGGCGCGCTCGGGCTCCCGATGGCGCTCGGGATCATCGGCGGCATGCCAGAGCGGTTCGCGCCGTTCGCGGACCTGCACCGGCGCGCCGCGGCGGAAGCCGGCCACGATCCTGCGCAGCTGCCAGTCAGCATCAACTCACACGGATACGTCGCGGAGACGTCGGACCAGGCCGCAGACGACGCGTACCCGCCGTTCGCGCTGATGATGAACAAGATCGGCCGCGAACGCGGCTGGCGGCCGATGACACGACAGGACTTCGACGCGTCGCGCACGCGGCGCGGCGCAAACTTCGTCGGCAGCCCGCAGGACGTGATCGACAAGATCCTCTTCCAGCACGAGATCTTCGGCCACCAGCGGTTCCTGCTGCAGATCACGGTCGGCGCAATGCCCCACGACAAGGTGATGCGGTCGATCGAGCTCTTCGGCACAGAGGTCGCGCCCGTCGTACGCGAAGCGGTCGCAGGTCGCGACGCCGACCGCGAAACCGCAGCAGTCGGCTAGGCTCGCGCGCGTGTCGCGCGCCTTCGTCGTCGAGCAGGTCGACTTCGTCTCGTTCCTGACGCGGGACATCGCGCGCGCCAAGCAGTTCTACGGCGAGACGCTCGGCCTCGAGCTCGAGACCGAGGGCGCGAACGACATGGAGTTTCGGTGCGGACAAGTCACGCTGGACATCTTCGATCCGGCGAGTCAGGGGCAACCGTTCGCGCCGAGCACTGCCGGCCTCGCGCTTCGCGTGCCCGACGTCGCGGCCGCCCGCGCGGAGCTCGAGGCGAAGGGCGTCGCGTTCGACGGCGAAACGCTCGACACCGGCGTCTGCCACTTCGCGTTCTTCCGCGATCCGGACGGGAATCAGCTGATGCTGCACAGGCGCTACGCGCCGCGGTAGCGAGCGGTCAGGGGCGCGCGGTCCGGCGTCGGAACGCGAGGGCGCCGATGACGAGGCAGGCGAGGACGATCGCGCCGGCCGCGAAGGTCAGGCTGATGATGCCGACGACCACTGCGACCGTCGCGACGACCGCAGCAGCAAGGAGCCCGGGCCGGTCGGATCCGATGCCGCCCAGCGCGAGGGCGCGCTGAATGTCGGCAACGGCGACCGCGACGAGGAACAGGCTGATCGGAAGCGCGACGCCCAATGTCAGCGCGGCGATGACGAGTGCGACGACGACCGCAACGGACGCGACGGCGCCAAGCCTGACGCGGTTCCGCGAGCGATGCCACAGCGGCGCCAGCGCGGCCGCGTAGGCGAGCGCCGGCAGCAGCACGAGCACCGCGCACGCGACGACCTTGTCGTGAGCTCCGGTGCCGCTGTCGCCGACGATGACGGCCGCGCCGCCCGCGAGCACGAGCGCGTAGAAAGCGCTCGCCGCGACGATCGCCCACGTCACGCGCTTCGACCTCGTGACCCGCACCGTGTCCGGAATCGTAGGATCGCGTAGTGCCGCCTGCACCGGTCGTCTGTCGCCACCACCGGCAGTCCGCGCGTCGGTGATCGACCCGCTCGAGCGCTGGCGGGCCTACGACGAGAAGCCGGACTACGCGGGACTCCTGACGTACGGCGGCGCGCGGTACACGCAGGATGCCGCACTGCTACGTGACTTCGACGTCGCGATCGTCGGCGCGCCGATGGACGATCTCGTCTCCGACCGGCCCGGCGCACGCTTCGGCCCGCGCGCGATCCGCGCCGCGAGTTGTCCCCCGGGACCGCATCTCGAGACGAAGATGGATGCGTTCGCCGCACTCCGCATCGTCGACTTCGGCGATGCGGCCGTCCTCCCCGCCGACGCTGCGAGATCGCACGACGCAATCGAGTCCCTCGTCGGCGAGGTCGTCGACGCGGGCCTGATCCCGGTCGTCCTCGGCGGCGACCACTCGATCGCGGAACCGGACGTGCGCGCGTGTGCCACGCGCCTCGGGCCACTCGGCCTCGTTCACTTCGACACGCACACCGACACGGGCCGACAGGTATTCGGCGTCGAGCGATCGCACGGCACGCCGATGTACCGCCTGGTCGAGCAGGGCCATGTCGATCCGCGCCGGTACGTCCAGATCGGGCTCCGCGGCTACTGGCCCGGCGAGCCCGAGTTCGCCTGGCAGCGCGAGCGGGGGATCACGAGCTTCTTCGCACACGACATCGCCGAGCTCGGCATCGACGAGGTCGTGCGCCGAGCCGTCGAGATAGCCGGAACGGGCCGCACCTTCGTCTCGGTCGATGTCGACGTCCTCGATCCCGCCTTCGCGCCCGGAACGGGCACGCCGGAGCCCGGTGGGATGACAAGCCGCGAGCTGCTGCGCGCATGCCGGCAGGTCGGCGAGCGGCTGGACGTCGTGGGCGCCGACGTCGTGGAGGTCGTACCGACACTGGTGTCGTCCGCCGACGTCACCGCCCTCGTCGCCGACCGCATCGTGCGCGAGCTGCTGACCGGGATCGCGCTGCGCAGGAGTCGTACGATCGACGCATGAAGATTCACGCCGCGGTTCTCGAAGAGTTCGGCGCGCCGCTCGCCGTGCAGGAGCTCGACCTCGCGGAGCCGCAAGCTGGGGAAGCGCTCGTTCGTCTCGTCGCCTGCGGCGTCTGCCATACCGATCTGTACACCGCCTCCGGCGCCGACCCCTCCGGCTATGCACCGACGGTGCTCGGGCACGAGGGCGCGGGCATCGTCGAGCGTGTCGGCCACGGCGTCACATCTGTCGCGCCGGGAGATCACGTCGTGACGCTTTTCTCACCGCAATGTCGCGAGTGCGTCCACTGTCGCGACACGCGCACGAACCTCTGCCTCGCGATTCGCGAGCAACAGAACCTCGGCTACCTGCCCGACGGCACGACCCGTCTTTCGCGCGACGGCGAGCGGATCCGCCACTTCATGGGAACCTCGACGTTCGCCGAGTACACCGTCATGCCGGAGATCGCGCTCGCGAAGATCACGCGCGACGCCCCGCTCGACCGCGCCTGCCTGTTTGCCTGCGGGCTCTCGACCGGTCTCGGCGCCGCGATCAACACGGCGAAGGTGGAGGCCGGCGCGACGTGCGTCGTCTTCGGCGCAGGCATGGTCGGCCTCGGCGCCGTCGCCGGCTGCAGGCTCCAGGGGGCCGAGCGGATCGTCTGCGTCGACCTCTCCTCGGAGCGCCTCGAGCTCGCTCGCGGACAGGGCGCCACGCACACGCTGCACGCCGACGACGACGTCGTCGAGCAGATCGTCGAGCTCACGGACGGATTCGGCGCGGACTACACGTTCGAGGCGACCGGCAACGTCCGCGTAATGCGCCAGGCAGTGGAATCGGCGCGGATGGGTTGGGGTCTCGCGACCGTCTGCGGCGTCGCGGGGAGAGGCGAGACGCTCGACGTCGTCCCGCGCTTCCTGATCACCGGCCGGCGCGTCGCAGGCTCATCGTTCGGCGGCGTCAAAGGCCGCGACCAGGTCCCGGAATTCGTCGAGCGCGCGCTCGCCGGTGACATCGACGTCGGCCCGTTCGTCTCGCACAAGCTCACGCTCGACGAGGTCAACCGCGGATTCGAGCTGATGGAGGCACAGGACGGGATCCGGAGCGTGATCGCCTTCGGCTGACGGCGTCAGCGCGGGTCGGAGCGGTCGATGTTCCAGTGCCGTCCCGCCGCGACAAACCAGCCACGGCGGTCCTCGCGCGGCAGCAGGCCGAACCGCGTGATCACGCGCTGCCCGCCTTCGAAGTCGCCGTAGAGGACGTCGAGCGTCAACCGCTCCCCGGACTCGATCGCCCGGCGGATGTCGGCGAACTCGCGCACCGACGGGTCGCGGAACGCTCCCTGCCAGAAGCCGACGTCGCCGGCGGCGACGTAGATGTCGCGCGTGAGCCGGGTGAACTCGTCCGGCGGCAGGTACGCGCCGATGTCCGGGGGCATGCCCGGATAGAGGTGCCACCCGTGCAGGACTGCGATTCCGGTGCCGACGTTCCTGATCGAGATCGCCGCGTAGATCCAGTCCTCGGAGGCTTCCGCAGCGGCGCCACCACCCTGGACGAGCAGCCGCTTCCCGTCGACGAACGCCACCTTCTGCTCAGCGTCGTCGAGCCGCGACGGCACGAGCAGCGGCCGGAGCCCGGCGAGGAGCGACGCCTCGGCCGCGCGCGCGGCCCGATTCGCGGAGCGGACGGAAGCGAACGTCGCTCCGGCGAGGACGAGCGTCCCCCCGGCGGTCGCGAGCGCCGAGATGGTCGCCCAGTCGGCCACGAGGCCCGAGTCTACGGCCGTAACGGGAAGCCACCGAGCGACGTTGAGAAGCCGTGCTCATCCTGTTCCTGCCGCTGATGCTGTTCGTCGTGTTCAGTCTGATCGCCGCGTCCGCGATGCGGCGAGCCGCGCTGCGCCGCGCCGAGTACGAGGAGGAGCTCGCGCGCGAGGCGGCGGAGCGCGGCCCGACCCGAGGCGGCGGCGAGGCGGAGCCCTCGCCGTTCGGCGCCTCGCCGCTCGGCTCGCTCCTCCAGCACATGATGTCCGGCTCCGGTTCGTACACCTTCGACCCGGCGACGGGTCGATGGGTCGACGTCTCGCAGGCCGAGCCCGAGCCGCCGCCGGAGCAGCGCGGGCCCGAGACACCGCGCGCCTCTACCGCGCGCCGCCGACGCCCTCGCCAGCGACCGCAGACGCAGAGCCCGCTCGGCGGGCTCCTCGGCGGGATGATGCCGAGCGACGGCAGCGGCAACTTCGACGTCCAGCCGCC
>JBJMJS010000097.1:0-7250 GCA_045806225.1 Gaiellaceae bacterium
GCGACCGCTGTTCGCGACAACCGCTTCTTTCTTGATTTGTGCAGGGCTTTCTGCACTGAATAGCGCATGCTCCTCCGGGAGGTCGAATACGCTCGCCCTGCGAGCGTTCAGGATGCTGTGCGCCTCCTGTCCGAGCACGATGGCGCGCGCGCCCTCGCGGGCGGGCAGACGCTCGTCAACGTGATGAAGGCGCGCGCCGCGTCGCCCGACGTGCTCGTCGACCTCCAGGACCTCAACGAGCTGAAGGCGATCGACCTCGCGGCCGACGGAACGCTCACGCTCGGCGCGATGGTCACGTACACGGACCTGATCGACTCCGCGGAGGCGCGGGCAAGGCCGATTCTCGGCGAAGTGTGCTCGGCGATCGCGGACGTCCAGGTGCGGAACCGCGGCACGATCGGCGGGAACGTCTGCTCGAACGATCCGACGAACCACCTGCCTCCCCTGATGGTCGCACTCGGCGCGACGATGACGATCGTCGGGACGGGCGGCGAGCGGCAGGTCTCCGCCGACGAGTTCTTCGTCGGCGTCTACATGACGGCAGCGGGCCCGGGCGAGCTGCTGACGAAGATCGCGATCCCGCCGGGGAAGGGCGACGGGTTCGCCGCCGTGACGATCGGCAGGGACGGCACGTGCATCGTCAACGCCGCCGCCTCGCTGGACGGCGGCGCTCCGCGGATCGCGATCGGGTGCGTCGACGCGGTGCCGGTCCGGCTCGAGCCCGCGTCGCCGGAGGTCGGTGTCGTTCGGGATGCCGTGCGCGCGGCGAATCTCGACCCGCCCGGCGACGTGCACGCGTCAGCCGATTACCGCCGGCATTTGGCAGAGGTCCTCGCCGCTCGCGCGGTCGAGCAAGCCCAACAGAGGAGGAACTGAGTGGAAGCCGGAACGGCCGACGTCGTTCGCAGCCGGACGGTCAACGTGACCGTGAACGGGACGACCTACGAGCGCGAGGTGGACGCGCGGCGGCTTCTGATCCACTTCCTCCGCGACGACCTGGATCTGACCGGGAGTCACGTCGGCTGCGACACCGGCAACTGCGGCGCGTGCTCGGTGATCCTCGACGGCACGCTGATCAAGAGCTGCATGGTGCTGGCGGTCCAGGCGGACGGCGCGACGATCGAGACGGTCGAAGGCCTGGCCGAGGCCGACGAGCTGACCGAGCTCCAGAAGTCGTTCAGCGCGCACCACGCGCTTCAGTGCGGCTACTGCACCCCCGGGATGCTGATGAGCGCGACGGCGCTCCTGCGTCGGAACGCGAGGCCGAGCGAAGAGGAGATCCGGAAAGCGATTCAGGGAAACATCTGCCGCTGCACCGGGTACGTGAACATCGTCGAGGCGATCAATAGCGTGGGGGAGGGGTCATGACGGAAACGGTTGCGCCTCCGAAGCCGCGGGTCGTCGAGCCGGGAAAGCCACAGAAGGGATGGGCGGGCCAGAACGTCCCGCGCAAGGAAGACAAGCGACTCGTCCAGGGAGAAGGCGTCTTCTTCGACGACATCAAGCGGCACGAGATGGGCTACATCCATTTCGTCCGGTCGCCGTACGCGCACGCACGGATCAAGTCCGTCGACGTGTCGAAGGCGCTCGACGTCGCCGGCGTCTACGGAACCCTCACCGGCGACGAGGTGGCGATCCTCACCGACCCGTTCTTCGAGCTCTCCGTTCCGCCCGGCGCGCACATGAAGGACTACGCGCTCGCGGTCGGGAAGGCGCGCTTCGTCGGCGAGCCCGTCGCGGCCGTCGTCGCGTCGAGCCGCGAGCTCGCTCGCGACGCGTCGGAGCTCGTCGAGGTCGAGTACGAGCCGCTCGAGCCGCTGGTCGACGCGCGCGAGGCGCAGGGCGGCGACGCCCCGATCCTGCACGACGATGCCGGCTCGAACGTCGTCTGGGACGGGACGTTCGACTGGGGCGACTACGCCGCGGCAGAGGCCGACGCCGATCACGTCGTCAAGATCAAGGAGCTCCACTTCGACCGCTTCTCGTCGACGCCGCTCGAGTGCAGCGGTTGCCTCGTCGAATTCAACCGCGGCACCGGCCAGTGGACGATGTACTGCAACCACCAGATGCCCGGGGTCGGCGCGATCTGGATGGCACCGGCACTACGTGTCGGCCTCGACAAGCTGCGGTTCGTGACGCAGGACATCGGTGGCGCATTCGGCAACAAGATCTGCCTCCATCCGTACTTCGTCGCCTGCTGCCTGCTCGCGCGCAAGCTGAACCGCGCCGTGCAGTGGACCGAGTGGCGCACCGATCAGCACACCGCGAACGCACACGGGAACGAGCGCTGGTTCCAGGACATCGAGGTTCCGGTGAAGGCTGACGGCACGATGCTCGGCTTCAAGGTGCGCGCGATCGACGACTGCGGCGCGTTCCCACGCTATGAGCCGCTCGGCTGCATCATCTGGGCGCAGGTGACGCCGGGGTGCTACCGCTGGCGGAACATCCACGTCGACTTCACGCAGGTGACGACGAACAAGTCGCCGGTCTCGCCGAACCGCGGCTACTCGCGCATGCAGCATCTGTGGCTGACCGAGCGGATCGTCGACATCGTCGCGAACGAGCTCGGGCTCGACCCGGTCGAGGTACGGAAGAAGAACTACGTGAAGCACGAGGAGTTCCCGTACGAGACACCGAACGGCTGCATCTACGACTCCGGCGACTACGCGCGTTGCCTCGACATCGCGCTCGAGCTGATCGACTATCCGAGCATCGAGCAGAAGCGACGCGACGCCGAGTCGCGCGGGAAGCTGCTCGGTGTCGGCATCGGCTCGACGCTCGACTCCGGAACGAACAACTTCGGGCAGTCGATGATCCTCAACCCTGAGCTCCAGTTCTCCGGGAACAACGAGGTCGCGACCGTGAAGCTCGACATCTTCGGCGAGATCGTCGTGACGCTCGGCACGGTTCCGCAGGGCCAGGGACACGAGACGACTGCGTCGCAGGTCGTCGCGGACATCCTCGGCTGCTCGCCCGACGACGTGAACGTCCGCCCGGGGCACGACACGTACTGGAACTCCCACGCAGGGTTCTCCGGGACGTACGCATCGCAGTTCGCGGTCACGGGGCTCGGAGCCGTGAAGGGCGCGGCGGACATGCTCGCGGGTGAGATGAAGAAGCTCGCGTCGATCGTGCTCGGCTGCGCGCCGGAGGACATCGAGCTCGCCGAGGGGCAGGCGCGAATGAAGGCAAACCCGGAGGCGGCGCTTCCGTTCATGGCGCTCGGCGCGATCCTGAACGCGAACAACGCCGGCCTCCCCGAAGACCTCGACGTCACCCTGAACTGCCGCTACGTCTACCGGCCGCCCTTCGAGAAGCCGGACCTCGAGCGGAAGTACGGCAACCTGACGTTGACGTACGCGACGCAGATCCACGCCGCCGTCATCGAGGTGGATCCCGACACGGGCGTGTACGAGATCGTCGACTACGCAGCCGTCGACGATTGCGGCAAGCGCATCCACCCGCAGATCGTCGAGGGGCAGGTGCACGGCGCCACGGCGCAGGCGCTTGGCGCCGCGACGCACGAGACGTTCCCCTACGACGCGGAAGGGAACCTTCTGACGCCCAACTTCTACGACTACCACGTGCCGCACGCGCTCGACATGCCGCCGATGAAGAACGGCTTCATCGAGTCGGAGTCGCCGTTCACGCCGCTCGGCGCAAAGGGAATGGGTGAGGGCGGCGGCGCGGGCATCCACGCTGTTTGCGCGGCGCTCCAGGACGCGCTTCGGCCACGCGGGAAGCCGATCGTGACCGACTCGTGCAACCCGTACAACCGCGTGTGGTCGCTGCTACAGAATCCTGACGCGTCGCGCGCCGGGGTCGAGGTGGTGTCGCGATGAAGGTCGAAGGCGAACGCGATTTCGCCGCGCCGCGCGCGACCGTGTGGCAGGTGCTGAACGACCCGACGCAGATGGCGAAGACGATGCCCGGCGTCGAGTCGTTCGACGTGCACGACGACCGCCACTGGACTGCGAACGTCAAGATCCCGCTCGGGCTCGGCGGCCTGCGGATGAGCGTCAACATGGAGAAGACGGAGGAGCGCGAGCCGGAGTTCGCGAAGATGGCGATCAAGGGAAACGGAGTTGGAGCGGTCATGAACATGGTGACCTCGTTCCACCTCAGCGACGCCGCGGACGGCACGCGCATGCGGTGGGAGGCCGACGTGCATCTCCTCGGACCGGTGGCGTCGATGGGCCAACGCGTGCTCCAGCCGATCGTCAACCAGCAGGTCTCGCTCGTGCTGAACGCACTCGACAAACAGGTCCAGGAAGCCCGCACGGCATGAGCGACGTCCACATGGGCTCCGAGCCCGGCGGCGACGACGTTCTCCGCGAGGGTGATCAGCACGAAGGGAGCGGCGCGCGGAGCGAGGCGTCCGGCGGCGACACACCGCCGACGACCGAACGCGACGCGCCGGCCACCGATCCGAACGTCAAGGATGCGGGCCCACCGGCCGAGGGCGTCGCGGATCCGGAGGGATCGAGCGGCGCTGAAGAAGGCCTGAATCCCTGGGCGCCCGACGCGTACGAGCCCGACGCGGACGGGCCGACGACCTCGACCGACGGCTAGGGGCGCACGCGTCGGGCCCCGCAGACGTCGCGATCCGGACCCTCCGTCGCGACGAGCTCGACCGTGCCGCCGCCCTCGCGACGCTCCACGCGGAGGCACAAGCCGCGGGAATGGCGCTCGGGATGCTCGCGACGTCGCAGTCGAAGCTGGAGGAGATCTACCGTGCGACGATCGGCGCGCTGGACGACCGTGACCACGTGCTCCTCGTCGGCGAGCGGGACGGCGGGATCGTCGCGATGGCGCAGCTCGTCCGCGCTCGCGCGACGAACGCGACGCACCGCGCCGAGGTGCGGCGCGTCGCGGTCGCCGCGGGGGCTCGCGGCGGCGGAATCGGTGCCCGGATGATGCGCGCGATCGACGACGCGGCAAGGACGAGAACGATCACCCTCCTGTGGCTGACGACGCACGCCCGGACGGCGGCGTGCGCCTTCTACGAGGAGGCCGGCTACACGCGGCTCGGCGTCATGCCGAGCTACTCCGCGCGTCCCGACGGCTCGCTCGCCGACGGTGCGTTCTTCTACCGAGAGCTGTCGTGAAAGGATCGTCTTGATGTCGCCGCCGTTCCGGATCGGGGTCATGCAGCTGACGATGGAGCCGCTCGACGAGATGGTGGCGTCGGCGCGCGCGATGGACGGCGCCGGGATGGACACGATCTGGCTCGCCGAGGCATATCCATGGTGGCGAAAGCACGGAATGGAGGCGCGATCCTCGACCGTCGCGTCGGCGGTGATCGCGCGCGAGACCGAGCGGTTGACCGTCGGCTGGGGGATCATCTCGCCGTTCACACGCCATCCCGTCCAGGTCGCAATGGACGCGCGGGTCGTGCAGGAAGCAGCGGGCCCGGGACGGTTCATCCTCGGTTTCGGGACGTCGAAGATCTTTCTCAACAACGCAAAGCTCCAGACGAACAAGACGCTCGGTCCCATGCGTGACGCCGTGGAGATCGCGCGCGGCGTCCTCGGCGGTGACGCGTTCGAGTACGAGGGCTCGACGTGGAGCGCGTCCGTGCCCGCGATGCAGGACGGCGTTCACGCACCGCGCGACGTCCCGCCGGTGTACGTCGCAGCGACTGCGCCGAAGATGCAGGCGCTCGCCGGCGAGGTCTCCGACGGCTGTCTCACGCCCTCGATCACGACACCAGAGTTCGTCCGCTACACGCGCGGCAACGTCAAGGCCGACATCGACATCGGCTGCACCGTCGTCGCGTCGATCCACGAGAGCGACCGCGATCGCGGGCGTGACGGTGCGCGCGAGATCGCCGGCATGTACCTCGCGAACAAGGTGCAGAACATCCAGGGCGCAGCCGACACGCTGCTCGATCTCGCCGGGCTGACGCAGGACGAGATCCGTCCGGTCGCCGAGGCGATGGAGCGCGGCGGGCGGCTCGCCGCGAAGGAACAGGTGACCGACGCGATCCTCGACAAGTGCAAACCGATCGCGGGAACGCCGGACGACTGCATCCGCGCGATCGAGGAGTACCGCGCCGCCGGCTGCACGCACGTCATGCTCGAGCTGTGGGGTGACCGGCGCCATGAGCAGATCCGCACCTTCGGCGAACGCGTGTTGCCGCACTTTCGCTGATGGACGTCGCGATCGACCGTCAACGCCTCGTCGATCTCGCGATCCGCTTCGTCTCGGTTCCGAGCTTCACCGGGTCCGAGGAGCCACTCGCGCACGTGATCCGCGAGGTCTTCGACGAGCTCGGCCTCCAGACACAGTGGCAGCAGGTCGAGGACGGGCGCGCCAACGTCGTCGGAACGCTGCCCGGGGCGGGGGGCGGGCCGACGCTGATGTTCAACGGCCACATGGACACGTCGTACTCCGGCCGCGAGCCGTGGCTGCAGGGGATCCCCGGCTTCCAACCGGCCGGGTTCGAGCGCGACGGCCGGATCTACGGCCTCGGGATCTCGAACATGAAGGGCGCGCTCGCCTGCTACGTCGAGGCGGTGCGGGCGCTGGTCGACGCCGGGATCCGGCTGCGCGGCGACGTGCTGGTCGCGGCGGTCGCAGGCGAGATCGAGAAGACCCAGCAGGGGGACGCGCAAGGCGCCGAATACCGCGGCTACGCCGCCGGGTCGCGGTATCTCGTCACGCACGGCGGCGTAGCCGACATGTGCATCCTCGGAGAGCCGACCGAGAACAAGGTCGTGCTGGCGCATTTCGGCTCGCTCTGGCTCCGCCTCTCGACGCACGGCCCGTTCATCCACACGGCGTTCAGCGAAGGGAAGCGGGAGCAGAACTCGATCGTGAAGATGGGAGGCGTGCTCGATGCGGTCCTCGATTGGCTCCCGCGCTGGGAGGAGGAGATGAGCTACGACGGCGTCCGCGGCGTCGCAAACGTCGGCGCCGTGGCAGGTGGTTTCGGGTGGCGCGTGTCGCGGACACCGCACCAGACCGATCTGTTCCTCGACCTGCGCGTGCCGCCCGACGTCGAGATGGCCGTGGCGCGCCGGGAGGCACTCGCGTTCGCGCGCTCGCTCGACGGGGTCGATGCCGAGGTCTACGTCACCGCTCCCGGCGCCCGGATCGACGAGCGCCACCCGCTCGTCGCCGCGATCGACGCTGCGCACGAGGAAGTCTTCGCCGCACCGCCGGAGCGCGACGTGACGCGCTGGTTCTCCGACGCCTCGGTGCTGACGCGCTACGGCGTCGAGACGGTCAACTACGGCACGTCGAGC
>JBJMJS010000098.1:0-3888 GCA_045806225.1 Gaiellaceae bacterium
CCCGCGCACGAGCTCGTCGCACACGCGCTTCGTCAAGGCGAGCGCGATCACCGGGACGACCCAGATCGCGACCCGCATGATCCAGATCTGAACCGAGTACGAGATCCCGAAGAAGACGAAGAGACGGTCCGCGGATCCCGCGACGAAGACGATGAACACCCACGTGAAGAACGCGACGCCGATCGCCGTTCGCCACGGCGCGTCGCGCGGGCGGTCGAGCAGGTTGTGGAACGCGCGGTCGCCGGTGACGCGCCGTTCCAGCCACGGCCACGTGTAGAGGACGAAGAACACGAACAGCGGAAACCCCGCGCCGCCCCAGAACGGATTCGGGACGAGCGTGTAGTTGCCGATCGTGACGTCGAAGTTCGGCATCAGGCGTAACGCGCCGATCAGCCAGCCGAGGTACCAGTCCGGCTGCGCGCCGTTCGTCGCGTCGGCGACGTGGTACGGGCCCCACTGCCAGATCGGATTGATCTGCACGAGACCGCCGAGCAGGAACAGGATCCCGAAAACGGAGAAGAGCAATCCGAGCGAGCGCGGCGCGTAGCCAGGGAACGTCGGCGCGCCGACGACCTGACGCTCGGTCGCGCGACGCCCGCGGAACTGCGTGTGATGCCGCGCCGCGACGAGCGCCAGGTGCAGTGCGAGCAACGTGCCGATCAGGATCGGCAGCACGAGCACGTGCATCGAGTACATCCGCGACTCGAACTCGTGCTTGCCGGGATACGGGTCACCCCAGACGAGTTGCGCGAGGTTCGCGCCGACGAACGGGATCGACATCAGCACCGAGTAGCCGATTGCGAGACCCATCCCCGAGAGCAGGTCGTCGACCATCGAGTAGCCGAGGTACCCCTCGAGCAGCGCGACACCGAGCATCGTCAGCCCGATGAAGTACGTCAGGTCGCGCGGCTTGCGGAACGCGCCGGTGAAGAAGATGCGGAGCATGTGGACGACGATCGCGGCGACGAAAACGTCCGCGGCCCAGTGGTGCGTCTGCCGGATCAGCAGTCCCGCTTTGACCCGGAACGAGATGTCGACGGCGGACTGGTAGGCCTCGCTCATCGACCGGCCCTCGAGCGGCAAGTACTGGCCGTGGTAGTGCACCTGCGTCAGGCTCGGCTTGAAGAAGAACGTCAGGTAGATGCCGGTCATCACGAGGACGACGAACGAGTAGAGCGCGACCTCGCCGAGCAGGAACGACCAGTGGTCGGGGAAGACGTAGCGCAGCGTCTTCTTGATGAACGGCGCGCCGCCGCTGCGCTCGTCGACGAAGCGGACGATTCCCCGGATCACGGGCCCGACCGAGCCTTGTGCAAGCGAACGCCCCACCACGACGGGCCGACGGGGCCTGAGAAGTTGCCGGCGGCGCGGAGCTCGCCGCCGCGCGCGATCTGGAGCGGCAGCTGCGGAAGGTCGCGCCCGGCGGGCCCGAAGATGACCTTGCCCGCCTTCGCCGGGTCGAACGTCGAGTAATGACACGGACAGACGAACGCCTCGTGCGGCTCGACGACCGCGAACGTCGGCTTGCGGTAGAGCGAGATCGCGCAGCCGGCGTGGGTGCAGATCTTCGAGTACGCGAGGATCCCTTCAGGCGCCCAGCCCTTGCGCTCGGCGGGAAGACGCAGCTGCTCCGGCTTCAGCCGCACGACGACGAGCGGCGCGCCCATCTGCTCGCGGTCGGCGTGCTCGGGGAACGCCGTGTACATCACGCCTTGCTCGATCTCGTCGGCGCGCAGCACGCGCCCGACCTCGTCGACGAGCCGGCGGCCGCGCCGCCACGGCGTCGTGTACAGCGAGCCGGTATGGAAGACAGGGCCGAGCGAGAGGGCCGGCGTCACGAGTGCCGCCCCGAGCGCAACGCCCGCAGTGCCGCCTGCCGTCCACAGCAGCTTGCGGCGCGTGAACCGCTCGCCCGTCTCGGCGAAGATCTGCTCGACCTCTTCCTGCTCCTCTGGGTTCGACGGCGGCTTGTACTCCTCTTCGGTCTCGTCGTCGATCACTCCCTTCGCGAGACCGACGCACGCGACGGCGAGGAAGAGGAACGCCAGCCCGAGCGACAGGCCGAGGAACTGGGTCTGCGCGGGAATCGAGTCGACGGCATAGATCACGGGGAACGCGATCGCACAGACAGCGGCCGCGATGAACGCGAACGCGACGAAGCCCTCGGCGCGCCGGTCCGGGAACCGCAGTTGGACGATCCGCTCGCGCTCGTCGCCGAGCCGCGGCTTCCGCCGGCCGCGTCCGAGCACGAGCACCGCGAGCGCTCCCAGCCACCGTTTCATCCGCTCAACCTCTTTCCGATCAGGAGACACGCGACGATCGCCGCGGCGATGCCGACGAACCACGTGATCAGGCCCTCCGGCACCGGGCCGACGTGGCCGAGCGACCAGCCGCCTCGGTCGTCCGGGTGCTTCGCGTACTTCACGTAGCGGATCAGCGAGTCGACCTGCTGGTTGCTGAGCCGCTTCTCGGAGAACCGCGGCATCAGGTACGGCCCGATCCGGATCGCTTCGGCGATCTGCGTCGGCGTCGCGTCTTCGAGCGGCGGCGCGACGGCCCCCGTCACGTAGCCGCCCTCCGCGACCGCCTGGTGGCAGCCGGCGCAGTTCTCGACGAAGAGCTGCAACCCGGCGGCGAGGTTCCCGCGCTCCGGATGCGGCGTCGGGATCGCCGGCCCATCTCCGAGGGACGCGACGTAGGCGGTGAGCGCGCGGAGCTCGCGCTCGTCGAAGAGCACCTTGCTGCGGCGGGGCTGCGCGTTCGGATCCTCGAGCGGCATGTAGCCCGTCCGCAGATAGAAGTCCGCGGCGAGCGCGCCGACGCCGCGCAACGACGGGCCGAGGCCGGGGACGTCCCCCGCACCTTTCACGCTCTTCGTGATCCCGCGGCCGTCCGCGCCGTGGCAGGTGACGCAATTGCCGCCGTAGAGCTGCGCGCCATAGTCGACGTCGGACGTCCCGGGCGGGACCTTGACGTGCACGATCCCCGATCGCGGCGGGTCGGCGGCCGCAGCCGGCGCGACCGCGAGCGCGATCAGAAGTGCGACGGCGACGCGCTTCATGCCTGCTGGCACGTCCCGTGCACGATCGCCCCGATCCCCTGCAGGAGGATCGCGTTGAAAAGAACGAGGTTGCCGAGCATCGCGCCCCACGCGAAGAAGTGGCGCCGCCCGCGCGGCGGCGGGTCGTCGTGCTCGACGTCGCGCGTCGCCAGGACGACGCTGATCGCCGCCACCTCGGCGCTCGCGGCGAGCAGGAGGCCGACGCCCATCAGGACGCTCTGCCATGTCCTGAGGTCGATTCCCCAGCCGACGCTGCCGCGGTTGCAGTTCGCCTGCGCGACGGCGAATCCGATCAGCAGCTGCGCCGCCCACACGAACGCGGCGCCGAAGAGGCCGTACCACTGAAACGCTTCGGGGTAGCGCAACTTCATAGCGACGGCGACACCTGAACGAGCGTCACGATGACGGCGAGGACGTTGACGAAATGCCAGTACCACGTCGTCGCTTCGAGCGCGACGAGCCGGTACGGCGTGATGCCGCGCAAGAAGCGCAGCAGCAGCCAGCCGGTCAGCAGGACGCCCACGAAGACGTGCGCGTGGTGCGCGCCGACGAGCGTGAAGTAGATCGAGCCGTACGAGGTCGCCGACGGCGAGAACTTGTCGAGGTCGTCGACGAAGAGGTGGAGCTGCAGCGCGAGGTAGGTCGCCTGCAGCGCGAACGCGATCAGTAGTGCGTAGCGGACGTCGACGACGTCGCCGCGCTTCGCGCGCGTGAAGGCGTACTGCATCGGCAGGCTCGTCGCGACGAGGACGCCGGTCAGAAACAGTGGGACGGCGACCTTCGGATCCGGCACGCCGTGCGGGGGCCATGGGTTGTTGCGGATGCGC
>JBJMJS010000099.1:0-45015 GCA_045806225.1 Gaiellaceae bacterium
GAATGGTGGGAAGAGTGGGACGGCGTCGTTGACGGTGTCGGCGAGCACGGTGCTGGATCACATCGTGGTGTCGCCGGGGAGTGCGACGATCGCGTCGGGCGGTTCGCAGTCGTATACCGCGCAGGGCTTCGATGCCGGCGGGAATTCGCTTGGTGACGTGACGGCGGGGACGAGCTTCTCGATCGCGCCGGACGGGTCCTGCAGCGGCAACGTCTGCTCCGCGACTGGTGGCGGCAACCACACGATCACTGCGACGAACAGCGGTGTGAGCTCGACGGCGTCGCTCACCGTCGATGCCGGTGCGCACCTCGTCATCACGCCTGCCACGGCGACGATCTCCGCCGGCGGCTCCCAGACCTTCACCGCTCAGAGCTACGACTCCGCCAACCACCTGATCGCCGACGTCACCTCGTCGACGACCTTCACGATCAGCCCGGACGGCTCATGCACGACCAACGCGTGCACGACCACCGTCGCCGGACAACACCTCGTCAGCGGAACGAGCGCCGGGATGTCCGGGTCCGCATCCCTGACGGTCAATGCCGGCCCGCTCGATCACCTGGCTCTGTCGCCGACGCCTGCGACGATCTCCTCGGGTGGTTCGCAGTCGTATACGGCTGAGGGTCGGGATCAGTACGAGAACGTGTTGGGTGATGTGACGGCCGGGACGACGTTCTCGATCGCGCCGGATGGTTCGTGTTCGGGTGCGACGTGTTCGGCGACGAAGGCTGGTCCGCACACGGTGACGGGGACGAATGGTGGGAAGAGTGGGACGGCGTCGTTGACGGTGTCGGCGAGCACGGTGCTGGATCACATCGTGGTGTCGCCGGCGAGCGCGACGATCGCGTCGGGCGGTTCGCAGTCGTATACCGCGCAGGGCTTCGATGCCGGCGGGAATTCGCTTGGTGACGTGACGGCGGGGACGAGCTTCTCGATCGCGCCGGACGGGTCCTGCAGCGGCAACGTCTGCTCCGCGACCGCCGTCGGGACGCACACTGTCACCGCAACCGACAACGGCAAGACGGCGACCTCGACGCTGAACGTGACGGCCGGTGCGCTCGACCATATGGTCATCTCGCCGACGCTCTCGACTGTCAACCCAGGCGTGTCGCAGGCCTATACGACGCAGGGGTTCGACGCCTCGAACAACTCGCTCGGCGACATCACGTCACTCACGACCTTCACGATCGCCCCGGACGGGTCGTGTCTCGGCAACGTCTGCACCGCAACCGTGCCCGGCCCGCACACCGTCACGGCGACCGATTCCGGCAAGACGGCAACGGCGACGCTTCGCGTGAGTTACGTCAAGAACTCGAGCTTCGAGACCGACCTCACCGGCTGGAACACCTCCGGCTCCGGCACGGGTGTCACGCTCACGCGCGTCTCCGGCGGCCACGTCGACAACTGGGCCGCTCTCTTGACGAACACGGCGAGCACCAACCAGTCGTGTCTTCTGAACGACTCGCCCGACTGGGCGAAGCCCACCGTCGCGGGGACATACACCGGGACGCTGTGGGTCCGCGCCGACCGCGCCGGCGCGCCGCTGAAGCTGCGGTTCCGCGAGTACAACGCGAGCAGCACGCTCGTCGGGACGTCGCAGTCGCAGGTAACGCTCTCGACCGCGTGGCAGCAGATCAGCGTCGCGTACACGATCACGGCGCCGGGCGGGACGCTCGACTTGAACGCGTTCCTCTCGTCGGCAGACTCCCCGCCGGGGACCTGCTTCTACGCCGACGAAGCGGTCATCACGCGCAGCTGACGGCCGCGCGGATCGCCAGAATCCGGCCCGTGATCTTCGAGCTCGTGGACAGCGTCGAGCTGACCGTCCCTCCGTGCCGCGGCAACTGACGCCGAGCCTTCGTGGCGAGCTCGACGAGCTCGCGGGCACGTCCGGCTTCTCGGGGGTCGTGCGGATCGACCGGGGCGGCGACATGGAGCTCGGTGCGGCGTACGGGCTGGCGGACCGGCGGTATCGCATCCCGAACGGGCTCGACACGCTGTTCGGGATCGCGAGCGGCACGAAGAGCCTCACAGCGGCGACGGTGATCAGCCTCGTCGAAGACGGGGTGCTCGAGCTCGGCACGACCGCTCGGTCGCTCCTCGGGAGCGACCTGCCCCTGATCCGCGACGACGTGACCGTCGAGGACCTGCTCGCACACCGATCGGGAATCGGCGACTACTACGACGAGGATGTCCATTCCAGCTCCCTGGACTACGTCTTGCCTGTTCCCGTGCACGAGCTGACGGCGACGGAGCGATACCTCACGGTCCTCGACGGGCACGAGACGAAGTTCGAGCCGGGCGAGCGGTTCGCATATTGCAACAGCGGCTACGTCGTGCTCGCGCTGCTCGCCGAGCGGGCGAGCGGCATCGCGTTCGACGAGCTGGTGCGCGCCCGCGTCTGTGAGCCCGCGGGGATGGCCGATACGGCGTTTCTCCGGATGGACGAGTTGCCGGCGCGCGCCGCTGTCGGCTACCTCGAGAAGGACGGGCTCCGGACGAACGTCCTCCATCTCCCGGTCCGCGGCAGCGGCGACGGCGGGATCTTCGCGACCGTCGCCGATGTGTCGGCGTTCTGGCGCGGCTTCTTCGGCGGCGAGATCGTCTCCGCGGTGTGGATCGCCGAGATGACGCGGCCCCGGCACGACGAGGGCCCGAAGAGCTACGGCCTCGGCTTCTGGCTCGACCCGTCAGGCGGCTCCGTCGCGCTGGAGGGCGCTGACGCCGGCGTGTCGTTTCGGAGCGTCCGTCTCCCCGCGGAAGAGCTCACGCACACTGTGATCTCGAACACATCCGACGGCGCCTGGCCGCTCGCGCGGCTCCTCCGAGACCGCCTGGCCTGAGGCTAGGCCGAAAAGGGTCCGGGGGCGCCCTGCAGTTCGATCGAGGATGGGCTATAACGGATCCGACACGAGTCGTCTCGGCCGCCAGGAACGGCCGAGCACTGGGGAGGAGACTGCATGCTTGCTCGATTCGTCCGGCTACGGGCGCGGTCGATCATCGTCGTCACGTTTGCGCTCGCTGCGAGCGCGTTCTTCGTGACGGCGGCGTTCGGCGACGGCGACCCGCAGCCCGTTGATTTCGCACACAACGTCACCAACGCACCGGCGCCGGTCGCGGGAGCCGTGTTCGGCAACGGCCCTGCGGTGAAAACCGGCTCGGCGATCTGCACGACGCCGACGCAGCCGACGCCGAACGTCAACACCGACTGCGAGACGTCGTCGGCGGGCCCCGGCCCGCACAACGAGACGTCGATCGCGATCAACCCGACCGATCAGAACAACCTGATCGGCGGCGCGAACGACTACCAACTCGGGATCAACCCCGGCGGCCACGTGAGCGAGTCCGTGCTCTCGCGCGCGCACGTGACGTTCGACGGCGGCCGGACCTGGTCGATGTTCCCGATCAATGCAAACTCGGCGTACCAGGCGACCGGCGACCCGGCCGTCGCATTCGACGATGCCGGCCACGCGTACTACGCGACGCTCGGCTTCCGCTTCGTCGGGCCCGCCAACGCGCAGAACCCGGACGTCCTCGTGGCCACGTCGAGCGACAAGGGTCGCACGTGGACGGAGCACCGCATCGCACAGGGCAGCGGCAACGAGGGCAGCGTCGGCGACCTCCTCGACAAGGAGTACGTGACGGCGTGGGGGAACGGCAACGCGATCGTGACGTACGGTGACTTCCGCCTAGGTCACAAGGGGTCGTTCGAGACCGCCGTGATCTACGCGTCGGTCACGCACGACGCAGGTCAGACGTGGTCGGCGCCACAGCCGATCTCGGGCTCGGACAACGAGGCGTTCGTCTCGGTGCCGACCCGCACGTCCGACGGCCGCGTGTTCGTCGCGTACATGAACACGTTCGACAACGAGACCGGCCGCGACACCTACCGCGTGGTCGAGGTGAGTCCTGCGACCGGCGCCCGGATCGCCGGGCCGTTCACCGTCGGGGGTGTCATCGACGGCGTGGACGACTATCCGTTCGCGTTCGGCAGCCCGACGTACCACGACAGCATCTTCCGCAGCTGGGCTGCGGGGAACATCACGGCGGATCCGACGCATCCGGGGCACCTGGCCGTCGTATGGTCGGACATGCGCAACGGTCGCGCGACGGACCCGGATCCGTACGCGACGGCGACGAACTCCGACGTGATCGTCAGTCAGTCGTTCAACTACGGCCGCGACTGGTCGACGCCCGCGGCGATCGAGCGTGCGAACGACCAGTGGATGCCGTGGGGTGCGTACGACACGACGGGTCGACTCCGCGTCGGCACGTTCGACCGGGCGACCGACGGAGCGAACCACCTGTACGACTACTCGCTCGCGACCGAGACCGCCGGCAGTACGCTGACGTTCGCGGTTGCCCCCGTGACGACGGTGAAGTCCGATCCGACGCGTGACGACCGCTGGTTCGCGGCGACACTGAACCCGGCGTTCCCGTTCGCGACATCGTTCATCGGCGACTACAGCAACATCGCCGTTTTCCCGAACGGCAGCGGCGTCGCGTCGTACTGGACCGACCTGCGGAATCCGGTGTCGTTCGGAGGCCGCTCCGGTCACGGCGAAGACGCGTACTTCGCGAAGACGCAGTAGGCCGGAAGAGCGCACGAAACGAGGGGGGCCGGAGCGATCCGGCCCTCCTCGTTTTCCCTTGACTCGCGTTGTCCGCCGTCGGACAATCGACCTGTGACCTGCGGCAAGGCGACAGTCGTGATCGCAGCGATGGTGGTCCTCGCGACTGCGGGCGGGGCGTCGGCGTCGACGTACGCCGTCGGTCCGGTGACGGACGTCAGCGCGCCATGCCCGGGTCAGAACGCCGAGGTTGAGCAGGCGGTCGATCCGAAGCTCGGTTACGTCTACGACGAGTGGATGGGGTGCAACGGGATCGGATTCGCGCGCTCGACCGACGGCGGAGGGAGCTTCTCGAAGCCGATCTCCGTACCTGGGTCCGTCGGCTCGAACGTCAATACCTGGGACCCCGCCGTCGCCGTGGCTCCGGACGGAACCGTCTACGCCGCGTTCATGATCGCAAAGGGAAGCCAGTGGTATCCCGTTGTCGCGGCTTCGTTCGACCACGGTGTCAGTTTCCCGCAGGTCACATCCCTCGTTCCTCCGGACGCAAAGAACTGGGGCGACCGTGTCTTCCTCGCCGTCGCTCCCGACGGCACGCTCTATCTGACCTGGGATTACGGGCCCGAGCGGACGTCGGTGACGTTTCTGTGCGCGACGAACGGGAGTTGCGCGTTCGCGACGGGCGACCTGAACGTCGTCATCCAGAAGTCGACGGACCGCGGCAAGACGTTCGGCCCGATCGTGCCGGTCAGCCCCGGCTTCCCGGCGAGCGGCGGCGACAGCGCGCCGCTCGTCGTCGAGCCGAGCGGGCGCATCGACCTGCTGTACCAGGGCTACCACATCACGGACACGACCACGTATGCGATGGAGCCGGCGTACCAGTACTTCACCGCTTCGACCGACCATGGCTCGACGTGGTCCACACCCGTGCGGCTCGGCCCGAGCAGCGGCACGATGTCGCTCGACGAGTGGTGGATCGACGGCGACCTCGGCATGGACTCGGCCGGGAATCTCTACGCCGTGTGGGACACGCAAGGCGACGGAAACGACATCGGCTGGCTTTCCTATTCGACCGACCGCGGGGCGCGTTGGTCGACGCCGGTCCAGGTGGCGCCGGACACGGTCGAGGCGCCACACGTGATGCAGGTCGCCGGCGGCGGCTCGGGGATCGCGTACGTGAGTTTCTTCTCGGGCGCCGATCCCCGCGGGTACGCGGACTATCTCCGGACCTTCTCGATCGCGCGCGGCTGGCTCACCGACGCAGTGCAGGTATCGCCGGAGTTCGGCGACACCTCCGTGTGGCCGGGCGACACGTTCGGCATCTCGACGCTCTCGCCGGGGCACCTCGTCGTCAGCTGGGGCAGTGCCACGCCGTCGACCGGGAAGAAGTCCGACATCTTCGCGACGCCGATCACCGCGCCGTCGCGGTAACGGCCGCGGCGCGTACGTACGCGTCGCGGCGACGGATTCGCGTGATTGTCAATCGACGGCGCCTGTGAGACACTCGACGTGCCACGGGGAGACGGTGCGGACCTCGCACCGCGTTCCTCGTGTTCATCGGACGTGCGGCCGTTTCGATGCCGGATGGCGGGCTGCAGTGTAGGTAGGCCGATCGGAGGACAAGAATGACTGACCTGTTCCGCTTCGTCGCCTTACGGGCAGCGGGTCGACCGCTGCCGGGACCGAGCATCGATCTCAGCACCAGAGGCGATTTCCAGGCGGCGTTGTCGCAGGCCGTTCACGCAGGAGACGGTCACGGTCTTCAAATCGCGCATCGCATTGCCGAGCAATACGCCGCAGGTGGCTACGGCGGCGGGTTCATCGGCGCGAACGCGATCATCCCGCACGCAGACGCGTTCGACCATTTCGCAGCCGCGGCGGCCGGCGCGAAAAACCGCGTCGCGGTCGCGAAGGCGGTTCAGGACGCGTTTGCCCAGTCTGCGCAGGACGTGGTCGGGAGTGCCGACGTGAAAGACCTGCCCCACAGCATCCGCGACACGATCGTCGCTGCTTTCATTCTCCCGTCCGTGCGGTCGTATCCCGTCGCCGACCTCGCGCGTCTGGCACGACTGCTCGACCTCGTCTCACGTGTCGCCGCCAACGACGCAACGCTCGACGAGAGCGAAGTCATCGCGGCGGCGTTGACCGAAACGCTCATGCTGCCGCCGGCGATCTTCCCGCTGCGCCACGACCTCCCCCAACCGGTCGGCGTCGGTGACCTCCTGGTCGTCAAGCAACACCTCAAGCGCTACGAGACCGGCGACGTCGCGAACATCGAGAACATCCTGCGTGGCGAGAAGCGCGAGAAGACGAACGTCCACGCGCTGACGATGGACACGACCGTCGTCACCGAAACGGCGAAGGCGACGGAACAGACGACATCGCTCGACGTGACGGAGCGGTTCGAGCTCAAGACGGAATCAGAGAACGTCGTGAAAGAGGACATCGCGGCCAACGCGGGCGTGAACGTCTCGGCGAAATACGGAGCCGTCGAGATGAACGCAAACGCGAATGTCGCGTACAGCCTGTCGAAGGAGCAATCGGCGAAGGCCGCGACGGATCACGCGAAGGACGTGACGAGTCGTGCAGCGACCAAGGTAACCGAGCTCGTGCGCCGCCAAGAGACCACGCGAACGATCGAGAAGCTGAAGGAGCGCGAGCTCCATTCGTTCGACAACACGCCTCAGGGGAGCGCGAATGTCAGCGGCGTCTACCAATGGCTGAACAAGGTCTACGAGGCGCAGGTGTTCAACTACGGCAAGCGCCTGATGTTCGACCTGATGGTTCCGGAGCCCGCGGCCTTCATCGTCGATGCGCTTGCGGCGGATGACCACAAGGAGACGATCGTCCCGCCCGAGCCGTTCGTCGTGATCAGCGACGGCCTGCTTGCGGTCCGTCCGATTCGGTCCGATGACCTGGCCGCCGACGGAAGCCTGAAACCGGGTCTGACGTACCGCCCGCTCCGTCCGTCCGACCTGGCTGAGGACACGAACGTCTCGACCTATTACGGAACATTCGTCGGCAAGTACGGCGCCGTCGGCGTGAACGCGCCTCCCGAGCGTACTACGACGGTGTCGAAGGCAATCACCGGCAACAAGGACGACAAGGACCATCTCGCGGCCGTCGACGATCTCACGATCCCGGAGGGATACCGAGCGTCGGATATCGCCGTCCAGGGAGCGTTCACGATCTACGACAAAGAAGACGGCGACGAGCGCATGTGGGTCTTCGTCGGTCGTCAGAAGTACGAGTGCAAGGGGCAGGGGCCTCTCGGCCCGAACGCTGCGCTCCTTCCGGCTCCGACGAACCACAGCATCGACGAGCAAGGAAGCATCCCGGTCGCGGTCGAGACGCAGCAGGCGCGCGACTTCGCGGTCACCGTCGACGTCACGTGCACGCGGACCCCCGCCGCGTTCGCACAGTGGCAGCTGGACACCTACACGGCGCTCTTCAACGCGCATACCAGCCTCATGGGCGGCTATCACGACAAGGTCGAAGCACAGAAGATGCAGAAGACAACGGCGAAATCGCTCGGGCAGAACCCGACGCAGAACCGCCTGATCGAACGCGCCGAGCTGCAGAAGGCATGCATCGGCTTCCTTTCGGGAACCGACCTCTATGCCGCCGACTTCGACGACATCAGCGTGAACGCGCCGCCGCCGATGTTTCCGCGGCCGAGCATCCCACCGCGGACGAACGCGAACGTTGCAGGCGGAGATCAGGAGGCGTTCATCCGTTTCTTCGAGCAGGCGTTCGAGTGGGAACACATGATGTACGTCTTCTATCCGTACTACTGGGCTCGTCACGACCGCTGGTACGAAAGCGCGATCGAGGACAACCCCGACCCACTCTTTGCCGAATTCTTGAAAGCAGGCGCTGCGCGCGTCGTCGTACCCGTTCGCCTGCAGCTCGAGGGCGACGTCCGATACTTCCTGATGACCGGCCAGATCTGGAGCGGCGGGGCGATGCCCGAGATCACCGATACCGACTACCTGCCGATCACCGAGGAGATCAAGGCGCGCGACGACGCGCCCGGAACCGAAACACGGCAGGGAGATCCGTGGGAGGTGACGCTGCCGACGACGCTGATCCAGTTGCGCAGCGACGACACGCTTCCGATCTGGCACAGGTACGAGGTCGACGGCCACGACGTCTGGGTTCCCGGCCGGATGCAGCAGGACAAGTGGGTGCCGGACTACGGCAAGCTGCACGCGAACGGGACGTGGACGCCGCAGTAACAACGGTGAGCCTCCGCGTCACGTGGACATAGAAACGCATTGCTTCTTCGGAACGTCGTCCGACTTCGTCGTCGTCGTTGCCGGTATCCATGGCACAGAGCAAAGCGGCGTCGAGATCGCGCACTGGATGCGTGTGAAGCTCGCCGGCCGGTCGGCGCCGACGCGTCTCGGCGCGATCATCGTCCCCGACATCTTCTTCGCGGCGCGGAACGTTGCTGCGCGCGCGGTCGAATGGAACCGCGGCAGCATTCCCGCGGACGATTGGCGGGAGTTGTTCGACGAGAAGAAGCGGAAGCTCTTCCCGGCGCGGATGTTCCCGCCGCTCGGGAAGCCGTTCAGCTTTCTCGGCAAAGACAGGTTCCTCCAGGACGAGAACAACAGGGTGCTGACGGTCGAAGGCGTGTCGAAGATCCCGGTCCGGCCCGAGATCGAGTATTTGACGCGTCTCGTCGAAACCGTCCGGCCGGTTCGCATCGTCAGCGTCCACGGCAAGTTCAAACGGACGGCGACTCACCTGACGAAGGCGCGTGATGCACATGTCATCGATTGGTCGGACGAACAGATCGCCAAGTGGGACGGCACAACGGCCGTGAAAGGCGTCAACTTCCCCGGCATCTTTGTCGACCCCCGCTACGCGCCGGGCGACTCCTGCCGAGACAAGCTCGATTTCGAAGGTTGCAAGTTCGACAAGAAGCTCGACCCGGCGTTCCCTCTCGAAGGCGACGGAACCAAGCGCTTCGACTCGGCTCGGACCGACGACGGTCGCAGCGACGACGCGGTGGCGCTCGCCGCGGCGAAGGCGGTCGCCAAGCACGGCACCGCGGCGCTCGTCGCGGGGAACCATCTGGACGACCCAGCGGAGGTCGTTCATTACGCCAAGGAGGGCGGCACCCCGCAGGCGTTTTCGCTCGGCGACTGGGGCCCTGTGGCGGTCGGCGGCAAGGACGGCTCGCGTTCCGGCGCTCCGGTCTTCACGATCGAGACGAAGGATGACGGCGAGAGCTGGGCATTCCTCGACGGGGTGCAGTACGTGACGGAGGACGGGAAGGCACTCCCTTCGCCCGGTACCCCCGAGGAG
The DNA here is from genome assembly GCA_045806225.1 of Gaiellaceae bacterium. Taxonomy (GTDB): domain Bacteria; phylum Actinomycetota; class Thermoleophilia; order Gaiellales; family Gaiellaceae; genus 3-1-20CM-4-69-9. The sequence continues at coordinate 9,888 of JBJMJS010000099.1, forward strand.
CACGCGAAGAAAAGCGCCGCGCGTCCATACCCGCGTCCGAAGAAGTTCGATCCGGCTCGCTCGCAGGAGCTGCAAGCGTACGCCGACGGGATCATCGACACCATTCTCGAGCTGCCCTAGCGGGGACTCGCGGCCGGGCATTTGGTGCTGCACAGAACTTGTGCAAGAGTCGGTTCCTCCGGACGCAGCTGACCGAGGAACGGCACCGAAGGAGGTCCGTGGTGGCAGCAGACATCTTCGCGAAGCTCGGCGACATCAAGGGCGAGTCGCTGGACGACAAGCACAAGGGCGAGATCGAGGTTCTGAGCTGGTCCTGGGGCTTGACGAACGCGGTCACGCTCGCGGGCTCCGGAGCGGGCCAGGGCAAGGCGAACTTCCACGACCTTTCGTTCACGCACAAGATCGACAAGGCTTCACCGGTGCTGATGCACGCGTGCGCGACAGGAGTGCATCTGAAGGAAGCGACGATCACGCATCGGAAGGCCGGCAAGGGGCAACAGGAGTTCCTCGTCATCAAGATGAACGACGTGATCGTCACCTCCGTCGCGGACGCCGACGCCGACGACGTCAGCACGGAGCTGGTGAGCCTGGCATTCGCGAAGATCAACGTCGAATATCGGCCGCGAAAAACAGACGGCTCGCTCGATGCCGGGATCTTCTTCAAGTATGACCTGAAGGCTCAAAAGGAGGCGTAGCGCCGCGGCGCGGCGGCTCGTCAGGGTCCTTCGGTGGACGGCATGGAGCAGACGCTCGACAACGACCGCGCCCTCACGCTCGACGAAGCACTCGGAGTCGCGGTCGCGTTGCAGCAGGCAGAGCAACTGGCGACTGCAGAGGAGATCTACCGCAAGATCCTCGACGTCGCGCCGGACCATCCCGACGCGTTGCACTTCTCGGGCGTGCTTGCGCATCAACGCGGCCGACCTGACGACGGGATCGCGCTGATCGAGCGGAGCCTCGAGCTCGAGCCGGCGCGCGCGGACTGGCAAAGCAACCTCGGGATCGTCCTGCAAGACCGGCTCCGGCTGGACGATGCGGTCGCCGCCTATCGGCGCGCGATCGCACTCGACCCGGCCCACGCGAACGCCCACAGCAATCTGGGTGTCGTCCTTCGCGCGAAGGGCGACGTTGCCGAAGCCGAAGCGGCGTATCGGGCCGCGATCTCGATCGATCCGGAGCACTCGGGCGCGTACCACAACCTCGGTGTGCTGCTGAACGCGCAGAAGCGGCCGCGTGAGGCTGCGCGCTGCTTCTCGAAGGTGATCACGCTGCGGCCGAAGGATCCGGAAGCTCGCCGGCTGCTGGCGCTCGCCTACTGCACGCTGGGCGAGGTCGACAAAGCCGTCGAGATCTTCGAGGAATGGCTGGAAGACGATCCGGACGATCCCGTTGCGCGTCACATGCTTGCTGCGTGCTCCGGGCGTGACGTCCCTGCGCGCGCCTCGGACCCGTTCGTCGAGACGACGTTCGACACCTTCGCCGCCAGCTTCGACTCGAAGCTCGCGAAGCTGTCGTACCGGGCGCCTGCGCTCGTGACGGGGATGCTGGAGCGATCCGGCGTTGCCGCTGCGAAAAGCCTCGACGTCCTCGACATCGGCTGCGGCACGGGCTTGTGCGGCCCGCTCGTCTCGCCATATGCGCGTCGACTCGTCGGCGTCGACCTGTCCGAGCGCATGCTTGCGCAGGCGCGCGAACGAGGCGTCTACGACGAGCTCGTCAAGCGAGAGCTGACCGGCTACCTCGGTGAGGGCACCGAGCGATTCGACGTGATCGTGTCGGCAGACACGCTCGTCTACTTCGGAGGGCTCGAGGCGGTCGTCGCGGCCGCCGAGGGCGTTCTATGCCCGGGCGGCCGACTGATCTTCACGGTCGAAGAGTGGCTCGATGCCGATCGCGGCGCCCGATGGTCGCTCGCGACGAACGGCCGCTACCGGCATACGCGCGACTACGTGGAAGCGGTGATGAACGACGCGCGGTTCAGTGTGGAGATCGTGCCTGCGGACCTCCGGCTCGAAGCGGGTGAGCCGGTCGCCGGGCTCGTCGTGCAGGGGATAAAAGACGCGTCAGGCTGACGTCACGCCGGACCGCCGCCCGGTACGTCGTCTCGGCGCGATGTCGCCGCCCAGCGCTCGGAGAGCTCCGACAGTGCGTCCGTGTCGAGCCGCTCCGCGGCAGCGAGCGCCCTCGCTCCCCGCTTCGACTTCTTCCGGCGGCCGAGTGCGCCGCGGATGATCCACTTTCGGGTGAGTCGAACGAGGGGGAGCCGCTTGTCGGCACGGAGGTCCGGGTCGCGCTTCGGGTCGAGGTAGAGACCGACTGCCAGCTTCTTGACGAGCGCCGGGTCGCCGGGCGCACCCGTCGCCTGCTCGAGCCGGTACGCCACGAGCGACGCGAGCACCTGCAACTCCCTGACCCCGGTGCGCACCACGCTCCCGATCGAGAAAGCGCTCGAAATGACCATCACCCACGGCACTTTCGTCAAGCGCGCGCCGCGGATCACTCGGCGGACGATCGGCACGGCGAGCACGACGACTCTCTGGATGTCGCTCGTGAGCGCCTCGGTCTCGGTGTCTCCTGCGAGGAGCCGCTCGGCGTCGGCAGCCGAAGTGACGCGATCCTCTGTGAGGAGCACGCGGTCGATCGCCTTGTCGACGAGCGCGCCGACGGCGTCGATGAGCGCTTTGCTCGCCTTTCGCGAGCTCGCCGCGCTCGTTCGCGCGAGCGCTGCCCCGCGCCGCAACGGTTGCCGGGGAGAGATCGACCGCGGGTCGTCTTGCGAATCGTCTTGCAATGCGGTGGATTGCTGCATCGGATCGTCTGGCTAACGCGGTCGGGGCCTGACCCGTTACGGGTCAGGCCCCCCACGAAGCTCAGGCTCGCGTGCCCTCCACGGTCCGCGCCATCGAGACGTCGTAGAGCGCGACGTTGGCGATCTTCTGGCTGCTCAGGTCGGCGGTTCGCTGACGCAGCTGATCGGCATCCTGCGTGCTCGCACGCATCGAGTCCGCGCTGTTCCAGAGCGTGATCATCGAGACGCGGCCGTTGTCGCGGTCGGCGAGGCCGATCGCGCCGACATTCCCGTCGATCGCACGAAGCCTCGGCAGTGTCTCGGCTCGCGTCTTGTCCAGGCCGGCGTCGATCGAGTCAGGCGAGCCCTCGAGCAGGCTGACGCGCGCGGCTTTCGCGGCTTCGATGTCGCCGTCATGGACCACGACCTCGTACTGGTGGACACTCGTGCGGTTGCCGCGGATCTCCTCCGGGATCGTGTCACCCTGCTGGTCGAAGCCGGCCTCGGCGGCCTCGAGCGCGTCGCGGCTGTCGAAAAATGCCAGGAACTTCCGCTTTTTCGCCTCCTTGTCGTCGAGGATGACGACGCTGCTCATTCCGTCCGGTGGTGTCATCTGACCCGACGACATCTGCTCTCGGACGAGAGCGTTGAGCTTGTCCGTGTCCCCGCCCTCGAACGTGGCGACCCGTACCCACATGGTGCGACCTCCTTCATCGTTGCCTCCCCGAGCCGAACCTAATGCACCGAGGCTCGCAGCGCACGCGACGGTCTCCTGGAGCGCGTGTAAAACAACACCGTGAGTGCCAACCGAACCGTCGACGATCACGGTGGCGGCACTGCACACCCGAGCATTTCGCTGAACCGATCAGCCCTTCAGGCCACCACGCACTGCCTGACCGGCTGCGCGATCGGCGAGGTACTGGGCATGGTCATCGCGACGGCGTTCGGCTGGGGTACGGCGTCGTCGGTTGCGATCTCCGTCGTGCTCGCGTTCGTGTTCGGCTATTCCCTGACGCTCGGGCCGGTGCTCCGCGCCAACGTGCCATTCCGCCGCGCGGTTGGGCTCACACTCGCCTCTGACACGCTTTCGATCACGACGATGGAGATCGTCGACAACGCCTTCATCCTCGTCGTCCCCGGTGCGATCGCGGCGGGACTGAGCGACGCACTGTTCTGGACGAGTCTCGGTGTTTCGCTCGTGATTGCCTTCGCCGCTGCGTTCCCGGTCAATCGCTGGCTGATCGCGCGCGGGCGCGGGCATGCCGTTGTCCACCAGGTACACGCCCATTAGCTGCGGAGCGCGCAAAAACCGTCGAAGCAACCAGGACCTTCGCCGGCGTCGTGTCTGAAGTAACCTCAACGCATGGAACCAGACGAAGCTGTCGTTTTGACGGTGGTGTCGAGCGGGGCGGAGGCGGACATCGTCTGCGGGCTGCTACGCAGTAACGGCATCGACTGTGCGTATCGTGACACCGAAGCGATCGAATCGACGCTCGAGGACTTTACGGCCGCCGGTCCGCGCGAGATTCTCGTTCGCGAGTCGGATCTCGCGGCCGGACGCGAGCTGATCGCGGGCTCCTCCACGTAGCTCCGAGGCGCCGCTCCAGTAGGGACGCGCGGCAGGGCGTAAGTGGCCCGAGCCCCAGATCCCCGCTGCAGGATCGGGCCACGAGAACAAGGATGTCCGAGTCAGGCAACCGTCCGCTTGACGCGACCAGGTCAGTTACGGCCTGGAGCGTGCCGCGTGGCGGTCGCCTGCGGCCAGCGTGCCGAGCACTAGGAGGAGGACAACCGCAGGCGCGAGTGTTTTCCGAGGCGAAGCACCAGGTCACTTTCGTGAGACCCGGCGACGGCGTTGCCGGCCGGCGTACGGCAGACCGACAGCGACGCCGATGAGCAGACTCCACATCCGGAACACAACTGCCCCCACCGCCGCCGCGGTGATGACTGCCCACGACGCGTAGTACTGCACGCCGCCGACGACGACCTGGCCGTCCACTACGCCTTCTGGCGGCGGCGGTGTCTCACCGCGGCGCAGCGCTTCCTCGCGCGCGACGAGCCACGGCGGCTTCATCCATTGCGGCGGTCGCCGCGGCCACCGCCACCATAGGTATCCGGACGCGAAGACGAACAGGATCATGGCCGCGGCCGCGCGCGGCCGGTTGACGGCGATGAACACGAACGTGACCGTCACGAGCGCGGAGGAGATCGCACCCGCCCACAAGACAGCGAATCCATGCCGGATGTTCAACGGTGCGTCCGTCGCTTCGTAGCGCGCCGGCCATTTCTGTAGACGTCCAGACGAAATCGCCCAGGCCTCGACCGCAAGCAGAATCGTGAAGGCTCCAATGCCGACGACGAACCACATACACCCTCAACGCGAGCGCGAACGAACGGTAACGGGCGGGTGCTGATTTCCTTGGCCGGTTGGCGGTCGTCACGCAGCTTGGCCGAGAGGCTCTCGAGCGAGAGGCTCGTCACGCGTTCGCGGCCAGGCGGCGGCCGCGAGGGTTGCGCTCGCCCACGCGAGGACGGCCCAGGCCCACGCATGTCCTTCGCTGCCCGGCGCCGGCGTTGGGGCGAGCAGGCATGAGATCGCCCAGGCTCCCGAGGCAACCGACGCGCTGATCGCCGGGATTCGCCAGCCTGACGTGGTCACGGCGGCGAGCATCACGAGAAGCGGGAGAACGAGACCAAGCGTTGCCATCACCGTCCAGTGGTGGAGGCCGTTCGAAACAGCATCGGCAGGCGGAAGCCCATCTCGCGCGGCCGAAGCCATCTGCCATGCATAGATGAGGGAGGGAACGGCGGCAGCGGCTCCGAGCGCGAGCAGCATCGGCTCCGGCCGGCGCCGCTTCAGGAACGTTCGCCGCGCCGGGTGCAATGCGAGCAGGATCGCGCACAAGCCTGCGATTCCGGCGGCGAGCGCCAAGTACCACCACTGTTGGCCGACAGCAGCCGAGACAGCGAGCGCGAGCGCCACCACCCCGATCTGCTGAATCCCGGCGATCCGCCTCTCCGGGCGGCGAAGTTGGGCGAGCAAGCCCAACGGAAGAATCAAGCCGAACACCGTACCCCAACCCACATCGAGCACCTGGTTTCGCGCCTGGTCGATGTAGCCCGTGAAGCCGTCGACCAGATCGATCAGGCCGAAGTTGATGGTCAGCGACGCGACGGCGCAAATTACCGCGACCACCTTCAACCAGGTCGTGCAACTTGTGAAAGGCATGCGACCACCCTACGCGGCGTGGCCGGTGGTGCCGTAGAGACGCTGAGTGTGTCGAGGCCCGACCAAACCGGGCAGTTCGGAAGATGCCTTCGAAGGCTCGTCTCGTTCGATGTTGATCGCTCCGGCGCGACGATCAACGGAGTTGACTCGCAGTGTGGGCTCTGAGAGTGTCGTTGTTGGATCGTTCGCCGCGTCGCCGTAGTGCGACGGCCCTCGACGAAATTCGCCGCGCGTCGCCGTAGTGCGACGGCCTCCACGATCAAGGGTCGACCCGACGATCGAGAGGTGTGCATTGGCAACTGTCGAGGCTGCAACCGAGATCCGTCCGTTTCAGCTGGACGTTCAAGAAGAGGCGCTGGAAGACCTGCGCCGCCGCATCGAGGCGACGCGCTTGCCCTCCAAAGAGCTCGTCGCGGATCGGTCGCAGGGCGTGCAGCTGGCGACAATTCAAGCGCTCGCCGCCTACTGGGCGACCGACTACGAGGTGGGGCGGGTCGAGGCGAGGTTGAACGCACTTCCGCAGTTCACGACGGAGATCGACGGCGTGAACATCCACTTCATCCACGTGCGTTCGCCGCACGAGAACGCGCTGCCGCTGGTCATGACGCACGGCTGGCCGGGCTCGGTAATCGAACTGCTCGAGACCATCGACCCGCTCACCGACCCGACGGCGCACGGAGGCAGCGCCGAGGATGCCTTCCACCTCGTGCTGCCCTCCCTGCCCGGGTACGGGTTCTCGGGTGAACCGGTCGAGGTCGGCTGGGACCTGGATCGAACTGCACGGGCCTGGGCCGAGCTTATGCGTCGCCTCGGCTACACCCACTACGTGGCCCAGGGCGGCGACGTCGGCGCCGGCGTCACCGACACGATGGCACGCCAGGCACCCGAGGGGCTGATCGGTATCCACACGAACCTGCTCGTGCCGGCACTGAGCGGCACGATGCCGACGGACAGCGAAGAGGAACGCGCTGCGGCCGCGCAGATCGCCACCTTCCAGCAGTCGGGCAACGGCTACTTCGTCGAGATGGCCACCCGGCCGCAGACGATCGGCTACGCCCTGCTCGACTCCCCCGTCGCTCTGGCCGCTTGGATGATCGACCACGACACCGACGCCTACGACAAGATCGCCCACGCCTTCGTCGACGGCAAGCCGTCGGGCAACCTCACCCGGGACAACGTGCTGGACAACGTCACGGCGTACTGGCTGACCGGCACCGGCGCCTCCGCGGCCCGGTCGTACTGGGAGGCCTACGGGCCGGACGCGCCGGCCGCGGGTCGCCAGCCTCTGCCGCCGCCGACGATCCCAGTCGCCTTCAGTACGTTCCCCGGCGAGATCTGGCGGACCCCGCGCACCTGGGTCGAGGCGAGCTACCCGAACGTCACCTATTTCAACGAGGTCGACAAGGGCGGCCATTTCGCCGCCTGGGAGGAGCCGGAGCTGTTCTCAGAGGAACTACGCGCCGCGTTCGCGTCGGTGCGCTGAGGAGGAATGACATGGCGCCGCGCGTCGATTAATCATCCAGGGCTCTTTTCGACGTCGGCTACGCTTGTTGCAGATTCGCTTGCAGAGCCGCTCGCACGTTCTCCGTCCAGTAAACGAAAAGGCACTGTTTCCAGGGCCTCGGGAAGTGGAGCGTACCGGGATCGAACCGGTGACCTCCGGCTTGCAAAGCCGGCGCTCTCCCAGCTGAGCTAACGCCCCGTGCGTGCATGGTAGAGCGAAACCCCAGATCTTGTGCTCTCCCAACGGCTGGAAACTCAGCGGCGCGGCTTCTGCTTTTGCTCCCTGCATCGGACACGGTGCCGTCCCGTAATGCGCTTGCGGGTCTGTACGTCTCGGCGATTCGAAGCGTCAGCGTAGCCTCACTCAGCACGGCAAATTACGCCCGCGCCGTATTTGCGTCGTACCCTTGACGCGTGCTGACCTGCCCTAGCTGCAGCCAGGAGAACCCCGCCGGGTTCCGGTTCTGCGGCGCGTGCGCCACATCGCTCGCCCCCGAGCATCCGGCGCAGCGCGAGGAGCGAAAAGTCGTCACCGTCCTCTTCTGCGATCTGGTGGGTTCGACGGCACGCGCGGAGCGCCTCGACGTCGAGGACGTGCGCGCAGTGCTCTCGCACTACCACTCTCGTGTCCGAGCCGAGCTGGAGCGCTTCGGGGGTGCGGTCGAAAAGTTCATCGGCGACGCGGTGGTGGCCCTATTCGGCGCTCCCGCAGCCCACGAGGACGACCCCGAGAGGGCAGTCCGAGCGGCGCTTGCGATCCGCGACTGGGCGCGGAACGAGGGCGGGCTCGAGCTGCGGATGGCCGTCAACACGGGCGAAGCACTGGTCACACTCGCGACCCGCCTGCAGCAGGGTGAGGGCATGGTCGCCGGGGACGTCGTCAATACCGCAGCACGCCTCCAGGTCGCGGCACCGACGAACGGGATCATCGTCGGCGAGATGACGTACCGCGCCACGCGCGCACGGATTGACTACCGAGAAGCGGCTCCGGTCAACGCGAAAGGGAAAGCGGAGGCAATACGGGTGTGGGAGGCCCTCGAGGCTCGCTCCGCTAGGGAGATCGACCCGCAGGCGCACACGCCGCTGATCGGCCGACACCGGGAACTACGCCTGTTGACGGAGCTGCTCGGACGCACATGCGAGGAGCACTCACCACAGCTCGTCACGCTGGTCGGCCCCCCGGGTATCGGCAAGAGCCGCCTCGTGTACGAGCTTGTGGAACACGTCGAGAAAAGCGGCGATCCCGTGACTTGGCGGCAGGGCCGCTCACTCGCGTATGGCGACGGCGGCACCTTCTCACCGCTCGCCGAGATCGTGAAGGCGCACGTCGGTGTGCTCGAGACCGACAGCGCGATCGCTGTCCGCGAGGCGGTGCACACGGCGGTTTCCGATCTCCTCGGAGACGATCGAGGGCTCGAGTCACACCTCACTGGCCTGCTCGGGGCTGCGGCCGGGCAAAGGCTGCAGGCCGACCAGGTCGACTCCTTCGCCGCGTGGCGACGCTTCTTCGAGGCCGTCGCGAAGCAGAGGCCGCTCGTGCTCGTCTTCGACGATCTCCAGTGGGCCGATGACGGCATCCTCGATTTCGTCGATTATCTCGTCGACTGGGCGTCGGGCGTGCCGATCCTTGTTGTCGCCACCGCGCGGCCGGAGCTGCTTGAGCGACGGCCCGCTTGGGGCGGCGGCAAGCTGAACTCTTCGACGCTCGCGCTGTCGCCGCTCACGGACGTCGATTCCACACGACTGATCGGAACACTGCTGGGGCGAACAGTCCTTGCCGCCGAGATGCAATCGGCGCTCCTGGACCGGATCGGTGGCAACCCGCTTTATGCCGAGCAGTACGCGCTGCTGTACCGAGAGCGCGAACCAGCGGAAGACCTGCCGCTCCCGGAGAGCGTCCAGGGCATCATCGCAGCGCGGCTCGACGTGTTGTCGAACGAGGAAAAGCGCGTGCTGCAGGATGCAGCGGTGGTCGGCAAGGTCTTCTGGGCTGGATCGATCCACGGCAATGCGACTGCCGTCGCGAAAACCTTGCACGCGCTCGAGCGCAAGGATTTCGTGCGGCGCGAGCGTCGGTCGTCGGTGGAGGGCCAGGACGAGTTCGCCTTTCGCCATCTTCTCGTGCGCGACGTCGCGTATGCGCAGATTCCGCGTGCTTCGAGGGCAGAGCGCCATCGCAATGTCGCGCACTGGCTCGAAACGACCCGTGGCGACCGCGACGACGACGCGGAGTTGCTCGCCGACCATTACCTGCGAGCGCTCGAGCTCGCTCGCGCGGCCGGCGAAGTGAGGCCAGAGGACGAGCAAAGCGCACGAAACGCCCTCTGGCGGGCCGGCGACCATGCGCTGCGCTTAGCTGCGTTCGAGCGCGCCGCGAGCCTCTTCGAGCAGGCGCTGGCACTCTCCCCCTCGGAGGATGAGCGCCCCCGTTTGCTTCTTGCCTATGGCATGGCGTTGCAGCGGCTCGTCGACGAGCGCGGCGACATCGTCCTGTCCGAGGCGAGCGAGTTACTTGCCGCGAGCGGTGACGTCGAGTTTGCGGCCGAGGCGGAGGCGGCGCTCGCGGAGCTCCTCTGGCGGCGTGGCGACGGCGTCCGGGCAGCTGAACACGCAAGGCGCGCCGTCGACCTGCTGCGCGGGTCGCCGCCGTCGTTCGCGAAGGCACACGCGCTGTCGAGCGTCGCTCGAATCGAGACGTTCCGGGGAGAAATCGAGACGGCGGTCGCCGTCGCTGAGGAGGCCGTCACCGTCGCCGCTGACCTCGGCTCCGACGAGATCCTGGCGCACGCGCTGAACAGCCACGGCACGGCGAAGACCATCCTCGGCGACGCGACGGGCTTTGCCGATCTCGAGCGCGCCGTCGTCCTTGCACTGAACGCGAGGTCGCCAGAGGCCTTCGTAGCGATGAACAATCTCGCAAGCTCGCTGTTACATCGGCTGGGCGACGTCGCGCGATCCCGTGAGCTCTTCGCAGAGGCGCAGCGACTCGCGGTTCAGATGGGAGTCCCACACTGGATCAACTTCTTCGACCGAGTCGAGAGCGACTTCCTCTTCTCGGACGGAGACTGGGACGCCGTTCTCGCCCTGGACGCATACCGGCGATTCCATCCCTTCGTCCACCTCGCCCGCGGAGATCTCGAGGCAGCCCGAGACACGTCGATCGAGGTGCTCGGGGCGGCCCATCGCTCCGGCAGGACCGACGATCTCGCCGAGGCGCTCGCGCTCCGCCTACTCGTCCTGCGCGCGCTGAGAGATTCGACCGCCGCCACCGTCCTCGAGGAGCTCGTGACGATCCTTCCTTCCATCGCCCGGTGGATCGAGGCGGTGCCGTTGGTGGCGCTCGCACTCGCCGACCTGGGTCGAAACAATGCGGTCCTCGGCGCGACGGAGGCGGTGCCGGCTTCGCCGAAGCTTCATGCCGTCCGTCTGTACGCGTGCGGTGACTTCACCGCCGCCGCAGACGCGTTCGGCCAGGTCGGGGAGCTACTTTTCGAGGCGCTTGCGCGCCTTCGCGGTGGAGAGCGCCTCGCCAGGGACGGACACCGCGCCCAGGCCGACTCCGAGCTCGACAAAGCCGTTGCGTTCTTCCGGAAGGCCGGGGCGACGACGTTGATCCACGAGGTAGAGCAACTGTCGCCGGTCGAAAGTAGACGAGTCGCGACTGAAGAGACGTGAGGCGTGGCTGTTCCGGCGCTCTCCCAGCTGAGCTAACGCCCCGTGGCGCATAGTAGAGCCAAGATCGAGTTCACCGCGGACGCCTGACCGGGCACGCGTCATTCTTCGTCCTCGAGCTGTCGGACAGGTGATGCGTGCACCGATTACGTGGGGAGTGGGCTGGGGCGGAATCCAGGCGGCTTCGCGCTCGTGTTCTGGTGGCTCGATGCGTCGACCGTCTGCGCACTCGGCCTCGCCCTGATTGCGTCGGTCTACATCGTTTCGCGGTCGCCCAGGCGAACGTCGCCGTCGAGCGCGTCGGCGAGGCGTGCGAGCGCGCTGCGGGTGCGCGTCTTGATCGTTCCCAGCGGGACGCCGACATGCATCGCGATCTCCGACTGCGTCAACCCGCGCCAGTAGGCGAGCTCGATCAACGTGCGCAATTCGTCCGGGAGCTCTGCGACCGCGAGGTGCACGCGTCGGCTGACCCACGCCGTCTCGGCTCGGTCGCTCGGGCCTGGCTCATTCGACGGCGTGTCGATCGGCGCGGCAGCAACCGGGACGCGCGCACGCGTCTCGTTCACGACGGCATTGCGTGCGACCGCGAACAGCCACGGCGCGCCGGGGCCGCGCTCGGGCCGGTACGTCGACGCGGAACGCCAGACCGCGGCGAATGTCTCCTGCGTCGCATCCTCGGCACGGCTGCGATCGCGCAGCCATCGCAACGCCCACCCGAACACACGCTTCGAGAAGCGCCCGTACAGCTGCTCGAACGCGTCGCCGTCTCCCAGCCCCGTCAGGCGGATCAGCTCGCCGTCGGTCGTCGCGGCCCAACGGCCGTCGGTCAGCGAGATGCGGCTGAGGTGAGAGGCTTGCGGCGGCACAGATGCATCCTGCGCGCCGAACGGCGCGATTCGCACCGTGGAACCACCCTGGACTTTTGGCGCTGTATCAGGCCGCTTCGAGCGGCGGCGGCGCGTCGTCGTCGCCGTCGTCGCCGAGGTCGAGCTCCTCGAGATCGGGCCATTCGTCGCCGATGTCTGCGAGGAGGTCGCGTGTGTCGAACCCGCTCATCGCGACGGTTGTCGGCCCCGTCGAGGAGCGGGAGCATCCCTCGTTCGGGGCCGACCACCAGGCCGGACGACGAGTGTCGCCCGGCCGGGAACGGACCGGGCGTTAAGCGGCCCGCTCGAGCCGCTCTTCGACGCGGGCGCGGGCCACGATGTGCTCGCGGTCACCGAAGCGGAGGACCGCCTTGGCGTTCCGCTCCTCGTCCCAGAGGGCTTGGAGTTGCTCGCTCAGACGCTTGAGCTCGGCGGCGACGGCCGGGTCATGACCCTGCGAAAGGGCGTGCCACAGCTCGGTCCGCCGCTCGCTCGTCTGCTCGATTGCTTGATGAATGTCAGTCAGGGTCATGTCCGTTCAAACGCTCGGCTCCGCGTGGTCATTCCCTCGGGCCGGCGAAGAAAAAGAGCGCGATCACGATCGCGCCGACGACCGCGGCGGCTGCGGCCACGATCTGCAAAACCTCGTCCATCAGCCGTACCCGAGCTCGTCCAGCTGCTCCTCGTCGAGGCCGAAATAGTGGGCAACCTCGTGGAGCACGGTGATCCGGATCTCCTGTTCGAGCGCCGCAGGGTCGTCGCCGAAGTCGGCCTCGAGCGGTCGCCGGTAGATCGCGATCCGGGCCGGCAAAAACTCCTGCTCCTCGAACAATCCGTAGAGATCCGGCTCGGCGGCGTTCTGCTCCTCGACGACGACGGCGACGTTCTCGAGCTTCGCGGCGAGCTCCGCCGGGAGCGAGTCGAGCGCGCGGCGCACGTGCTCCTCGAAGGTCACCAGCGTGGTTCGAGCGGCCGTCGCTTCGCGACGAGGTACACCGTCAACAGCCCGAACGCGAAGCCGCCGATATGTGCGAACACTGCGACGCCGCCGGTCTGGTCCGGATGCGTGAGCCCGAGCCCGCCCTGCCAGACCTGGAGGCCGATCCAGATCCCGAGGAACCAGACGGCGCGGATCTCACGCAGGAAGACGAAAAAGATCAGCGTCAGCACGCGTGCGCGCGGCAACAGGAGGAAGTACGCGCCGAGCACGCCCGCGATCGCGCCGCTCGCGCCGATGTTCGGGATACTCGCGTCGCGGACGGTGCCGAACGTGAGGGTCACGCCCGTCTGCAACGCCATGGCCGCGATGCCCGCGCCGATGTACCAGGCGAGAAACCGACCCTTGCCGAGCGCGTCCTCCACGTTGTTCCCGAAGATCCAGAGGAAGAGCATGTTCCCGAGGATGTGTTCCCAGCTGCCGTGCATGAACATCGACGTGAACGTGCCTTCCCACCAAGGCAGGTGGTCGCGGAACACGTTCGACCCGATCCGCACCGCTTCGCACGGCCCCTGGACGGTGCAGGGGTAGTAGCCGTCCTTGACGACGTGGTAGTCGACGCCCCGCCCGTTCAGCTCCCAGAGCCAGACGAGCGCGTTCGCGATGATCAGCGAAACAGTGACGATCGGGAACGTCCGCGTCGGGACGTTGTCCTTGAGCGGGATCATCGGCGTCCCTCGACGGCGCCGCCGTCACGATGTCGCGCGTGGCCCGCCCGTGGGTCGGTAATCGCTTGCTGACACGCCCGAGTCGTCACGCACCGCTTCTTACCTGATCACGGAGCGCGATAAGCCGGCGGCGGCTAGCGAATCACCAACGCCATCAGCGCCTTCTGCGCGTGAAGGCGGTTCTCGGCTTCGTCCCACACGGCCGACTGCGGCCCGTAGAGGACGTCCTCGGTGATCTCTTCGCCGTAGTGCGCCGGCAGGCAGTGCAGCACGATCGCGTGCTCGTTCGCGCGCGACAGCAGATCCGCGTCGATCCCGTAGCCCGTCAGGTCGCGGAGTCGCTGCTCGCGCTCGGCATCCTGGCCCATCGACGTCCAGACGTCCGTGTAGAGGACATCGGCACCCTCGACGGCGGCGCGGGGATCGTCTGTGACCTCGACCTTCCCGCCGGCGCCGCGCGCGACGTCGACGACGTTGTCCGCAGGTGCGTACGAGCGCGGTGTCGCGGCCACGAACTTCATGCCGAGCTTTGCGCACGCGACCATCAGCGACGCGCACACGTTGTTGCCGTCGCCGAGGTAGACGACCTTCAGCCCGTCCGCCCGGCCGAACCGCTCCCTGATCGTCATCACGTCGGCAAGCGCCTGGCACGGATGCGAGCTGTCGGTGAGCCCGTTGATCACGGGGATCGTCGCGGCCGCGGCGAGTGCCTCGACGTCGGCCTGTTCGAACGTCCGGATCATGATCGCGTCGAGATACCGGGAGAGGACCATCCCGGTGTCGCGGATCGTCTCGCCTCGGCCGAGCTGCAGGTCGCCCGCGGAGAGGTAGAGGCCCATGCCGCCGAGCTCGTAGATCCCGACCTCGAACGACACCCGGGTCCGCGTTGACGGCTTCTGGAAGATCATCCCGAGCGTCCGACCGGGGAGGAGGGGGCGGTTCTCGCCGGCCGTGCGGCGGCGCTTCAGGTCGTCGGCGAGGTCGAGGACCTGCGTCAGCTCCTCGCGGTTCCAGTCGGCGACGCGGGTGAAGGAGCGCCCCTTGAGGTTGTCAACGCCGAAGGCCATCGTCCGGCCGCGATCCTAGTGGGTGCTACTTGACACTGTCACACTAAGGTTTTATCCTCCTCTCATCATCAAGGTCGTGAAAGGAGGAAGTGAGATGGCGACTTTGGTTCGCTGGGAGCCGTTCCGCGAGATCGCCTCGTTGCAGAACGAGATGAGCCGTTTCATGAACGGCCTCCTCGAGGGCAACGGCCGGACGACGCAGAGCTGGATTCCGGCGCTCGATGTCTGGGAGACGGAGTCCGAGATCGTCTACGCGCTCGATCTGCCGGGCATCCCCGAGGACAAGATCTCGGTCGAGCTCGACGACGGTGCGCTGACAATCAGCGCCGAGCGCGAGCGTCAGCAGGAGGAGTCGCAGGACCGGTTCTACCGCTTCGAGCGGCGCTACGGCACGTTCACCCGGACGTTCGGCGTCCCGCAGGGCGTCGCCGAGAGCGACGTGAAGGCCGACTACCGAAACGGCGTGCTCGAGGTGCACGTGACGAAGCCCGAGCAGCCGAAGCCGAAGCGGATCCAGGTCGGTTCGAACGACCAGGCGACGATCGAGGGCAGCTCCTCGAAGAAGTAGCGCCGTCCCTCCGTAGAGGAGCGCGAGGGCGGCCGAGAGGCCGCCCTCGCCCGTCAGGCGCGACGGTAGACGTCGGCCGCGGCGCGGTGGAAGCCATCGGGCTCGCCGGCGGCCGCGAACGTATCCGCGATCTCCTCCATCTCGGCGACCCACCGCCACCCTTTCGCCGCAGCCGACCGCTCGGCGCGCGCGAGGCGCTCTGCGAGCTCGGGATCCGACAGCTGCCATTCCGCGGCCAGCTCGGCGTCGATGCCGTGCGCACGCGCCGCGTTCCGCTGCGCGAGCAGCAGCGCGGCCGTCCCCTTCGTCCACGCCGCGTACGCCATCTTCAGCGCAGACGCCTTGCCGACGTCCGCCGAGATCACGCGTGCCTCGAGCGGCGTCCCGGTGAAGATGTCCGCGACGCGTTGCGCCTCGCTGCCCGAGACGTACAGGCGCGTCGTGCCGACGGTGCGCGGCGGCGGACCGATGATGCCGCCGTCGACGAACCTCGTCAGTGTGGCGGCGAGCGCCGTCGCGCTCGCCGGCGAGACCGCGTTCGCGTCGACGTAGATCCCGCCGAAGCCACGCGCCGCGCGGGCGACGTCGGCGGCTGCATGCGGCGGGCAGATGCTGAGGATGACATCGGCCTCCCGTGCCACCGCCCCGATCGTCTCCACGTCGTGCATCCCTGCGTCAGCGGCGCGCCCCTTGGTCGCGGCGCTGCGGCCGCTCGACGCCCAGAGGACGCGGTGGCCGGCCGCCGTCAGCGCGGCTCCGACCGCTGCGCCCATCTCGCCTGGATGCAGCACGCCGACCGTCGCGCCGCTCACGCCCCGGTTACCCCGCCGACGATCCGCGTCCCGGCACGGCCCGCGAGCGCGTCGCCGAGCGCCTCGAAGTTCGTGATCAGCGTCTCGCGCCCGAACGCGACGCCGGCCGCGACCTTCGGTCGCATCGAGCCCTCGGCCAGTGACGGAAGCAGGTGCTCCGCGTCATGCGTGGAGAGCTCGCGCACCTCCCGCTGGTCGGGGGTGCCGAAGTCCGCGTAGAGCGCCGGCACCTCGGTGAGGATCACGAGGCGGTCGCTCCCGAGCCCGCGCGCGAGCAACGCCGAGGCTCGGTCCTTGTCGATGACCGCGTCGATCCCGGTCAGCCGACCGCCGCGGCGGACGACGGGAATGCCGCCGCCGCCGCACGCGATCACGATCGCGCCTGCGGCAACAAGGGAACGGACGGCCGGCAGCTCGATGACGTCGAGCGGCTCCGGGGAGGGGACGACGCGCCGGTACCCCCGGTTGGCGTCCTCGTTCATCGTCCAGCCGCGCTCGCGCTGAAGCTGCTCGGCCTGGGCCGACGAGTAGAACGGGCCGATCGGCTTCGTCGGGCGGTCGAAGGCCGGGTCGTCGGGCGCGACGCGCACATGCGTCAGCACGCATGCGACGTCACGGTCGACTGCGGGCCGCAGCTCGGCCGCGATCAGCGCGCCGATCTCGGCCTGCGTCTGCGCGACCGCGAGCCAGAGCGGAAGCGGCGGCGCCTCGTCGGCCGCGCGTTCCTGGCGGATCAGCTCGTTTCCGACCTGGGGCCCATTGCCGTGCGTGATCACGAGCCCATCGTCGTCGAGCAGCGGCTCCAACGCGGCGACGGCGCGACGGAGATTGGCGAGCTGCTCGGCGGCGGTACCACGTTCCCCCGGCCGCATCAGGGCGTTTCCGCCCAGTGCGACCACCGCCGTCACACGAGCGCGGTTTCCTCGATGAGGCCCTTCTCCACGAGCACGTCCTTCAGCGTCGGCTCGCCCATCTCCTGCAAGCGATACGTGACGCGTAGCGCCGGCGTGTCGATGTCGATCAGCTTCCGCAGGTCGATCGGTGTGCCGATCAGGACGAGATCGGCGTCGCAGCGCGCGATCGTCTCGCGCAGGTCTTCCATCTGCTGGCGGCCGTAGCCCATCGCCGGAAGCAACGTACCGACGTTCGGGTATGTCTCGAACGTCTCGGCGATCGTCCCGACCGCGCATCCGCGGGGATCGACCAGCTCGGCCGCACCGTGCTGCTTCGCTGCGAGCACCGCCGCGCCGTAGGTCATCTCGCCGTGCGTCAGCGTCGGCCCGTCCTCGATCGCGAGCACGCGCTTGCCCCGGATCAACTCGGCGTCACCGTCGACGAGGAACGGCGACGCGGCGAGGATCACCGTCGCGTCCGTTGTGTTGTCGTGGATCGAGTCGAGCACCGCATCGATGCCGTCCTGCGGCGCGCTGTCGATCTTGTTGACGATGCACACGTCCGCCATGCGGAGGTTGGTCTCACCCGGGTGATAGCGCAGCTCGTGGCCGGGGCGGTGCGGGTCGACGACGACGATGTGCACGTCGGGTGCGATGAACGGCGTGTCGTTGTTGCCGCCGTCCCAGAGGATGACGTCCGCCTCTTGCTCGGCCGCGCGCAGGATCCGCTCGTAGTCGACGCCGGCGAAGACGAGATTCCCCTCGGCGAGGTGCGGCTCGTACTCCTCGCGCTCCTCGATCGTCGCGTCGGCGGCCTCGAGATCCTCGTAACGCTCGAACCGCTGCACCGCCTGTGCAGTGAGGTCGCCGTACGGCATCGGATGCCGCAGCACCGCAACGCGCTTCCCGGAGTCGCGCAGGAGCTCGGCGACGCGCCGCGTCGTCTGGCTCTTCCCCGATCCCGTGCGGACCGCGCAGATCGCAACGACCGGCTTTGCGGCGCGCAGCATCGTCTCGCGCGGTGCGATCAACCGGTACGACGCGCCTGCAGCGAGCGCGCGGGAGCCGATGTGCATCACATGCTCGTGCGTCACGTCGGAATAGGCGAACACGACCTCGTCGATCTCGTGCTCGCGGATCAGCTCTTCCAGCGCCGACTCGGGAAGGATCGGGATGCCCTCGGGATACAGCTCGCCGGCGAGCTCCGCGGGATAGACGCGCCCGTCGATGTTCGGGATCTGCGTCGCGGTGAATGCGACGACCTCGTACTCCGGCCGCCCGCGGTACACGAGGTTGAAGTTGTGGAAGTCGCGACCGGCTGCGCCGGCGATCAACACCCTCGTCCTCACCATGCATAAAGCTTATGCACAGCCACAGGACGGATGCGCTGGACTCTCGGCTAGGAGGGAAGGACCTCGCGGACGCGGTCGGCGACGGCCTCCATCTCGAGGGTCGCGCCGGTCACTTCCTTGAGCATCTCCTCGGCCCGGAGCCGCTGCCCTTCGGCCCAGAGCTCGCGCAGGAGCGATCCGGCTTCACGGCTCGCGAACCAGCGGGTCCCGAACTTCTCCCGTAGGAACGCTCGGAGCTGCGCCTCGAACGCCCATGCACGGAGGTAGGAGGAGACGTAGAAGCCGGAGTCGATGTCCGCCAGGTAGTTCGCCGCGGTCGGCTCGACCTTGAGCGCATCCGCCAGCAGCTCGACGTAGCGGTTGCGCATCGTCGTGACGTCCTCGGCGGCGTGGAACTCGATCTCGTAGAGGATCTTCGCGCAGTATCGGCGGACGAAATAAAGGAGGCCGGTCGCGCCCTCGATCGCGTACTCACCGGGTCGCGCGAAGTCGAGTCGCCGCGTCAGCCACATCGGATCGTCCGTCAGATGCTGCAGCAACATCGCCCAGCCTTCGGTGACGGCGTTGTCGCCGAGCCGCTTCTCTTCCATCGCAAGGTCGCGTGACGTGTTCGCAAAATGCTCCGTGTGTCCGGCTTCGTGGAAGAGGGCGCGCCAGTCGTCGGGGCCGCCGATCGGCTGGATCACGAGCATGACCTTGTCGGGGATCTCGATCGGCGCGCAGAACGCGCGCGGCGTCTTGTTCGGCCGTTCCTCGAGATCGAGATGGACGTTCGCCTGCGACTTCAGATCGACGCCTAGGTCGGACAGCGTCGCCTCGAGCGCCGGAACCATCCGGTCCTTCGGGAACATCTGGTCCCACTCAGGCGCCCGGAACAGGCGCGGGACGTCCCAGCGCCGCGCTTCCGACAACGACACGCCGACGCGGTTGCGGAAGAGGGTGTCGGCTGCGTCCTCGTAGAGCCGTTCAGTCGAGTCGAGGAGCGCGCGGCACTGCGTTGCGAGATCGTCGAGTGCCGAGGATGGCAACACCTTGCGGTACAGCTCGAGGTAGTTGTCGTACCCGAGCTCGTGCGCCGCACGCTGCACCGCCTGCACGCCTTCCAGGTTGAGCGTGTTCATCCGCTCCTCGAGGACCTCGTTGGCGGCCGCGTCGATCCGCTCGCGTTTCGCGCGATCCGGTTCGTTCGCGAGTGCCGGCCGCGCCATTCGGTACGTGATCTGCTCGCCGTCGACCGAGAGCTGGATCTCCGACTCGAGGCGCGCAAGCTTCTCTGCGTGCTCGCGCGTGAGCTCGCCGAAATATCCCTCGCACGCGAAGCGCCACAGCTCGCGTACGCGGCTGCCGCCGTTGACCGACAGGCCGATCGACCTGACGACGTCCGGCGCCGTCAGGTTGCTGTGGCGCTCGTAGATCGGGCTGAGGTCGAACGATTCCTTGTGCCCCGCGTAATGCAGGTAGTACTCCTCGTCGAGCTCCGCGATGAATCGGTCGGCTTGCTCGCGGTAGGCGTCGAGCTCGCGGTCGGGGAGGGGAGCGGGCGGCACGCGGTTTCGTAGGATAGCGGCATGCAGGAGATCTCCCTTCGCACCGAGCGTCGCACGCAGCTCGTGGACATCACGCAGGAGGTGCAGCGGGCGCTCGGCGCGACGAACGGGGCAGCCGCGGCTCTCGTCTACGTGCCGCACACGACAGCCGCGGTCACGATCAACGAGGGCGCCGATCCCGCGGTCGCGCGCGACCTCGAGTCGGCGCTCGAGAAGGTGGTCGACGACGGCTGGGAGTGGAAGCACGTCGAGGACCCCGACGGGCCGAACGCGCCGTCCCACATTCGCTCGTCGCTGATCAGCCCGCAGATCCTCGTGCCGCTCGCCGAAGGGAAGCTCGCACTCGGGACCTGGCAGGGGATCTTCTTCTGCGAGTTCGACGGCCCGCGCGAGCGGAAGGTCTACGTCACCGCACTCGGATGAGGCGCGGGGGCGCGCCGTCGGCGCCCCCACATCCTCCGGGTCCTACTTCGTGAACGACGCGCGCAGGTCCTTGACGGCCTGACGCGCCTTCGCAAGCTCGCTGCGGATCTCGCTGCGTAGCTGCTTGACGCTCGCCCGCGTCGACGCGAGCACCGGCTTCAGCTCCTTCGCCGCGCCCTTGACCTGCTTCGCCGCTGCGAGATCGCTTCTCAGCTGCGCGTGATCCGCCTTGATCGTCGCGCGAGCTGCAGCGAGGTCGCTGTGCAGCTTCTGCAGGTCCGGCTTGATCGCCGCACGCGCGGCCTTGCGCGATGTTCCTTTCGCGGCGTTCGCGTCGGCGGCGAGTTTCTGCGCGTCGCCGACGAGCGTCGTTCGGGCGGTCGCAACGTTGGACTGAAGCTTCGCCAGGTCTGCCTTGACGGTCGCGACGGGTGCAGTGTCCGCCGGCGCGAGCGCCGGGAACGCGGCCAGCCCGGCTGCGGCAACGCCGGCAACAACGGTCTTCTTCAAGGTGTCTCCTCGGTCGAATGTCGTGCAGCAGGCCAAGCGTGACCGGCTCGGAGCGGTCAGGCAACCCCCGCGGCGTCACCTTTTACGCGTTCTTAACCCAGGCTTCACGTCTCAGGACATACAACCCGAGTGTGGCCAGGCTCTCCGTCTTGCTCGTCGTCGGGCTCGCGCTCGTGCTCCCACAGCGTGCGGCCGCACGTGCCTGGATCGACGCGGCTGCGCGCCCGCCCGCCGCGATCCACAAGATCAAGCACGTGATCGTGATCATGCAGGAGAACCGCTCGTTCGATCACTATTTCGGGACGTACCCGGGCGCCGACGGGTTCCCGCGCGACTCCGCCGGCGAGTTCGCCGTCTGCGCGCCGAACCCGGCCACCGGCGGGTGTGAGAAGCCGTTCCACGACACGCGCGACCTCAACGCGGGCGGCCCTCACGGCCAGGCGAATGCCGTCGCCGACCTCGCCGGCGGCAAGATGGACGGGTTCGTTGCGAGCGCCGAGAACGCGAAGGTCAAGGGCTGCAAGCAGGACCCGACCAACCCGATCTGCTCGCAACGCGCGACGAACCCCGACGTCATGGGCTACCACGACGGGCGCGACATCCCGAACTACTGGGCCTACGCTCGCAACTTCGTCCTCCAGGACCACATGTACGAGCCGAACGCGTCGTGGAGCCTCCCCGCGCACTTGTTCATGCTCTCGGAGTGGTCGGCGCGGTGCACACGGCGCAACGACCCATTCAGCTGCGTCAACGCGCTGCAGAACCCGGGACAGGCAATGGATGCGAAGACGAACGTCAACGGCGTGCCGCCAAAATACGCGTGGACCGACCTCACGTACCTGCTGCACAAGCACAAGGTCAGCTGGCGCTACTACGTCTTCTCCGGAACGGAGCCCGACTGCGAGGACGACCAGATGATCTGCGAGTCGGTGCGCCAGGGAGCGCGGACGCCCGGGATCTGGAACCCGCTCCCGTGGTTCACGACCGTTCAGGACGACGATCAGGTGAAGAACGTCGTGTCGCTGTCCCAGTACTTCACCGCTGCGCGCACCGGCAAGCTGCCGGCCGTGGCGTGGATCAATCCGACCGGCTCGGTCAGCGAGCATCCGCCGGGCCTCGTCAGTGCGGGGCAGACGTACGTGACGAAGCTCGTGAATGCCGCGATGCGCGGCCCGCAGTGGAAATCGACGGCGGTCTTCATCTCCTGGGACGACTGGGGCGGGTTCTACGACCACGTGCGGCCGCCCAGCGTCGACCAGAACGGCTACGGCCTGCGTGTTCCCGGTCTTGTCGTCAGCGCGTACGCGCGGCACGGGTTCATCGACCACCAGACGTTGAGCTTCGATGCGTACGTCAAGTTCATCGAGGACGACTTCCTGAAGGGCCAGCGGCTCGACCCACGGACCGACGGGCGACCGGATCCGCGGCCGGACGTCCGCGAGCGCGCGTCGATCCTCGGTGACCTCTCGAAGGACTTCAACTTCGCGCAGAAGCCGCGACGGCCGTTGCTGCTGAGCCCGCACCCCGTGACCGACTTGCACTAGCTACGCTCGGGCGGTGGCTGCGCCCGTTCGTCGCGACGAGGAGCTCGAGCTCACCATCGACCGTCTCGCGTACGGCGGCAACGGCGTCGCGCGCCTGAACGGCTTCGTTGTATTCGTCCGGCGCGGTCTGCCCGGCGACCGCGTCCGTGCGCGGGTGACGAAGGTGCAGCGGCGTCACGCCGAGGCCCTCATGACGGAGGTGCTCGAGCCCGGCGCGCAGCGCGTCGACGCGCCGTGCGCGCACTACCCCGCGTGCGGCGGTTGCCGCTTCCAGGACCTCGCGTACGAGGCCCAAGTCGCGGCGAAGGAGGAGCAAGTCGCCGACGCGTTCCGGCGGATCGGCGGCTTCGAGGCGCCGCCGCTCGAGCCAATCGTTGCCGCAGACGACGTCTTCCACTACCGCAACAAGCAGGAGTACTCGTTCACGCAGCTCGAGGACGGTCCGACGCTCGGCTTCCACAAGGCTGGACGCTGGGACGAGGTGCTCGAAATCGAGAAGTGCTGGCTGACGACGGACTTCGGCAATGCACTGCGCAACGCCGTGCGCGAATGGGCGCGCGAAGAGCGGCTCGACGCGTACGACCAGGCCGAGCACACGGGGTACCTCCGCCACCTGGTCGTCCGCGAGGGGCGAAACACAGGCCAGGCGCTCGTGCAGCTCGTCACAGCGCGCGGCGAGAAGTTCGACACCGGCCACTTTGTCGATGTCGTGCGGGCCTTCCCGCAAGTGCGTTCGGTGCACTGGTCGGAGAACGAGTCCGCGGCCGAGGTGACCAACCTGCCGACGACGCTTCTCTGGGGGGACGAGACGATCGAGGAGGAGCTGTGCGGTCTTCGCTTCCGCGTCCGACCGAACGCATTCCTGCAGACGAACACGAAGATGGCCGAGCGTCTGTACGGCCTCGCGCATGAGTTCGCAGCGCTGAGCGGCAACGAGACGGTGTACGACCTCTATTGCGGTATCGGCACGATCGGGCTGACGCTCGCGCGCGACGCGCTGACGGTCTGGGGGATCGAGGTGTCGGAAGAAAGCGTCGCGTGTGCGCTCGAGAACGCGGACCTGAACGGGATCACGAACGCGGCGTTCTTCGCCGGGAACGTCGGCCAGTCAATCGAGGAGTTGCGCGAGCGGGCCGGCGACCCCGACGTGGTCGTCGTCGACCCGCCGCGCGCCGGCCTCGCCGGAAAGGCACTGCGGCGACTCGGCGAGATCGGCGCCGCGCGGATCGTCTACGTCTCCTGCAACCCGACGACACTCGCCGGCGACGTGAAGCGGCTCCGCGACGACTACGGCTACGAGCTCGTCCGCGCGCGCCCCCTCGACATGTTCCCGCACACACCGCACGTCGAGTGCGTCGCGTTGCTCGAACACGCGCCAACGCCCGACTAGAGGTACACGCGCGCGCGCCCCCGCCCTTGGGTGGGGCTCAATACCCACCACCCTCGCGGTCGACATTACCCGGTTCCTGCGCGCACGTCTGTGTCGATTCTGCGCCGAACTCGTGCGCGCGCGGTGCGCCGGCGCACGGAGGGTGCGACGAACGCACCTGCTCAGGTCCGTGCGGCGTCACGTTCCGCGCGGTTCGCGCGTAGCCGCGCCCAGAGGAGATCGGCGTTCGTGAGCAGGAATGCGAGCGAAAGGAGCGGCAGCGCCGGCAGGCCGGCCAGCCGCAGTGCGACCGCGACTGCGATCGTGATGCCGAACGACGCCGTCAGCGCGACCCACGTCCATGCCGGACGCAGGCCGAACCGCGCCGACGCGGCGAGGAAGAGGGAGAAGAAGAGCAGGTCGGGCACGCCCAGGTTCGCCGCAGTGTGCTCGCCGGGGATCGGGAACGCGTACGACAACGCCGTGAAGACGTGCACGTGGTGGGTGACGATCACCTTCGTCGGCCCTCGCCAGACGGAATACGCGTCGACCCACGGGATGATCAGCGCGACGAGGACGACCCATGCGGCCGTCTCGAAGTAGCCGAGGAACCAGAACCCGATCAGCGTGACGGCGCAGAGCTTCACGAGGTTCTCCGCCGTATGCCAGTGCGCGACGTGCAGCGCGTACGTCAGGACTGCGAGCGCGACTCCGGCCGGCAGTAACCCTCGTGCGACCCGCAACGGAAGCAGGATCCACACGATCGCGAACGAGAGCGGGATCAGGACGATCGCGATGAACGCGACGTCCCACCAGTCCGACGCGTCCCAGAACCGTGTGTGGAGCGCGTCGTACGCCGCCAGTGCGGCGACGACCGCTAGTAGGGCGGCAGCGCGGCCCACCAGGGGCCGACCGCTTTGAATGCGTTCCAAAACGCCGTCTTTGCCGGGGCTTCGTCGAGCGACGCGTCGATGTCGGGCACGATCAGCGCGTCGACCGTCGCCGTGAGCCGCTGTTTCTCCCCGGTCGTCGACTCGAGCGGGTCGGCGAGCGGGAATTCGAGCGAGTTCAGGAACGCGACCGCCTCGTCGCCCATCACCACGACGAGCTTCGGCTGGACGATGTGCAGCTCGCGTGTCAGGAAGGGGCGAGATTCGTCCTCGGCGCCGTCCGCGAACTTGAGGCAGTTCGTCCCGTAGATCGCGAGCGGGTCGACGTGCAGTCGCTGGAGAGACTTGAGGATCGCTTGCCCCGACCGGCCGTAGAACGCGACGCCCTCCTGCACCTCCGCCGGCTGCGGCCGGTACTTCAGGAGCAGGATGTCGCCGAGCGGGTGCCCGGAGCCGAGCACAGGCACGCGACCGCCGGCTGCGCGCGCGATCTCGTCGGCGAGCGCGTTGATCTCGAGGATCGCCTTGTCGCGGTACTTCTCGTAGATCTCATCGGTGGGCACAGGACTCACGGGCGGGCCTCGACACCGTTCTCCGCTAGCGAACCCGTTCCTTGGCCTGCGCGACCCACTTCAGCCCCTGGAGGTACACGAGCGACTTCGGCCGCCGGAGGACGTGCGCTGTCCGGAGCGAAAGCAGGAACTCCTCCGGTCCCTCGAATGCCCGCATCCGCAGCGCGCCCGTCCCGACCCCCTGGAGCACGTGCGCGTCCGAGCCGGCGCCGACGGTGAGGTTGTACTTGGCGGCGAAGCGCACCGCCTCGTCGTTGTAGCCCTCGAACAACAGGCGCGCGTTGTAGACCTCGAACACGTCGATGTCGGCGAGGTGGCGGTGCAGGGTCGCCGGATCGGGGATCGCATGCATCCGGTCGAACGGATGCGGAACGTAGACGATGCCGCCTTGCTCGCGGATCGCCGCAATCGTGTCCGCGAACGAGAGGCCGCGCGGGATTTCCTGCTCGACGAAGAGGCCGATCACCTCGCCCTGCCCGTCCGTCTTCACCTCTTCGCCGGGGATGACGACCAGGTTGCGGTGCTCCGCGAGCTCGACGGCCTCGAGCGCGCCGCCGATCGCGTTGTGGTCCGTGACAGCGATCGCGCCGAGGCCGATCTCGTCGGCATACGCGACGAGGTCGGCCGCGGGGACGGCGCAATCGTGTGACCAGTTCGTGTGCATGTGGAGATCGCAGAGGATCCAGTCGCGCTCGCTGAGCGGATCCTCGGCCGCCCGCGGCCGGCGACGTCGGCCGGCGAGCGAGCGGTAGAGCGTGTCGAGCTCCTCGGCGACCGCGTCGAAGCTCTGGCCGGCAATCTCGTCACGCGCCGCGTGCCGGCGCCGTTCGCGAAACGCGTCGTCTTCGCCGAGCCGCGCGACCTCGGCCCCGGCGAGCTCGGGCTGTGTCTCGACGCCCGCGGGCGCGGCGATCGCACAGCCGGCTGCAGCGGCCTCGAGGCGGACGCGTGCCAGCCCCTCGACCGCGGGGACGAAGATCGCCGCCTCGTTCAGGATCGGCGCGCGCGAGCGACCGTCCCGCGCGGAGCGGACGGTGACCCGGTCGCGGACTTCCCGCCTCAGCGTCGGCCGGCCCATCAGCGGCTTCGTCCGCAGGACGACGAGCTCCCAGTCGGGGAGATCCTCGAGCGCGCGCAGGACCGACCGGAACATCGGCCGCTCGGTCGGCCGCCACTCGGTGACAATCCGGCGGGCCTTCGTGGTGGGGGTGAACAGATCGGGGTCGACGCCCTGTGAGATCACCGTGTACGTCCCGGGGAAGCGTTCGGCGGCCGCAGCCGCGGTGGCATCGCTCGTCGCGACGAGCGCGTCGATCCGGCCGAGCAGGCGCTCGCGCTGCGCGCGTCCGGGCGGATAGGCGAGCCGTTCCGGCGAGACGAACGTCGCGACGGCGAGCGCCTGCGCGTCGCGGAGGGCGAGGTACGAGAGGCTCGGCAGGCCCGGCTCGAATCCGTGCACCACGTCGAAGCGGCCGAGCGCGAGCGCGAGCGACAGGTTCGCCCGCGCGCCGACCGGCACGCCGATGCGACTGCGGCGTGAGATCGGCATGGCCGGCCCTACCGCGACGACGCCCCCGTCGAGCCCGTTCAGGAGCGCCCGCCGGCCGGCCGCGAGGTCGCGGGCCCGATTCGAGGACGCGAGGATCGTGACCGAGTTGCCGAGGGCGCGGAGCGCGTCGGCGACGCCCGCGACGTGCTCGTTGACGTCGTGCGGCTGCGACCAGGCGAACGGCGTCACGAGGCAGATCCGTAGGCCCATCTCGGCCGAGTGTAGTGAGCGAGGGTCAGACCCGCGCGGGCCTGACCCTCGCGACGCTAGGCGGTTGCCGCCTCCCGCGCCTGGTTCCGCGCGTTCTCGCGGATGAACGTCTCGGTTGCTTCATAGGCCTCGTCGTCGACGATCTGCTTCGGCGGCGACTTCATCAGGTACGAGCTCGGCCCCTCGAGCGCTCCGGCGACGCCGCTGTTGAGCGCGAGCTTCGCCATCCGCACCGCATCGATCACGATGCCGGCGGAGTTGGGAGAGTCCCAGACCTCGAGCTTCAGCTCGACGTTCAGCGGGACGTTGCCGAACGACGACCCTTCCATCCGGATGTAGGCCCACTTCCGGTCGGTCAGCCATGGCACGTGGTCGGACGGGCCGACGTGCACGTTCCCGGGCCCCAGGTCGTAGTCCAGCATCGAGGTGACGGCGTTCGTCTTCGAGATCTTTTTCGACTCGAGGCGCTCGCGCTCGAGCATGTTGAGGAAGTCGGAGTTGCCGCCGACGTTGAGCTGCATCGTGCGATCGAGCTTGACGCCGCGCTCGCGGAACAGCGACGTCAGTACGCGGTGGGTGATCGTCGCGCCGACCTGCGACTTGATGTCGTCGCCGATGATCGGCACGCCGCGGTCCTCGAACCGCCGCTGCCAGTACGACTCGCGGGCGATGAACACCGGCATGCAGTTCACCATCGCGCAGCCGGCGTCGAGGATCTGCTCGGTGTACCACTTCGTCGCCGCCTCGCTGCCGACGGGCAGGTAGTTGACGACGACGTCCGTCTTCGTGTCGCGCAGGATCCCCACCACATCGGCGGTCTCGCCCGGAGCCTTCGTGACGACGTCGGAGATGTACTTGCCGAGCCCGTCGTGCGTCATGCCCCGCGACACGCTGATGCCGGTCTTCGGGACGTCCGCGAACTTGATCGTGTCGTTCGGGTGCGCCCACATTGCTTCGGAGAGGTCCTTGCCGACTTTGTCGCTCGTCACGTCGAACGCCGCGGTGAATTCGATGTCGTTGACGTGGTAGCCGCCGAGGTTGACGTGCATCAGCCCGGGGACGAATTCGTCGTCGGGGGCCTCCTTGTAGTACTCCACTCCCTGCAGCAACGAGTTGGCGCAGTTGCCGACACCGATGATCGCCACACGGACGCGGTCGTCAAGCCGTGCCTTCCCGTTCAGGGGGTTACCGTTCGTCTGGGACATTCGTTGATCCTCCGAGTGAAAGCAGTTGCTTGCGGACGTGCAGGATGCGTTGCACCACGGTGATCCACGCGGTCGCGGTCAGGAGCGAGATCGCCCCGACGAGCAGCCAGATGCTCAGCGGCGCGAGCACCAGCCCCGCCGTGATCACGACGACGCGTTCTGCGCGCGAGCCGATTCCGACGTCGCCGCGGAGACCGAGCGCCTCGGCCTTCGCGCGTGTGTAGGGGACGAGGAACGAGCCCGCGACTGCCGCGAAGGCGAGCGCCAGGGCGACGGGATGATCGTGCCGGTGGAAGATCAGCGCGATCGCGCCGAGCATCGCGCCTTCGCCGACGCGATCGGTCGTCGAGTCCAGGAACGCGCCGAACGGCGTCGTTTTCCCGCCGGCGCGCGCGAGCGCCCCGTCGAGGATGTCGAGGATCGATCCGACGACGAACAGGATCGCGCCGAGCCAGTAGAAGAGCCAGGTGTTGCGACTTTCGAAGAAGACGACCACGGATGCCGCGAGACACAGCGACACACCGGCTGTCGTCAGCGCGTTCGGCGTGATGCGCGTCCGCGCGAGACCGACGACCGAGCGGGAGGCCAACGACCGTGCGCCGGTCGTGTATCCCTGCTTGACGCGGTGGAGCACGGCTGTGTCTCTCATCGTCTCGGGCATCGCATTCCTGCTATGCCCGGACTATAGCAGGTTTGCGATGAGCCTCCACGAGCGGGCGGGCCAGCTCGGACGGTAGACGAGCGCGAGCGCGACTGCCGCCACGAGGATCCCCGCCACGACGTCTAGCCAGAAGTGGTTGCCGGTCGCCATCACCGTGAACCAGACCCACGCGGGCCACAGCAGCCAGAGCGCTTTGAAGAGCGGCCGCTTGACGACGGACGCGACGATCACGCCGACGATCAGCGCGTCGGCTGCGTGGAGGCTCGGCATCGCCGCGTACGGGTTCGCCGCGAGCGACACGAGGCCGCTGCCGTGGTTGAGACCGCCGAACTGGTCGAGCGTGTCGAGGAAGCCGAGGCTCGGGAACATCCGCGGCGGCGCTGTCGGCAGGAGCACGTAACCGATCAATCCGAGAACGTTCGCGAGCAGGATCGTGTTACGGAAGCGCGTGAATGCCGCATTCCGGCGGAGGTACACCCAGAGCAACGCGAGGCCGACGACCGTGAACTCGGAGTTCCAGTACGTCCACGCCACGAGGCTCTGCAGGAACGACGAGGAATCCGCGAGCTTCTGGAACGTCAGCTCGAGCACGTGGTTCGTCGTGCGCTGCTCGAGATCGAGCACGCGCCAGCCGTTCGCAAACGCGCGCGCGGGATCGCGGTCGGCAAAGCCGCGCGCAAGCTGGTACGCGAACAGGAAACCGAACCAGATCGCCAGCTGGCGAACAAGGTCGGCATAACCGCGCGGAAGCACGCGGCGCCCGGCTGCAGCGACGGCGGTCACGTGATCAGTGATTGTAAACGCGCGACCCGGCCAGAACCATCCCGCCGTCCGCCGGTGGCAGGGCTGTTTACCCGCCGATCTGGGACATCGAGCGGGACGCCGGCACGAACCCGGGCTCGTTGACGCGGTGCTTTAGCTCTTTGTGACGTACCGCGTACCGCAGGAAATCCACAATCTGCGCATCGTCGCGACCGTCGCGGAGCGCCTCCTTCACGTCCCATTCGCGGCGCGAGAAGAGGCAGGTACGGAGCTGGCCGTCGGCGGTCAGCCGGATCCGGTCGCACGTCGAGCAGAACGGCTCGGAGACCGGATTCACGAACCCGATCTCCCCGGCGCCGTCGGCGAAGCCGAACCGTCGTGCAGTCGACGACGCCTTCGCCGGCAATTCGACCAGGGGCCCGTGCTCGGCTTCGATCAACGCGCGGACCTCGGCCCCTGTCAGGACCTGGTCCGCACGCCAGGTGCGGTCCGCGTCGAGCGGCATGAACTCGATGAACCGCACGACGTACGGCTTCCGTCGCGCGAGTGCGGCGAGCGCAGGAACCTCGTCCTCGGTGAAGCCTTTGATCGCGACGCAGTTCACCTTGATCGGGCGCAGCTCCGGATGCTGCTCGGCGGCGGCGAGCCCTTCGAGCACCTGGTCGAGCGCGTCGCGGCGCGTGATCTCGGCGAACCGCACGTGATCGAGCGAGTCGAGCGAGACGTTGATGCGTCGCAACCCGGCCTCGACGAGCGCGCCCGCAGATCGGGCGAGCAGGATGCCGTTCGTGGTCAGCGACAGATCGTCGATTCCGTCGATCTCGGCGAGCATCGCGACGAGCTGCGGGAGGTCGCGGCGCACGAGCGGCTCGCCGCCCGTCAGCCGCACCTCGCTGACACCCATCGCGGCAAGCAGGCGCGCGAGCCGCGCGATTTCCTCGAACGTGAGGATCTCGTCACGCCGAAGCCATTCGAGCCCCTCGGCCGGCATGCAGTACGTGCACCGGAAGTTGCACTTGTCGGTCACCGAGATGCGGACCGATTCGATCCGCCGCCCCCATCCGTCGACGAGTGGGTCCATCTGCCAAGCGTAGCGACGTTTCGGGGCGCGGTCGCGGCGGCAGACCCGGCGCGAAAGGAGGTACCGATGAGCGAGCAGAAGCAACGCGGCGACGAAGAGGAAATCCTCGGCGAGCTCGGCGACACCGGCGGCGCCGCGCGTTCCGGCGGCGAAGGGGGCGGCGGCGCAGACGGCGAGGAGAGCTTCACGCTCGGCGGCGCGCGCGGCCGTGACGCCGAGCGCGGCGAGTACTACGAGCCCGAGCGCGACGGCGTCGAAGACTGACGACGTTTCGCGCAGGCTTGCGGCAGGAACGCAGCGTCTACATCACCCTTCGAACGGAGGTACATCCGTGTTCGACTTCGAGCTGGAGCAGAGCGGCGGCGGCGAGTCCGGCGGCGGCGGCATGGGCGGCGGCGAGTCCGGCGGCGGCGGCGAGTCCGGCGGCGGGATGGGCGGCGGCGAGTCCGGCAGCGGCGGCATGGGCGGCGGCGAGTCCGGCGGCGGCGGCGAGTCCGGGGGTGGCATGGGCGGCGGCGAGTCCGGCGGCGGCGGCGAGTCCGGCGGCGGCATGGGCGGCGGCGAGTCCGGCGGCGGCATGGGCGGCGGCTCCGACTCGTAGGACGCACCGCGGAACGGTTTGACAGGAGGGCGCCGAACGGCGCCCTCCTGCATGTCGGGGACAATCGCGCGATGGCGGCGCTCGCGGCGTTGGTTGCGGTGACCGCCGTCTGGGGCGTCACGTTCGTGCAGGTCAAAGACGCTGTCGCGATCTACCCGCTGTTCGCGTTCCTGGCCGTTCGGTACGCGCTCGCGACTGGTGCGCTCGCCTTCGCCGGTGCGACGCGCGTCCGCACGCTCGGACGATCGGGCGCCGGCGCCGGCCTCGTGGTCGGCGCGCTGCTTGCACTCGGCATCGCGCTTCAGACCGCGGGGCTCGAGCGGACGACCGTGTCGAACACGGGGTTCATCACCGGCCTGTACGTCGTGCTCACGCCGCTCTTCGGCCTCGCGCTCTTCCGTGCAGGTGTCGGGACCGAAGTGTGGCTCGGTGTCGCATTCGCGCTGCTCGGGCTCGCGCTCCTGTCGGGGATCCATGCCGGCTCGCCGACCGGCGACGCGCTCGTGCTCGCGTCGACGGCCGCACAAGCCCTGCAGATCGTGATGATCGAGCGCTACGCCGCGCGCTACGACGCGATCGCGCTGACGCTCGTCGAGATGGCGACCTGCTTCGCGGGCTTCCTCGTCGTCGCGATTGCGCTCGGCGACCTCTCCGTCCCCCGGGGGTGGACGGTGTGGGGCGCGCTCATCGTCACCGGCATCTTCGCGAGCGCGCTCGCGTACCTGATCCAGGTCTGGGCGCAGCGACGAATGAGTGCGCCGCGGATCGCGATCGTCTTCTCCCTCGAGACCGTGTGGGCCGGTTTCTTCGGATACGTCCTGAGCGGCGACCGTCTCGGCGCGGTCGGTTGGCTCGGGTGTGCGTCGATCATGGCCGGCATCGTTCTCGCCGAGCCGGCGGCCGCCGCCGCGCTTGCCAGGCTCGCCGCGCGCGCGCGAGTCGCCCGTTAGCGGTTGTAGACCGCGTTCACGAGCACGATCCCGACCCAGACGAGCGCCAGTCCGAGGAGACCCGCTTGGGTGACGGCGATCGCGGTCAGCGGGATCGCGAAGATCAACGAGAGGACCGCAAGGACGAACGAGCCGTCGCGGCTGCGGTCGGGACGCGCGACGCCGCCCGGCCTGCCCCGCTCGAGCCGCTGCTCGATACGCGCGACGAACGAGTCGACGAGCTGCGGCTCGAGCTCCGGCCCGAGCTCCTTCCGCGCCGCGATTGCCGCGTGCAGGTCGTCCCGGTCGACCTTCCCTTCTTCCATCGCGGCGAGTTTACGCGGGCGTCAGCGCACGACCTGGGCCGCCGCGTGGATCGACTCGTCGAGCCTGCTCCCGGCCGGCGGTCGCGCAAGTGCGAAGACGGCGACGGCCCGCGCGCCCGCGAATGACGTCCCGACGTAATCGCCGACCATGTAGCCGGTGCTCGTCCGCGGGAGCCAGGCGAACCGCATCGGCGCGGCGCTGAGCACGATCGGCTTGCGCCAGGTGTGACCGCCGTTCGCCGACGTCGCGAGCCGTACGTCGAGCAGGCAGTCGGGGCTGCGGCAACCGGTCTTCCGAACCGAGTAGAACGTGACCGCGACATGGGCACGTGTACCGCGTGTCTTCTCGTCCGCAGCGAGACCGGGGAGCACGTGATCCGTCGCTGCGGAGAGGCCGGGAACGGCAAGGCGTTGCGGTGCGACCCAGCCCGTCGCTCGCGAGTGCGCGACGACGATGTCGTCGCCCGTGCACCTGCGGCGGAACCGGCAGTCGGACCATGCGACGTAGACCGTTCCGCCGCCGTCCACCGCCGCGCTGGGGAGCGGGAAGAGACGCAACCCGACCTGCGTCAGCTCCGTGTTGCGTGTCTGCACGCGCGCGATCGGCTCGACGCGGGCTGCGAACGTCGCGCCGCCGTCGTTCGAACGAACGGCCGCGATCCGCCCCGCCCCGTTGAGGTAGACGAGCACGAGCTGGCCGTTCGGCCGCACGACCGGCTGGACGCCCGGGACATCCGTCGCGACGCGGACGAAGACCGGCGGCGACCATGTGCGGCCGCCGTCCGTCGAGCGCTGGACGCCGATCGCGACACCGGGCGGCGTGAAGTCGGTGTAGGCGACGTAGCAGCTGCCGCGGAAGTGGCTCCTCGCGCCGTTGTCGCACGCGATCCAGCTCTTGTCGAGCTGGGTCTCCTCGCCCGCATTGCCACCGCGCGCGAGCGAGACGACGGTTCCCGGCGCGTCCCAGGTCCGTCCGTCGCCCGATCCGCTGACGACGATCGCGGACGAGTCGGTCGAGAGCGTCAGCGACGAAACGAGCCAGCGGCGGTGGGCGCCGTCGTACGCCACCGCGGCATCCGTCGCGCGCGCCGCCGAGCCGGCCGGCGTCGAGGCCGTCGTCAGCGCGGGGAGGAGGCCCGAGCGCCAGGTCCGACCGGCGTCCGTGGAGGTCGAGAAGCCGATCGCGGCCGCGCCGCCGTCGAAGTACCGGCCGACCTGGAAGGCGCTGACGACGGTCGTCCCGAAGGCCGCTGTGTCCGGCTCGACCTCGGTCGCGTGCTGGGCGCCCGGCGTCGTCAGCGTGTCGGTCGAGAGCTCGACTGAGGTGGTCGCGGCGGCGGCCAGAGTGGGGAGCGCCAGCAGGCCGACGGCGAGCGCGAGCTTGCGGAGCCGCCTCACCTTGATACAATCGGGCTTAGATTTTCTCAGCACGACCCCTAGCGAAGGAGCAATCAGGAATGGCAAAGACTATCGGCATCGACCTCGGGACGACCAACAGCTGCATGGCCGTGCTCGAGGGGGGCGAGCCGACCGTCATCCCGAACGCGGAAGGCGGGCGCACGACGCCGTCGGTCGTCGCGTTCACGAAGGACGGTCAGCGGCTCGTCGGCGCGCCGGCCCGGCGCCAGCAGGTCACGAACCCGCAGAACACGGTCTTCTCGATCAAGCGGTTTATGGGCCGGAAGTGGGACGAGGTCTCCGAGGAGATGACGATCGTCCCGTACGAGGTCGTCAAGGGCACGAACGGCGACGCACGCGTGGAAGCGGACGGCAACGAGTACGCCCCGCCGGAGATCAGCGCGATGATCCTCCAGAAGCTGAAGACGGATGCCGAGGCGTACCTCGGCGAGTCGGTCACCGACGCGGTGATCACCGTCCCGGCGTACTTCAACAACGCGCAGCGCGAGGCGACGAAGGACGCCGGCAAGATCGCCGGCCTCAACGTCCTTCGCATCATCAACGAGCCGACGGCCGCGGCGCTCGCGTACGGCCTCGACAAGGAGGGCGCCGATCAGACGATCCTCGTCTTCGACCTCGGCGGCGGCACGTTCGACGTGTCCGTCCTCGAGCTCGGCGAGGGCGTCTTCGAGGTGAAGGCGACCAACGGCGACAACCATCTCGGCGGCGACAACTTCGACAAGACGATCGTCGACTGGATGGTGGCCGAGTTCAAGAAGGACCAGGGGATCGACCTGTCGCAGGACCGGATGGCGCTGCAGCGTCTCTACGAGGCGGCCGAGAAGGCGAAGATCGAGCTGTCGTCGACGATGACGACGCAGATCAACCTGCCGTTCATCACCGCGACGCAGGAAGGGCCCAAGCACCTCGACCTGCAGTTGACCCGTGCGAAGCTCGAGGAGCTCGTCGCGGATCTGCTCGAGCGGACGGTGGGCCCGACCAAGCAGGCGCTCGCCGATGCGGGTATCGACAGGTCCGGCATCGACCACGTCGTCCTCGTCGGCGGCATGACGCGCATGCCGTCGGTGCAGGCGAAGGTGAAGGAGCTGATCGGCAAGGAGCCGCACAAGGGCGTC
>JBJMJS010000100.1:0-18559 GCA_045806225.1 Gaiellaceae bacterium
GCGCTCCGCCGCGTCGGGACCTAGTCGAGCGGTTCGCCCGCGAGGATCGCCGCGGGGACGTCATACGTGAGGCGTCGGGCGAGCGCCGGATCGGCCAGAGCGTCGACGGCGCTTCGCAGCTTCCCCATCCTCACATGCGGTCCGTGCGCATCGCTTGCGAGCAGGTGGGCGCAGTCGACCTCCAGAAGGGCGAACGACGCCGACGCCGACGCTGCGCCGAAGCTTCCGTCGACCGACCCGGCTGTCAGCTGCACGAGCGCCCCGGCGGCGACGGCGTCGCGCAGTCGAGTCGGGTCGTCCTGGACGACGCCGTTGCGCTCCGGATGGGCGATCACGGCGATCAGCCCCGCGCTCCTCAGCTCCTCGACGAGCCGCTCGAGCGCGAACGGCCACCCGCGGTACGGGAACTCGATCAGGAGATAGACGCCGTTCTGCGCGAGGGTGAACCGCCTGAGCTCGTCCGGCCCGAGTTGCGGCAGACGGTCGATCGCAACCTCCGCCCCGCCGACGACCGCAACGTCGATGCCCTCGTGCACGAGCTCGTCGTTCAGCGCGGCGACTGCGTCCTCCATCTCGGCCGGTTGCGTAGGAAAGTCCGCGCGCACGTGCGGCGTGGCCGCGATCACCGTCACGCCGTCGCCGGCCGCATCCTCGGCGATCGCAAACGCATCGGCGAGCGAGCGAGCGCCATCGTCGATTGCCGGAAGGATGTGAGCATGGAGATCGATCACGTCGCCACCATACGTCCGGCATGACGCGGTCGATCTCGATCCTGCACGTGGCGCAGCCGGTTATCGGCGGCGTCGCCCGCGTGGTCGTGAACGCGGCGTCGGATCAGGCGCGCCGCGGATGGCGCGTCACCGTCGCCTCACCGGACGGTGGAGAGCTCGCCCCGTCGCTTCCGGCCGACGTGCGCCACGTCCGTTGGCGCGCCGACCGCGCACCAGGCCGAGCGCTCCCGCGCGAGGTCTCGACACTCCGGCGTGTCGTGCGGACAGTCGAACCGGACGTCGTCCATCTGCACTCGTCGAAGGCGATGTTCGCGGGGCGACTGGCGGTGCGCGGCGCGATCCCGACGATCGTGCAGCCGCACGCGTGGTCGTTCTGGGCGCTCGGCGGGCGCGCTGCGCACGCGGCAACGCTGTGGGAGCGGTTCGCCGCCCGCTGGTGCCACGCGATCGTGTGCGTCAGCGAGGGCGAGCTCACCGCCGGCGTCGAAGCCGGCGTGCGCGGGCCGTTCACCGTCGTCCCGAACGGCGTCGACGTGGATGCGTACACGGCGGACGGCTCCGCCACACGCGAGCGGCTCGCGCTGGGATCCCGCCCCGTCGCGGCCTTCGTCGGGCGGCTCGAACGACAGAAAGGCGCAGACGTCCTGCTGCGCGCGTGGCCGCGCATCCTGGCAGACGTCGGGGACGCACATCTTCTCGTCGTCGGCGACGGCGCGGATCGCACGCGGCTCGCCGGCCTCGGCGTCCCCGACGTCACGTTCGCCGGCGCGCAGCCGAACGTCCGGGAGTGGCTCGCGGCGGCCGACGTCGCCGTCTTCCCGTCGCGCTGGGAGGCTGGGTCGCTCGCGGTGCTCGAGGCAATGGCCGTAGGCCGCAGCGTCGTCGTGACCGACGTCGCCGGGACGCGCGAGGCGGTCCGACCCGGGACCGGCTCG
Source organism: Gaiellaceae bacterium (assembly GCA_045806225.1). Taxonomy (GTDB): domain Bacteria; phylum Actinomycetota; class Thermoleophilia; order Gaiellales; family Gaiellaceae; genus 3-1-20CM-4-69-9. The sequence continues at coordinate 1,667 of JBJMJS010000100.1, forward strand.
ATCGTGCCGCGCGAGGACGCGGACGCGCTCGCGGCAGCGGTCACGCGCCGGCTGACGGACCGCGACCTCGCCCGCTCCGAGGGAGCAGCGGCCAGGTCCCTCGTGCTGGAGCACTACACGCTCGCGCAGCAGCTCGACCGGCTCGCGTCGCTGACGCAGGACGTCGTGTCGTCGCGCTAGCGCTCAGTTGTAGTAGTAGACGTTCTTCGACTCTTTGAGGCGGTTCGCGACGAGGCCCATCAGCGGTGCGCGAAGAGACTCGAGTGCGAGGATCGCCTCGTTCACCTCGCTCGGATTCGATCGCGCCGACACGACGAGCAGAACGCCGTCGGCCGCGGCCGCGAGCGTGCGCGCGTCGTCGGTCCCGAGAAGGGGCGGACTGTCGACGACGACCACGTCGAATCGCTCGCGTGCCTCGGCGGCGAGCGCGCCGAACCGGCGCGCGAGGAGATCGCCGGCGTCGTCGGAAATCTCGGTCGGCGTCACGAGGAGGCCCGGGACCCAACCGGGCCGGACGACGTCGCGCATCTTCGCCTCCCCCCGCATCACGGCCGCGAGCCCGTGCGGCTGCTCGGCGAGAAGGTGCGAGAGCCGCGAACGGCGCAGGTCCGCGTCGATCAACAGCACCTTCATGCCGCGCCGCGCGAGCGTCTCGGCGAGGAGCGCCGACGTCGTGGTCTTCCCGTCACCCGTCGTCGCGGAGGTGACGACGAGGACGTTGAGCTTGCCGTCGGGCGCAAGCGGCTCGAGGTTCGCGCGAAGCGTGCGGAACGACGCGCCGACCTTCGGGTCGCCCATCGCGTCCATCGGACGGGAGCGAAGAGCGCGCGCCGGCGGGATCCGTCCGAGGACCGGGTAGCCGGTCATCGCGGCCATGTCGCGCCACGTGCGGAGCCGCGGACGGCCGCGCTCGATCAGGATCGACAGGCCGATCCCGCCGAGGAGACCGATCAGCAGCGCCGCGAACTCGAGCAGGCGCCGGTGCGGCGCGGCAGCGGACGTCGGCGGAACCGCGGGGGCGAGCAACTGTCCCTGGAGCAGCGGGTCGCGACGCGACGCGGCGACGACGTCGGCCGCGAATGCATTGGCGAGATGGGCCGCACGGCCTGGGCCGTTCGCGCGTGCAGTGATCGTCATCGTCCCCGTATCCGTCGTGACGTGCGCGTCGATCTCGGACTGCACAACGTCCGGGTCGGCGCCGATCGACCGCGCGACGCGGGCAACCGTCGCCGGCGCGATGACGTAGCTCGGATACTTCGGGACGAGGACGCGCACCGTGTCGGAGCCGGCCCCCTGGACGTTCGGGCGCGGCGAGAACGAGACGAGGGCGTGGGCGTCGTACTTCGACGGCAGGCTCTCGACGTACAGCACCGCTCCGAGCGTGAACGCAGCGGCGATCGAGAGGGCAACGGGCCATCGCCAGCGGAGCGCGTCGAGGAGGTCGACCAGCCCCTCCCGCCGCTCCGAGGCTTCCGGATCGCGGGCCGACGCCGACGGTCGCGACGACGGGAGCGACGCACGCTGACGCGCGGCAACCCCGTCTTCGGCCTGGCCGCGGCTTCGGCGGAGCGGTTCGATCTCGGTCATCGAGGGATGGAGCGTACATGCGCAAACGTGCAAATCGCCTGCAGTTCGCGGCTGCATGATTATTCTTGGCCGCTAGGAGCACTCGCCCGATGTCTGTCACGGAAACCGCGTCCGCGGCGCCGAGCGGGCGAGGCGCAGTCACGAACGCGCTGTGGCTGCTGGCGGCGGAAGTCATCGGCAAGGTCGCGAACTTCGTCCTCGTCGTCGTCATCGCGCGCGGGCTGGGCGCGACGCAGTACGGGTACTACAACTTCGCGCTCTCGTTCATCCCGCTGTTCCTCATCTTCGCGAACTGGGGCATGGACAGCGCGCTCGTCCGCGAGATCGCACGCGACCGGTCGCGGACGTCCGAGCTACTCGCGAGCGCGTTCGCGCTGCTCGGGGCGATCGGCGGCATCGGCGTCGGGCTCTCGCTCGGCTTCGCTGCGTTCTTCGTCCACGAACCCCGGTTCTACCTCGCGATCGGGATCATCGCCGTCGCGCTGTTCGTCGACGAGCAGGCCGCGCTCCTCGCGGACGTCTTCAAGGCGTTCGAGCAGATGCAGTTCCAGGCCTACGTGGTGCTCGCGAATCGCGTGCTGTCGATGGTGCTCAGCCTGCTCGCCGTCACATTCCACAAGAGTCTCGTCCTCGTCGCGGTCGCCTACCTCAGCGGCTCCGTGCTCGCGCTCGTGCTCAGCCGGGTCATCCTTGCGCGGCGGTTCCCCCCTGTCTCGCTCCGCGACGTGCGCGCGCAGACGGTCCGTGAGCTCATGCGGCGCGGCGTCCCGCTCGCCGTCGGCGGCTTCCTCAACATGGCGGTCTACCGGCTCGACGCGGTGATGCTCCAGGGCATCCGCGGCCCGGTCGAGGTTGCAACGTACGGCGTGGCCTACCGCTTCTTCGAGACGTTCCTCTTCTTCAGCTGGACGATCGGAACGGTCGTGCTCCCACGGCTGTCTCGTCTGCGAAGCGACGGCGAACGGCGGCGGACGTTCGAGGTGACGGTCGGTGCCGTGGTCGCGTTCTACCTTCCACTCGTCGTGATCGCGGCGTTCAGCGCGGAGTTCCTGGTCGACAAGATCTTCTCCTCCCAGTACCACGAGGCAGCGCGTGCGGTCCCGCCGCTCGTCGCTGCGAGCGCGCTCTACGGTGTCGCACATGTCAGCCGGATGGGGCTGATCGCCGTCGGGCGCCGCGCCCGCGTGCCCATCGCGGCGGCGGTCGTGCTCGCGCTCAACGCGGCGATGAACGCGATCGTGATCCCGCGGTACGGCTTCGTCGGCGCCGCATGGACGACGTTCGCGACCGAGGTCGTGGAAGCAATGCTCTTGCTCGCGTTGTTCATCTCGCTGTCGTGGGTGCCGCGGCTCGCACGCGCTGCGGCCGTGCCGGCAGTCGCAGCAGTCGCTGTGACCGCGCTCCTGATCGCGTTCGGCCTCGACGGCGGCGAAGCGCTGGTCGTGACGCTCGTCGTGTACCCGGTCTTCCTCGTGGTGGCGAGCGGAAGCATCGCGCGCAGCCAGGTCCGCCTGCTGGTCTCGATCGTCCGGAATCGGAAGGTCGCCGTCGAAGCGGCGACGGTCGACGCGCCATGAGCAGCCCGCGGCCGACCGTCTCCGTCGTCGTCGCGACGCTGCGGCGGCCCCACCTTCTGCGACACACGCTCCGGACGCTCGTGAGGACCACGCCGCCGCCCGACGAGATCCTCGTCGTCGACGGCGACGACGAGCACTCGGCCCGCGCGCCGGCCGACGAGGTGCGCGCGATCGCCGGGCCGATCCCGATCCACTACGTCGAGGGCCCGCAGGGGCTGACGCGCCAGCGCAACGTCGGTGTCACGCGCGCGACGGGTGACGTCGTGGTCTTCGTCGACGACGACGTCGCGCTCGAGCCCGACGCGTTCGCGCGCGTGCGGGAGGCGTACGCGGATCCAGGCGTCGTCGGCGTCACGGCGCAGATCGTCGAGCCGGAAACGCGGAGCTTCGGACGCTTCCGCTCGCCGATCCGCCGGCTGCTCGGACGCGAGGGGACGTTCACCCGGTTCGGCTACCCGAGGTACCCGCTGCAGGTCGAGCGCGAGACCGACATCGAGTTCATGTTCGGCTGCTTCATGAGCGGTCGGCGGGATGCGGTCGTGGAGGTCGGCTTCGACGAAGAACTCCCCGGATATGCGCTCGCCGAAGATCAGGACTTCTCGTTCCGCCTCTCACGGCGAGGGCGGCTTCGGTACGTGCCACAGATCGTCTGCTACCACCGACGGCAGGGATTCGACAACCGCGACCGGCGCGCGTTCGACCGCAACCTCGTCGCGACCCGCGCATACCTGATGCGGAAGAACTTCCAGCCGAACGCGCTTGCCTGGGCGGAGTTCACGCTATTCGTTTCCGCGTTGCTCGCGCACCGGCTGCTCAACCGCGAGTACGAAGGAGCACGCGGACTCGTCGAGGGCATGGCGCGGATCGTCCGACGATGAACGACCGCGTGCTCTTCGTCTCGTCCCACGCGCGGCCGGGCGGCTCCGAGCGGTATCTCACGCGCCTCGTCCACGGCCTCGACGACCGCGTGGCGAAGGTCGTCGCGCTCGAGGACGGCTGGCTCGTCGACGAGCTCGAGCCGCGGCCTGCGGTGATCCCGACGACCGCGCACTGGCGCTCGCTCGTCGGCGCGGCGCGCGTTCTCCGCCGAGAGCTCGAGGTCGCGCGGCCCGCCCTCGTACACGCGAACGGGATCAAGGCGGCCGTCGTCGCCGCCCTCGCAACCGTGCGGACAGGGATCCCCTTCGTCTGGGTCAAGCACGACTTCAGCCACGGCGGCTTGCTGTCGAACGTCGTCGCCGCCCGTTCCGCACGGATCGTCGGAGTCAGCGCCGCCGTCGCGTCCGCGCTGCCCCGGCGGTACGCGGCGAAAGTCACGGTCGTCCACCCCGCAGTGGACGTCGAGCCTGCCGACCGCGACGAGGCGCGACGCGCCGTCGCCGCGCTCGCCGGACGACCGGAGGGCTCGGAGTTCGTCGCGCTCGTCGGGCGCCTCGACCCGTACAAGGGCCACGGGGAGCTGATCGAGATCCTCGGCGCGCTGAGGGCGGAGCACCCGAAGCTGCACGCGGTCTTCGTTGGCGGCGACGACCCGAGCCACCCGCTCGAGCCCGAGCGCCTGCGCGGGCTGGCGTCGCGCGCCGGCGTCGCCGACGCGATCTCGTGGCTCGGCCATCAGCCGGACGCCTGTCGGCTCGTCGCCGGCTGCTCGCTCCTCGTCGTCCCGACGTCCGCGGCGTCGGACGGGCTCGGGACCGAGGGGTTCGGCCTCGCGCCGCTCGAGGCTTTCGCGGTGGGGACACCGGTCGCCGGCTATGCCGCCGGAGCTCTTCCGGAAGTGCTCGGCGACTGCGCGGTGCTCGTCCCACCCGGGGACCGCGAGGCGCTGCGCGCCGCAATCGACGACCTGCTCCGAGACGGCCGCCGCCGTACGACGCTCGCAGCCTGCGGACAAGATCTCGTTTCGAACCGGTATACCGTCGCGGCGATGCTCGAAGGGATGTCACGCGTCTACGACGAGGTGGCACGGGAGGCACGGCATGGCCGCGACTGAACGCCCGCAGCTGCCGGAGCCGTTCCGCGACCGGACGCGGGACGGCGCCGCCGTCGCGGCCGGCGCCGTCGCGGCTGCCGCGCTCGGCGCGGCAGCCGTCGCGTTCGCGACGCGGGTGTCGATCGCGCACGCGCAATGGATCCTCGTCGGGCTCGTCGCGGTCCCGACCGTTGCCGTGCTCGCATTCAGGCGGCCGTACGTCGCCGTCCTCGCCGTCTTCGCGGCATTTCCGTTCGCGAGCGTCACGATCCTGCCGTCGCTGCAACTCGTCGAGTCGGTCGCACTGGCCGGTGCGGTGATCGTCGGGCTCAGCCGACTCAGCCGCGGCGAGACGCTGCTCTCGTGGGCGCCGGAATTCTGGTGGCTGGTCGCGATCCTCGTGTGGACGCTGGTGTCGTTCCGCTCGGCGAGCGACAACCTCCTCGCGGCCAAGCAGGTCGCGCAGCTGGTCGCGGTCACGATCTTCGGCTGTCTCGTGTTGTCGGCGTGCCGCCGGCGCTCGGAGACGCGCATCCTGATCGGAGGGCTGATCGCAGTCGCAGTGATCGTGGTCCTCGTCGGTCTGTCTTCGGGCCAGGCGTCGCGCGTCAGCACATCGCTCGGCGGTGAGAACATCCAGGGCCGGCTCCACGGATCGTTCACGCAGCCGAACCAGCTCGGCTCCTTCTGCGCGCTCACGCTGCTCGTCGCGCTCGGCGCCGTGTTCGCGGCGCGTAGCCACCGCTGGCGCGCCGTCGCGGCGATCGCCTCTGCGGTCATCCTCGTCGGCCTCCTCCTCTCGTATTCGCGCGGTGCGTGGATCGGCCTGGCGGTCGGAGCGCTCGTCTTCTGCATCGCCGTCCGCCCGGCACGCCGCACGCTGCTCGTCCTCGCGGTACCGGTGATCATCGTCGGCGTACTGAGCGGATCGTTCGCGGCGTCACGCCCCGAGGTGAAGGTGATCGAGCTCCGTGCGAAGTCGATCCGTGAGCGCTCGCCGTACGACAACCGCACGAGCGTCTGGACGGAGGCGCTGCGCGAGGTCCGCACGAGCCCGGTCACAGGCGTCGGGCCGGGGAATTTCCCCGTCGCGAGCACGCGCGCCGCGTCCGCGACGAGCACGATCGCGGCCGACCACGCCCACGACATCTGGTTGAACTGGGCTGCCGAGACGGGCATTCCCGGCGCGCTCCTCGTGACCGGCTTCATGGTGACGCTGATCGCTGTCGCGCGCAGGAGCAGGCTCATCGCACGAGCCGTCCACGACGACGCGGCGTACGCACTGATCGCCGGCCTCGGCGCCGGTCTCCTCTCGGTCCTCGTGCAGGGGTTCATCGACTACACGATCAGGAACACGCCGAACCTGTTCGCGGTCTTCGCGGCGATCGGCCTGCTGCTCGCGCTTGCACGTGAGATGCGCGCGCGCGCGGCGACGGCATGAAGGTCGCATACATCCTGCTCGCGCATTCGCGCCCGCACCAGCTCCTCCGCGTCGTCCGAGCGCTCGACCATCCGGATTCACGCTTTCTCGTCCACGTCGACGGCAAGGCGCCCCCGTCCGTCTTCCGCACGATCCGGTCGGGGCTCGACGGCCGGCGCGACGTGATCTTCCTTCGACGTCGCACCGCGCACTGGGGTGGGTTCGGGATCGTGGACGCGGTACTCGAAGGCGTGCATGCGCTCGCAACCTCGGACGACGCGTACGACTACGCGGTCTTCCTCACCGGGCAGGACTACCCGATCAAACCCCTCGAGGACTTCCACCAGTTCCTGGCCGGCCAGGCCGGCCGCTCGTTCCTCGATGTCGCGCGCGTCCCCTCACCGCGGTTGGCGAACGGTGGGACCGACCGCTTCGACCGCCGCCACTGGTACGTGACGCTTGGCAACCGCCGCCTTCACGTTCCGAATCGGTACTTCCCGTGGACGACGCGGGTTCGCGTTCCCGACGGGATCGAGCTGTACATCGGCTCTGCGTACTGGGCGCTCACCCCGGCCGCGGTCGCGTCGGTCGACCAGACGGTGCGCGAACAGCCGGGCCTCGTCTCGTACCTCCGCCGCACCGCGCATCCGAGCGAGAGCTTCTTTCAGGTCGCACTGATGAACTCGCCGCTTCGCGACACGATCGTCTCCGACGACCTGCATTACATCGACTGGTCGGAGAACCTCCCGTCGCCGAAGACGTTGACCGTCGACGACCTGCCCGCTCTCGAAGCGTCTCCTGCGTTCTTCGCGCGGAAGTTCGACGAGAACGTCGACACACGCGTCCTCGACGAGCTCGATTTGCGCGTCCTCGGCGTCAGCGCCTGAACGCGCGGACCGTCTTCGCACCGCCGTTCGTGGCGAGGGCCGCGATCCGCCGGAGCGCCGGGAGTGGATCGTCGCGCCGCCAGAGCGCGTGGACCGCGCCGACCGCGTACCGCACGACGTTGTCGCCCGCGCGCCGTTCCGCGACGAGTCGGCGCACGTCGCCTTCGAGCGCGTGGTAGCGGACGCCCGCGCGCGCGACGACCGGTGGGTCGCGTGGGGGCGCAGCGTCGGCCCAGAGGCGTGGGAAGTCGGCACCGGCCGCGATCGCGAGTGCGATCGACCCGTAGAGCCGGCCGTTGACGTCGATCAGCCGGTGTGTTCCGTCCGCTGCTCGGATGAACTGCACCTGCGCGAGACCGAACCATCCGAGCCGGCCGAGCAGCGAGTCGACGGCTTCCGCGACGTCCGGCGGAACGTCCGCAGTCCGCGCGCGAACGCTGCCGCCCATCTGCGGCGGCCAGGTGGCGTCTGCGAGCTGGTACGCATGCGCGACGACGCCGCCGTCCGCCGCGCGGAGCGTCGTGAGGGCCGCGAGCGGGCCGGGGATGTGCTCCTGGAGCAATGGCTCCGCGCCGGCGCGCCGGATCGCGTCGGCGCAGGCACGTAGCGACTCGCGATCGGGGGCGAGCGTCCCGTAGGGGACATGACCGCCGCGCGCGATGTTCCGTGTTCGCGGCTTGACGACGACGGGATATGCGGTCTCGGCTTCGGCTGCGTCGGTTGCGGGTCGCGTCCGGGGCACCGCGACACCGGCCGCGTGTGCGGCGTCGCCGAGCGCGAGCTTGTCGAACGCGCGCGCGACGACGTCGTGCGGCGGATACGGCAACACGCCGCCGAAGCGCGAACGATCCTGGGACACGAGCAGCGTCTCCGCATCGCCGCACGGGAGGATCAAGTCGTACCCCCGCGATGCCACCTTTGCATCGGCGACGAATGTCTCGGGATCGAGCTCGGCTCCTGTCACGGGATGCCACGTCGCGCACCACCGCGACACGGCGGCCGGCCCGCGGTGAGGCGCACCGACGCCGACGTGCCACCCTGCCCGTCCAAGCGACCTCACGGCGGCGAGTGCACCGCGGCTCGCGCCGTCTTCGAGCAACAACGCGCGCCGCTGCTTCACCGCGGCATCCTAGGAGGGTTTGGCGGTCAGCCGTGCAGCAGTGTCGCCAGCGCGCTGTACACGGGGCGCGGGCTCAGATCCGCGTTCAAGAGCGCATAGCCCTCGAGGATCGCGTTCGTCGAGCCCGGCTGCGCGCGTTCCTTGTACCAGAACATCGCGCCGACATACGGGTACGCCTGCTTGACGAGATTCACCGACTGGACGAGATACGACGCCTGCTGATCCGGCGTGACGCCGCGTGCCCACGGCGCGATCCCGTCCCAGTTTGCATGTTGGGACCAGCCGAACTCCGTCAGCCAGATCTTCTTCGCCGCATCGCCGTTGTCGACCATCACCTGGCGCACGGCCGGCAGATGCGTGAACCACCAGCGGTTGCCGTCGTCGGGATGGTTCGGCGCCGCGTCGCCGAGCCCCTGATACGGGTGCGTGGCGACGACGTCGAAGTACGGCTTCGCGCCGAGCCTGTACAGCTGTCGCAACCAGGCGTCGTTGTTCGTCGACGAGCCGCCGAGGATGACGGGCGTGTTGCGGTCGGCGGCCTTGATCGCGGGATAGGCGGCGGCGAGGAGCGAGACGTACTGCTGCGCCGTGCCGGCCCAGAACGACTGCGTCGGATCCGGCTCGTTCCAGATCTCCCACGCCGCGACGCGACCTCGGAAGTGGTCCGCGGCCCACCGGGCGATCCACGCGTAGTCGCCCATGTCGGCGGGCGGCTTCGAGACGGGCCCGCCGCCGTTCGCCCAGCCCGGCGTCGCCCAGAGCGTCGCGAGCACGCGGAGGCCGCGAGCGCGCGCAAGATCGACGCAACGGTCGGCGACGTCGACGTACCAGCTGCTCAGCTGCCCACGCTCAGCCTGTAACGACGCCCACCCCAGGTCGATGCGGACCCAATGCACGCCGGCGGCAGCGAGCTTGTCCAGCACGGCCGCGCGATCGGCGTCGTTGTAGAACGACCACGTGCAGTGAAATTGCGTCCCGAACTCGGGCCCAGGTGCGGCGGTCGGTGCCGGGCGCGCTGCGAGGAGGCGCACGCCGCGGACGTCGAACCGCTCGCCCTCGACGCCGCGACCGAACACGGCGAGCCCGAGCGTCGTGCCCGCCTCGCGAGCGCGGTAGTGCAACTCTGGAATTCGGCGCCAGCCCCTTTTCGCCCAGACGCACGCGCGCGCCGATCCCACTGGGCGGCCGTGAATCGACTCGCGGAGCCGCACGCAGACCGTCAGAGGGCGCGCGGCCCGGACCCAGGCGCTGCTCGTGTAGTCGGTCCCCGTGTCGGTGACGCGTACCGGCCTTGGGCTGCGGAAGATCCAGAACCTGCCCGAGCGCGCCGCCATCGTGACGCGCGCGAACGGCGTGGTTGCACGCGGCCGCACGAGGCGGAGCCCCGCATGCACGCCCTCCCACCGAAGCGGCGCTGCGGCAGGCTCGTGCGGCTGGAGGACTGCCTGCCCGAGCTCAGCCGCGCGTGCCGGTGGAGCGGACGCCACGGCGGCGATCGCGGCGGCGAGAACGAGAGCGGTGCGAGCGGCGCGTCGCCGGAGCGACGAATGCGGCGGCATGTCTTCCCGTCTCGGAAGCCGGCGCTGCTCGCCGAATCACTCGTTCGAGGGACTAAGAGGGTTGGGCGGAACGTCGCTCGTCGTCGGCCACATCCCGTCCACGAAGGGGAAGTCGCTTGCGACCATCGGCCGGAGTCCTTTCGTCCGATTTCGGCGCCAGAGGCGCGGCGTCGTCGACCAACCATCCCGCCGCGGGCGCGAGCCATGTCATCCCTCCCGGATGAACCCGGCGACCCCTCCGTGGACGTGCGCCGGCGCTAGTGGCAGGTGCCGGAGCCGGAGTCGGTGAACGTCTTCCCCGGCTCCGGGAGGAACTTCCAGTCGTACGAATTCGCGTGCAGCACGAGCCGCAGGACGCCGAACGTCGTGTCGTTCACGACCTCTTCGTTCGTGGCCCTCGGCGTCGCGGAATGGTGGCTCCGCCCGCCGGTTCCGACGACGAACTCGCGGATGCCGCGGGCGGCGTCGGCCTGACCGCTTGGCGTCTGTGGCGCGTACCGCTGGTAGTTGTGCGCATGCCCGTTGAGGACGACCTCGGCGCCGCCGGCGTACAGGTCGTCCCAGAACGCGCGCGCGTCTGTGGCGGGCGGGACCTCGCCGGAGCTGAACAGCGGGTGATGCCAGTACGCGAGCGTGCACTTTGCCGGATGCGCAGCAAGGTCCGCCCGCAGCCATTGCTCCTGCTGCGTTCCCGCCGAACAGCCGGCCGCGCACATGCTGTTCAGCACGACGACGTGCCACGAGCCGAGCTCGTAGCTGTAGTAGCCCTGGGCCGGATTCCCGGCCGCGGAGCCCCAGTAGTTGAAGTACCCCGTCGCGTTTGGCGTCTGGTACTCGTGGTTCCCGACCGCCGGGCGCGTTCGATCCTTGAACCGGCCCCATGAGGGCGCGTAACAGTTCGCGAACTCCGTGTCCGTGCCGTTCTCGTACGCGAGGTCGCCGAGTGCCGCGACCGTTCCCGGAAGCTTGTCGATCATCGCGGCGGTGATCTCGTCGCCGTTGACGTTGCAGCCGGCCACGTCGCCGGCCGCGAGCAGGACCGGATCGGTCGACGCGGCTTGCGCGACGACGAGTTGCGGCCGGCGGCTGGTCTCACGGCTCGCGAACACGCCGCGCCCGGACGCCGTCGAGACGACGAGCGTTACCCGCCCGGACGCGCGGACGAGCCGCGTGACGTCGACGCTCGCCCATCCCGCGGCGCGCGGCGCGAACGTCACCGCCGGCGCGACCGCACGCGGCGCATTGCGTGCGGTGATCCCGCGTTCGCGCCATGCTTCCGACGCGGCACGGCGAACGGCGAACGTCCCTCTTGGTCGGCTCGTCGCGTACAGCCGGAGCGTGACGCTCTCCGACGTCGATGCTGCTGCAGGCGCGACGAACTGCACATATGCAAGCGCGCGCGGCCGAGCCGAGACGACGAGCGTCCGGGTGCGGCCGGAGTTGGCTGCGGGCCGGGCCGACGAGACGGTGGCGTCGGCGACCGGGCCGGTCGTGGCGATGTCGGCCGCACGCAGCCCGACCGTCGCGACGACAGCGGCGGCGGCAGCAGTGACGCCCACGAGGGCGGCGATGCGCCGGGCTCGGACCACGAATCGTATGACCCCCATCACGCGGCCAAGTTAGCGAGAACGGCGCCTCAGGTCCGAGAAGACCTCGTCGACGAGGCTCTCGAAGCTCTCCGGCAACGTGCCGTCGAGGGCCGCATATCCCCGGAGGAAGAACAGATATGTCCGCCATTCCTCGCTCAACTCCAGGGGCGCCGACGAAGCGTCGACGAGCCGCGCCAGCTCGTCGACGTTCAGCGGCAGTCGCTCCGCGACGGGCGCGGAGGGCGGCGCCGCTTCATGCGCACGCGTGACGGGCTCGACGCGTTCAGGAGCGGACGCGACGACCGGGTCGTCGAGCCGAGCCTGCTCCCGCGCGATCAATGCCTCCTCTCGTGCCGCCAGCTCGCGAACGCGCCTGGCGACCGCGCGCTCGCGCTCGCCGACGGCCTTCGTCCTCTGCTCGACCAGCTGCTCGCGCTCGCGCAGGCGCCGCTCACGCTCATCCCCGACGGGCGGCCGGCGCCACCGCGCGAGACGGGGACTCACGCTCGGTGGCGGAGTGCCGGAAAGAGGATCACGTCGCGAATCGCGTCGCTTCCGGTCAGCACCATCGCGAGGCGATCGATCCCGACGCCGCACCCGCCGGTGGGCGGCATCCCGTACGACATCGCCTCGACGAAGTCGGGGTCCCCTTCTTCCGCTTCGGCCGCGCCGGCGGCACGCTCCTCCGCCTGCATCGCGAACCGCTGCGCCTGCTCCTCGCTGTCGTTCAGCTCGCTGAACGCGTTCGCGAACTCCATCCCGCACACGACCGCCTCGAAGCGCTCGACGAGCGTGTCGTCCGCGTCGGTCGTCCGCGCGAACGGCGACAACTCGATCGGCCAGTCGTAGACGAACGTCGGCTGGACGAGCTCGGGCTCGACGAAGTGCGAATACGCGTGGTCGACGAGCTGCGACCACGTCTTGTCCTGCGACGTGTCGACGTCTGCGTGCTGCAGCATCGCGCGCAGCTCGTGCTCGTCGCGCGACCACGCGCCTCTGTCCGCGAGCGCCTCGACGAACGAGACGCGCGCCCACGGCGCCGCGAGCTCGACCTCATGCCCACGGAAGGTCACCTTCGTCGTCCCGGTCGCGGCGAGCGCGGCGCGCTCGACCAACTGCTCGGTCCGCACCATCGTGTCGCGGTAATCCGCGTACGCCTCGTACCACTCGACCTGTGTGAACTCCGGCGAGTGCTTGTACGACACGTTCTCGTTCCGGAAGTCCTTCGAGAGCTCGTACACCTTCTCGAGACCACCGACGATCAACCGCTTCAGATAGAGCTCGTCGGCGATCCGGAGGTAGAGATCCTGGTCCAGGTAGTCGGAATGCGTCACGAACGGCTCGGCGAACCCACCGCCGTAGCGCGGTTGCAGGATCGGCGTCTCCACTTCGACGAACCCCTCTCCGTCCAGGTACGTGCGAACCGCGGTGACCATGCGCGCGCGTGTCAACGCCGTTCGCCGCGCGTCCTCGTTCATCAGCAGGTCGAGGTACCGGCGTCGGTAGCGCTGCTCGACGTCGGTGATGCCGTGGAAGGTGTCCGGCAGCGGCGCACGGATCTTCGCCAAGACCTCGAGCGTTCGGACCGCGAGCGAGGGCTCGCCGCGCCGCGTCCGCGTCGCCACGCCGGCGACACCGACGATGTCGCCGAGGTCGAGATCGACGCCGCCGACCTCCTCCGGTCGCACGAGCAACTGGATGCGCCCGCTTCGATCGACGAGATCGAGGAACATCAGCTTGCCGAGGTCGCGCCGCGCGAGGATCCGCCCCGCGAGCCGGTGTTCTGCCTCGCCTTCTGCGCCCGCTTCGAGGCCGTCGGCCTCCGCGCGGACCGACGCGACTTCCGCGCGGTCGGGGAAGCGCTTCGCGAGCTTCAACCGCTTCGGCACGCGCGCGAGCCTATCGGCCGCGACGGCGGGCGAACAGCCCTCGCTTCGGCTCGGGTTGCGGGCGTCTCGACAGCCGCCGGCCCGCGACGATCGCGGCCGGCACGTCGTCCGTGAGCCACCGCCCGAGCGCACCGCCGACGGTGTCGCGAGCCCGCGACAGCCCGGCCTCACGGAGCTCGGGCGCATGTGCGTCGCTCGCGAGCAGGTGTACGAGCTCCAGCTCGAGCAGCCGCTGCGCACACGCGCGCACGCCACGTCCAAGACGCCCGTCGAGCGACGCTGCCGTGACCTGGACGAGCGCGCCTGCAGTGACCAGGCGCTCGAGCCGCGACACGTCGTTCTGCACCTCACGGTTTCGCTCCGGGTGCGCGAGCACGGGCGTGATGCCAAAACCGCGCAGTCGGACGATCACGTCGCCGAACGCGAGCGGCCAGCCGGTGTACGGCGTCTCGACGAGCAGCACGTCGCGGTTCCCGCCGAGCCCGAATCCACGCAGCGTCTCTTCGTCGAGTGTCGCCGCCTCGGCGAGCGCGACCTCGCCGCCCGGAAGGACGTCGATCTCGAGTTGCTCGCCGGCGACCGCCTCACGGACGCGTTCGAGTGCCGCCTGCATGTCCTTCGGCGACGTCGGGTAATCGCGGCGAACATGCGGCGTCGCAGCAATCGCGCGCACGCCGTCCGCGACCGCAGCGCGCGCGATCGCAAGCGCACCGTCGATGTCGCGTGCGCCGTCGTCGAGCGCCGGGAGGATGTGCGAATGGAGGTCGATCACGCGGGCCGTCCCGCGTCCGTCCCTACGTCGTCTGCGTGCGCAGCAGGCGGCGCGCCTACGCCGCTTTGATCTCGAGGATCTTGAACTTGAGCTTGCCGCGCGGCGCAGCGACCTCGACGGTCTCGCCCTTCTTCTTGCCGATGATCGCCTTGCCCACCGGCGACTCGTTCGACAGCTTGTTCTGGGACGGGTTGGCCTCCGCCGACCCGACGATGTCGTACTCGAACGTCTTCTTCGCATCGACGTCGCGCAACTTCACGTGTGACCCGACCGAGACGATGTCCTTCGGAACGTTCTTCTTGTCGATCACACGGGCGTCGCGCAGGCGCTCTTCGAGGGTCGCGATCCGGTGCTCGAGCAGCATCTGCTCGTTCTTCGCGTCGTCGTACTCTGCGTTCTCGGCGATGTCGCCGAACTCGCGCGCGATCCGAATCCGCTCTGCGACCTCGCGGCGCCGGACGGTCGAGAGCTCCTCGATCTCCTGCTTGAGCCTCTCGAACCCTTCAGGCGTGAGGATGACTTCCTTCACGGCTTAACACCCCTTCTTACAGAAAACGCGGCGCTGGAGGCGCCGTCGCGGGCGGGAATGGTAGCTGGGTGCCGGGTCGGCGTCAATACGCGTTGCCGGTAACATTTTCGCCCCTGTGCAGGTGAATCTGCGTGAACGCTGGTGGATCCGCGATGTCGAGATCCCGACGCGGCTCGTGCTCGCGCCGATGGCGGGCGTCAGCGTGCAGGCGTTCCGTCGTCAGGGACGCCGTTACGGGGCCGGGCTCGTGTGCTCCGAGATGGTCTCCTGCGCCGGGCTCGAGCACCGCAACGAGAGGACGCTCGGCTACCTCCGCGTCGCGTCCGACGAGCACCCACTCGCGATCCAGATCTTCGGGTCCGACCCGCCGGTGATGGCCGACGCGGCGCGAATGGTCGAGGCTGCGGGCGCCGACCTCGTCGACGTCAACTTCGGCTGTCCCGTCCGCAAGGTGACGAAGACGGGTGCGGGTGCGACGTTGCTCGACGATCCCGAGCGCGCATGCCGCATCGTCGCGGCGATGGCCGATGCGGTCTCGATTCCGATCAGCGTCAAGATGCGACGCGGGCTCGAGAACGGATCGCGCACGTGTCTCGACGTTGGCCCACGGCTCGTCGATGCGGGCGCCGCGTCGCTGACGCTCCACCCGCGCAGCGCGAAGCAGATGTACACCGGCGAGGCGGATCACGCGTTGACGGCGGAGCTGGTCGAGCGCGTGGACGTTCCCGTGATCGCGTCGGGCGACGTCACCTCACGCGCACGCGCGCAGGCGGTGCTCGCGACGACCGGAGCCGCAGCGGTCATGGTCGGCCGGGGCGCGCAGGGGAACCCGTGGGCGCTCCGCGAGATCGTCGACGCGGACGTGGCCGAGCCGACGCGAGAGGAGATCGTCGCGGAGCTCGTCCTCTTCGTGCGCGAGACGGTGCGCGAGCTCGGTGAGCACCGCGCAGCCGGCTTCCTGAAGAAGTTCTACGGCTGGTATCTGGGGCGCGGACGGTTTCCGCGGCCGTTCAAGCAGGAGCTCGTGCAGCTGGCGACGACGGACGAGGTCGTGACGCGGCTCTTCGCGGCCGCGCCGGCCGCACGCCCGCTGGTCGAGCAGCTGGAGGCCGACCTGCCGGACACCGCCGACGAGATCCTGCTCGACCAGATGCCGATCTCGATCTACGGCGGCGGCTGAGCCTCTGCGCTAGCCGTGGCCCGGCGGCCCGGCGTGCGTGTGATTCGGATCGCCCTTGCCCCACCCCGGCTTCGACGACTCGGTCGCCGGCGGCGGCGGAGGCGGAGGTGGCGGCGACGTGCTCGGCCCGGGGGCCGGCGGGGACGCCGGCGGAGGCACCGGTGTCGAGATCTGCTCGGCCGGCTGCGACGGCGGCGGCGCTGGGGTCGGCGCGGGTGGCCTCGGCGCGGGTTGCTGCACCGGCGGCGGTGTGGGTTTCGGCGTCGGCGCAGGCGTGGGTGCAGGCGTTGGCGGCGGCGTCCGGCCAGAGCTCGGGCCCGGGGTCGGGCGAGGCGCCGACGGCGGCTTGCCCGATGGGCGGCCTCGCCCGACAGCCGTCGTCACACGGCCGCGGCGTACGCCCGAGATCAGGACTGCCCGCGTGACTGACGCGCGCGCGACCGCCGGTTCGCCGGCGTGCGCGGCGGCTGGAGGCTTCGCCACCGCACTCGGCCGGGCGGGCGCAGCGGTGACCGTCGTGCGCGAATGCAGTGCGGGCGGCGGCTGCGCGACGACCGTCTGTGGCTGCGCCGGCTCGGAGGCCAGGCGCCACAGGTAGCCCGAGGCCATGCCGGCGGCGACCAGCAGCACAAGCCGGAGCGCGCTAGGAGAGCTCCGCACATCCGAAGTATCTATGCCGCGCCCGACGACGCGGTGTCGGCGGCCCGTCCGTCCACGGAAACGCGGTTCTTGCCGTGCCGCTTCGCGCGGTAGAGCGCGTCGTCCGCACGCCGGAGCAGGGCGTCGCCGTCCTCGTCTGCCGTGTATTCCGC
>JBJMJS010000101.1:0-16227 GCA_045806225.1 Gaiellaceae bacterium
CGCCAGGTACGAGCCGACGTTTCCGAATCCCTGCACGGCGACGCGCGTCCCGGCGAGCGACATCTGCTTCTTGCGGACCGCCTCGCGGACGCAGTAGAGCGCGCCGCGCGCGGTCGCCTCCTCACGCCCGAGCGAGCCGCCGATCGTCAGCGGCTTGCCGGTCACGACGCCGAGCACCGAATGCCCCTTGTTCATCGAATACGTGTCGAAGATCCACGCCATCACGCG
The DNA here is from genome assembly GCA_045806225.1 of Gaiellaceae bacterium. Lineage (GTDB taxonomy): Bacteria > Actinomycetota > Thermoleophilia > Gaiellales > Gaiellaceae > 3-1-20CM-4-69-9. The sequence goes on from JBJMJS010000101.1 coordinate 229, forward strand.
CCCGTCGGTGCCGACGTCGGGCGCGGGAATGTCGCGCTCCGGGCCGATCTCGTTGATGATCTCGGAGGTGAACCGGCGCGTCATGCGCTGGAGCTCGCCCTCGGACATCCGCTTCGGGTTGCAGACGATGCCGCCCTTCGCTCCGCCGAACGGGATGCCGGAGAGCGCGCACTTCCACGTCATCCACATCGCAAGCGCTTTGACCTCGTCGAGCGTGACGTCCGGGTGGTAGCGGATGCCGCCCTTCGACGGCCCACGCGCGATGTTGTGCGTCACGCGAAAGCCCTCGAAGACGCTCGTCGAGCCGTCGTCCATCGAGACGGGCACGGAGACGGCGACGGCCTTCTTGCACTCCTGGAGGACGTTCACCAGGTTCTGGTCGATCGCGAAGGTCTGCGCGACCTTCCGCAGCTGCTGTTTCGCGATCTCGTACGGGTTCTCGCGCAGGTGGGACGAGGGGGCTTCGACGGTCGTCACGGTGGCTCCTTTTCCGAGCAAATCCGGCCTTTTCGGCTGCCGCGCGGACCCTACTCGATCCGGAACTTCACCGTCCGGACTGTCGGCTTGCCGCCCGCGGTCGGATACCCGACGAGCCTGAGCACGTAGTCGGAGCTCGGGAGCACCTGTCCGGTCGGGTCACGGCCGGTGACGCCGTACGAGTAGCGGCCCGGCAGTACGTCGCGCATCCGGGCGAGCAGGCCGATGCGCCCCCCGGTCGGGCTCCAGAGCTCGAGATCGACGAGCGCGAGTGGACGCACGTCCTGTCCGCTGTCGGTTTTCGGAACGGCCCCGGCCACGAAGCTCAGGAGCGCCGGCTTCACGTCGGACGGCCGGAACGAATGCGACGAAAGTCGCACCGCGGAGAGTGCCGCGACGAGCGGCGGACCGAAGGTGAGCACCCACGGGACGTGGATTGCGGCGCCCGCGACCGGCTGGACGACGACGTTCCCTTCGAGCGGCGCGTCCCCGTCGATCGCGCTCGTCACGTGCGCGCGCACGTGGATATTGATCGTGCGTCCCGGGCCGAGGAAGAAATGCTGCGGGCGCACCGTGAAGTCGACCGCGGCCGCGCCTTCGTTCGCGACGTCGACGGAAACGTCGAGACGGAGTCGCCGTAACGAAACGTTCCGGAGCTGAATCCTCTGCGCAAGCCGCCAGCTCGTGCTCGTCGCACGACCGACCGCGAGCGACGCCGGCGACGCCGTCACCTCCGTCGCGGCCGCACCGCCGACGTCGACGAGGCCGGCACCCTGCGCGGTGATCGGGTCGGATGCGAACGGGCGCGCGGACCCGACGAGCAGTCCCTTCAGCGACTCTGCGTCGAGGTCCGGTCGCGCCTCGGTCAGCAGCGCTGCGTCGCCCGCGACAACCGCGGCGGCCGCGCTCGTCCCGTTTACCGTGCCGTATCTCGCCGACCCGTCTGCCGCCGTCCCGGGCTCCGCAGTTCCGAGCCCGACGCCAGGCGCGACGACCTCCGGCTTGACGCGGCCGTCGAACGCGAGGCCCGTCGACGAGAACTCCGCGACGCGATGATCGTCCGAGCTCGGCCGGTCGCCCTTGGCACCGATCGACACCGACACGGGCACGTGGCCGTGCAGTCGCGTGAGCAGCGTGCGCGCGGTGTCGGCGGGGATCGAGACCGCGGGAATCTCCGCCGCCTCGCCGGTGCCGAGCGCACCGGCGGGCACGGCGCCGCCGTAGAAGAGAACGGCGCGAGCCCCGGCGCGGGCAGCGTTTTCGAACGTCCCGGCAGGGTCGGACCCGACCGGGACGAGCGCCGCACGGCCGGCGACGAGGTTGCGACCCTGCGGGTCGAAGAAGTCGATCAGCGGGACGGATCCGGCGGGCTCGCGTCCGACGGTGTCGCGGGGCACGGCGACCGCCGCGTCGACCGGGGCGCCTGGTGACAACGAGCCGGCGAGCGGGACGACACGATCGAGCTCGACCGCGAGCCCTGCCCGAACGACGACGCGCGCCGTCACGAAGCCGCTCCGGAGATCAGCCGCTCCGACCGTGAGCGCCGCCGCCGCACCGCCCGGGCCGGAGATGCTTCCGAACGCGGGGCCGGCCGCGCCGTCGTTCCCGGCCGGTGCGACGACGAGCGTGTCCAGGCGCAGCGCGCCTGCCGCTGCGCGCGCGAGGGGCCCGTCGTCGAACCCGCCGAACGGCTCGGACAACGCGATCAACGCGATGCGCGCCGCGTCGTGGGCGTCACCGTCCCCGTTCGGGTCGACCGCGCGCTCGAGCCCTGCGAGCAGCTGATCGGTCCGCGCGTACACGGCCCAGCGCGCGGACGCGTCACGCTGCCAGCCGGCGACGCGGATCGGGAGGACGGACGCTCCGGGAGCGATCCCCGCCATGCCGCCGGGACCGCCCGAGCCGACGACGAGCCCGGCCATCTCGGTCCCGTGCCGCTCGAGCTCCGCCGGCGCGTCGGGGTTGTGCGCCGCGTCGGCGCCCGGCGAGCCGCCGACGATGTCGACGCCGCCCGTGATCCGGCCGCGCAGGAACGGCTGCGCGCGATCGACGCCGGTGTCGAGGACGGCGACCGTCACGCCGCGCCCGTCTTCCGACGACAGCCCAACCTGCGGCGGCCGGCCGAACGTCGGCGCCGGTTGCGCGACAGACCCCGCGGACGCCGGGTACATCGCGCGGACCGGGTACACGCCGGCGACCTCGGGCGCGCGCTCCAGCAGGGCGAGCCCGTTCGCGTCGAAAGCCGCGGAGAACCCGTTGATCGCGCGCGTGTAGCTGTACTCCGGCTGGACGGGAACGCCTTCGACGCCGAGCCGTGAGATCAGCAGCTTCTGCGACGCGAGAGCGGCCGAGTTCCATTGCCGTTCCTGCTCGCCGGTCGCGAGGCCGCCGACAGGCCCCAACCGGTCGGCGAGCGCCGGTGCCTTGAGCACGACGATCATCCGCTGGCCGACGGCCACACGTGGCCGAAGCTCGCCGGCCAGCCCCTTCCAGCTCGGGATGCTCGTATCGGCCGCCGGGCCTGCGCCACGGCCGCCCGCGGCGATCAGGACGAGGGTGACAACGCCCGCGAGCACCGCCAGCGGGAGCGCGTGGACGGGCTCACGCCGAGGACGCGTACGCATCGAGGCCAAGATAACGAGGATAGGAGATCGGCTCGACGAACCGGGCCGCCGAAGCGATCATCGCGGCGTTGTCGGTGCAGAGCGGCAGCGGGGCGAGCGCGGCGTCCGGAAGTGCTCCACGCAACTCGCTGTTCGCGGCGACGCCGCCGACGACGGCGATCCTTGTCGCTCCGACCTGTTCCGCCGCCGCACGCGTCCGCTCGACGAGCGCGCGCACGATCGCGCGCTGGTAGCTGGCGGCGAGATCTGCGCGGCGCTGTTCGAGCTCCTCCGGCGGCAGGTCACGCACGGCATAGAGCAATGCCGTCTTCAGGCCCGAGAACGAGAAGTCGAGACCGGGGACGCGCGCCACCGGGAAGTCGTACGCGGCGGCGTCGCCATCGCGTGCAGCACGGTCGAGCGCCGCGCCGCCGGGATAGCCGAGCCCGATCAGTCGCGCGCCCTTGTCGAAGGCCTCCCCGGCGGCATCGTCGAGAGTCGAGCCGAGTACGCGCGGGCGGGTCGTGTGGTCTTGCACGTCGAGCAGCAGCGTGTGGCCGCCACTTGCGAGCAGGCACAGAAACGGCGGGTCGACCGGATCAGGCGCGAGGAACAGCGACGCGACATGGCCGCGGAGGTGGTCGACCGAGGCGAGCGGAAGCCGGCGCGACCACGCAAGCGCCTTCGCCGCGGCGAGCCCGACGAGCAGCGCGCCGATCAGCCCCGGGCCGGTCGTCACGCCGACGAGCTCGACCTCGTCGAGCGATGAGCCGGCGGCCGTGAGCGCCTCCTCGACGACCGGCAGCACGAGCTCGAGGTGCCTCCGCGACGCAACCTCCGGCACGACGCCGCCGTAGCGCGCATGCAGATCCGCCTGCGACGACACGACGTTCGAGCGGATCTCGCCCTCACGCGTGACCACTGCCGCCGCGGTTTCGTCACACGACGTCTCGATCGCGAGGATCACTCCCCGCGTCACGTCGTCTCGGCGCGTACCGGCTCCGGATCGCGCCACATGATCAGCGCGTCTTCGCGGTTGTCCGTGTAGTACCCGCGACGGATGCCGCGCGGCTTGAACCCCGCGCGCTCGTACAGCCGAATCGCGTGCTCGTTCGACACGCGGACCTCGAGGGTGTAACCCCGGTGGCCTTCGCCGGCCGTCAGCTCGAACAACCGATCCAGCAACATCGTCGCGATCTTCCGCCGTCGGTGGTCCGGCGCAACCGCGACGTTCATCACGTGCCACGCGTCGACGTACCGGGAGATGATGAGGTAACCGAGCAGCTGGTTCGTGTCGCCGTCGAACGCGCCCAGTGAGATCGACGACGGCTTGCCGAGCTCCCCCGCGAACATCGAGCGCGACCACGGCGTGGGATACGACGCACGCTCGATGACCTCGATCGCATTCAGATCGCGGAGCTCGAGCCGCCGGAACTCGACGCGGTCCTCGTTCACTTCGCCAGCGTTCTATCAGCGTCGGGGACGCGCACGTACAGAGGCTCCACGGCCTCGGCAGGGCCGAAATCGCGCGCGATCAGAGCGTGGAAACGCGCGCGAGGCAGGTGCCGCTCGTCGTCGTCGGGCGGCACGATTGCCCCGGCCGACTCGAAGTGCGCGCGGTACCGGACCGCGCCGTTCCCCACGTAGGTCGCTCCGGCCTCGACGCGCAGGTCACCAGGGGCGGCCGCACGCGGCGAGCCGCTGTCGTCGACGAACACCTCACGGCGGCGCGCATCGACGACCGGGACGGCTCCGGAGGCGCCGGCGGCGAGCGCGGCGAGCGTCGAGACTCCCGCGACCGGAATCCGGAGTGCGAACGCGAGCCCGCGCGCAGTCGCGAGCCCGATCCGCACGCCCGTGAAGCTCCCCGGGCCGATCCCGACTGCGATCCCGCCGACGTCTCCGGGGTGGGCGCCGGCCTGGCGCAGCAGGGCATCGACGTCCTCGAGCAGTGTCACCGCGTGCGAGACGCGTTCCGCGACGACCTCGCCGTCGTCGACGAGCGCGCTGGTCGCGACGTCAGTCGCCGTGTCGAACGCGAGGATCAGCATGGGCGATGCGCACGATTCTCGCATCGCCCCCCGCATGCTCGAGCGTCACCGCCACCCGCACCGGCGGCAGCGCGCCGGCGCCGGCCTCCGGCCATTCGACGAACGCGACCGCGTCGTCGAAGTACGGCTCGAGGTCTCCCCATTCCGCCGCCGACAGCCCACGGAAGCGGTAGAGGTCGAGATGTGACACCGCGAAGCGGTCGCCCGCGTACCGGTGCCCGATCGTGAAGGTCGGGCTCGTCACTCGGTCGCGCACCCCCAACGCGCGGGACGCGCCGCGGACGAAGGTCGTCTTTCCCGACCCGAGCTCGCCGGAGACTGTCACGACGTCCCCGACGCGCAGCTCCCGTGCGAGCTCGGCCGCGATCGCTTCGGTCTCCGACGGATGATTCGTGCGGCGTTCGTTCGTATCGTTCACGTGCGGACCAGACGACGAAGCCTCGCAGTTGCCGCGGTCTTCGCGCTCGCGGTCGCGGCATCGGCGGGAGCTGCCTCCGACGGGGTCACGATCGAGGCGAATCACACGATTGCCGACGACACGCCGTTGCTGCTGCGCGGCGCTGTCTCGAGCGGCCGTCCCGGCGAGACCGTGACGATCGAGCAGGACGACTGCGGTCCTGTTCCCTGGCATCCGCTGCGCCGCGTGCAGACGGGGCAGGGCGGCGGCTGGGTCAGCTACGCCGGCGGCGAGCAGAACTTCCGTCTTCGCGCGCGCTGGCATGACGCCGTCAGCCGCGTGATCTCGATCGGCGTCCGGCCGTCGCTGAGCCTCTACGGAACCCGCGGCTCGCTTCGCGTCCTCGTCCGCGCCTACGACTGGTTCCCGGGCAAGACCGCGGAGCTCCAGGTCCTGCATGGACAGCGGTGGCAGACAGTCGCCCGGGCGAGGCTCGTCAAGCGGCCGGCGGCGGGCCAGTACGCGCAGACCGTCGGCACGTTCACGAAGAAGATCCCGCGCGGCGTGTACCGCGCAGTTCTCCCGGGGCGCGCCGCGGCGCCGTGCTACATCGCCGGCGCGAGCGACGCCGTGCGGTACTAGGCCTTCTAGAACAAGCCGAGCTGGACGGCGGGCTCGGCGGAGACCTGCGCGACGAGCGGGCGCGGCGGCGGTTCGACCTCCCGCCCGAGCAGGTCGGGGATGCGGTGGAAGTCGGACTGCAGCACCTCGAGCATGCGAGGCGTGTAGAGCGCGGCCGCCGGGTGGTAGATCGGGTAGAGGAGAACGCGGCGGCCGCCGAGCGTCGTCTCCTGTTCCTGCCCGTGGACCCGCGTGATTCCCGTCGGCTTGCCCGAGAGCAGTTTCGTGGCGAAGTTGCCGAGCGTCGCGACGACGCGCGGGCGGATCAGCTCGATCTGGTGCCACAGGTGGGCTTCGCACGCCTCGATCTCCTCGGGCTGCGGATCACGGTTGCCGGGTGGACGGCATTTGAGGACGTTCGCGACGTAGACGTCGGCGCGCGTCAGCCCGATCGTTGCCAGGAGCTGATCGAGCAGCTTGCCGGCCGCGCCGACGAACGGGACGCCCTGCTTGTCCTCGTGGAAGCCCGGGGCCTCGCCGACGAACATCAGGTCGGCGCTCGGGTCGCCCGAGCCGAAGACGACCTGCGTCCGCCCTTGCGCGAGCGGGCATCGCGTGCACGAGGCGACCTCGTCGCGATAGGTCAGAAGGTCAGTGGCCGCAGCCACAACTCCCGCCGCAACAGCCGCCGCCACCGAATGCGCCGGTCTGCCCGGCGGTGCCCATCATCGCGAACGTCGACAGCTGCTTCGCCACCTTCGTCGCGCCGCACTCGGGGCACGCCACCTCCGCGTCCCCGCGCACGAGCTCTTCGAAGTGCGCCTCGCAGGTCATGCAGACGAACTCGTAGATCGGCATCGCCCGGGGAGTTTAGGCCCGGCCCCGGACGCGCCGCAAACGCGACTCGAGACCCCGGCTAGAAGGGGACGGAGACCTTGCGGCCGCCGAGCGTCCCGACGAGCCGGTTCCCGGTGATCCGCAGCGTCCCGGCGCTGGCCGAGGCTCCGGTGACGCGGATCGTCCCGGCGAACTTGAGCGGCAGGCCGCCGGGGACCGCCGAGACCTTGCCCGTGATCGCGACGCCCGGCGTGTCGCTGTAGCGCGCGAGCGTGAACGTGAGGTTCTTCCCGAGCGACAGCTTGCCGCCGTAGACGCCGGCGGGGTTGAGCGGCTCGCCCGAGAACGCGAAGAGCGACTGGATCCAGCTCGCCTCGGACTCGCGCAACGCCTTTCCGGCAACCGACGCGGTCGTCGCAGCCGCGCGCGCGACGCGCGGCTTCGGGAAGGCGCCGAGCACCTTGACGAACGGCGGGACACGGGGGCACGCGGCCCGGACCGCGCCGCCGGCGAGCCACTGCTGAACCGCGTTCTGCGCACAGCCCGTGATGTCAGCGCCGAGGACGCTGTGGCCGACACCGGGAACGACGACGAGCTTTCCCTGGGGGAAGAGCTGAGCCACGGCGGCGCCGCTCTCGGTCGGCGTGCGCAGGTCGTAACCGCCGCTCAAGACGAGGACCGGGACGTTCGGGAGCGGCCCGTTCCCGAGTGGCGTCCTCCCCGAGGGCGACGGCCATTGCTCACAGAAGAATGCCGTGCCGAGCCGGGCCGCCCACTTGCCGAAGGGGCCGAAGCTCCCGGACGGAAGCGCGGCGATCGCCGCGTCGATCGCGGCGCGGCGTGACGAGACGGGCGTGTCCGGCGACCAGGGGAAGCGGCCGTCGGCACAGTTCGTCGCAGCATTCAGGCCGATGCTGAGGTCCTCCGCCGTCAGCTCGGACAGCCTTCGGTCGAGGTCGAGGAGACGGAGCAACGGCCGCGTCTGCCCGCCGAGCGCCGCGTGCACCGCAGCCGGCAGCTCGACCGCGAGCCCGGGGCTGAGATCGGAGTCGACGACGAGCCCCACCAGGTCCTCGCCGTTCATGCGAGTCGTCTTGCGACCGCCGCCCGGCGCGATCACGACGCCGCGCGCCGGTTTCGCTTCGAGCTTGTTCGCGAGGCGCGCCACGTCGCCGGCGAAGTCGCGCGTCGCTCTGCGGCAGAGGCCGCCGGCGCAGAACGCGCGCAGCGTCCCCGGCATCTGGCGCAGGACGTTCGCGTCGAACGCGTCCGGGAGCGTCGTCGGCACGGTCGAGTCGAGAATCATGCGGTCGACGCCGCCCGGATGCGCGAGCGCGTACGCGAGCGCGAGCTTTGTCCCGTACGACACGCCGTAGAGACCGATGCGTCCGAGGTCGAGCGCCGTTCGCACCGACTCGATGTCTTCCGCGTGGTCGCGTGTCGCGTAGAACTGCCGTGTTGGACCGATCGAAGACGCGCACCCGGCTGCAACGGCGGCGAAATCCTCCGCCGTCCCCTCGAGCTTCGACTGGAGCGTCGGGCAGTTGATCAAGCCGGACTGGCCGGTGCCGCGGTTGTCGAACGCGACGAGCGTGTAGCCCGGAAACGTCTGCTGCATCTGCGCGGCGGCGTCAGGGGTCGTGAGCCCGAACGACCCTGCGGAGCCCTGCCCCGGGCCCCCGGCGATCAGGAACATCACGCCGCGCGCGTTGCGCCCGGTCGACGGCAGCATCTCGACGTGGAGCCCGATCGTGCCCGGCGTCGCGCCGCTCCGATCGAGCGGGACCGTCACGGTGGCGCACTCGAGGCCGACCGTTTGCCCGCAATGCGCGAGCGGCACAGCCGCACGTGCAGTCCCCGGCGCCCAGACGGCTGCGACAGCGACGAGCAGGAACACGAGGCGACGACCCACGAGGCACGCCAGGGTACCAGCGAATTCGCCCTGGTAATTCCCCCGTTCTTGGTATTTCATGAGGCGCCTGTCCCGCGCCCTCCGCATCTCCCTGGCGGCGCTCGCCGCCTCTGCGATCGCCGGCGCGTCAGCTCCGGCCGGCGAGCCGAACCATCTGAAGATCATCGTCGGCGTCACGGACGACTCGGCCAAGTGGATGGCGCGGCCGGACGGGATCGTTGCCTTCTACCGCGACCTGCGGCTGATGGCAGTCCGGGTCACGCTGCCCTGGCGCCCGGGGGAGACGGCGCCGAAGGGCCTGCAGCAGATCTACCTGGCGCGAATCGCGCGGATGATCAGGCTGAACCAGCGGATAGTCCTGTCCGTCTACAACACCGCGCGCTACGCGCCGGTGACCCCGCTCGCCCAGGAGCAGTACTGCTCGTTCCTGCGGAAGGTGACGAAACGGATGCCACTGATCCAGGACGTGCAGATCTGGAACGAGGCGAACTCGCCGGCGTACTGGCCGACAGGCGCAGGCGCCGCGGCCTACGAGCAACTGCTCGCGCGCTGCTGGGACGTCCTGCACCGCTATCCGGGGCGGATGAACGTGATCAGCTCGACGGCACCGCACCACGATCCCGCCGCGTTCATCTCCGCCCTCGGGGACGCCTACCGCGCAAGCGGCCGCGACCTCCCCCTGTTCGACACGTTCGGCCACAACCCGTATCCCGAGAACGCGGCCGAATCGCCCTCGACCAGGCACGACACGACGGACACGATCGCAGAGGGCGACTACGACAAGCTGATGGCGGTGCTCCAGAAGGCGTTCGACGCGACGGGCCAGCCGGTGCCGGGGACGAAGTGGGTCGGGCTCTGGTACCTGGAGACGGGCTTCCAGACGGTCCCCGATCCGAGCAAGCGCCGGTTCTACCGCGGCCGCGAGAACGACCCGCATGCCATACCCGCGGTCGCGCCGGCGGCGCCGGACGGCGCGCCGGTCGTCGACCAGGCGACGCAACTGCGGGATGCGATCCTGCTCGCGTACTGCCAGCCGGCCGTGACGGGATTTCTGAATTTCGAGCTCGTCGACGAGGACCGCCTCGGCGGGTGGCAGTCGGGGCTCTTGTGGCGCGACCGGACACGCAAGCCGTCGTACGCCACCTTCAAGGCACTGGTCGCCCAGGCGCGCGCACGCACCGTCGACTGCAGCAACGTTCCGGGCGCGCCTGCGCCGCCGCCGACCGCGACGACGACAACAACGGCGGCGGCGACGACGACGACGACGAGCGTTCCCTAGCTACGATCTCTGCGCCCGGTATCCGCTACGGAACTGGAGCGACGATGTTCGACAGCATCAATGTCATCGGGTCCGGCCGCGTCGGCTCGGCACTCTCCGCCCGCCTTGCCGAGCGCGGCGTGGCGCTGCGCGAGGACGCGGATCTCGTGCTGCTCTGCGTTCCGGACGCGGCGATCCCGGGTGTCGCAGCGACGATCGAGCCAGGCCCGTGGCTCGCGCACGTCTCCGGCGCGACACCGCTTCGCGCGCTCGACCCGCATGTCCGTCGGTTCTCGGTCCATCCGCTGCAGACGTTCACACGCGCGCGCGGCCCGGAGCAACTCGACGGCGCGTACGCCGCCGTCACCGCCGAGGGCGACGACGGGCGCGAGCGCGGGTGGTGGCTCGCACGAACGCTCGGGCTCGAGCCGTTCATGCTCGCGGACGAGGCGCGACCGCTCTACCACGCCGGCGCGGCCGTGGCGTCGAACTACCTCGTGACGCTCCATCGCGTCGCAGCCGAGTTGTTCGGGGCAGCGGGTGCGCCGCCGGCCGGGCTTGTGCCGTTGATGCGACGGACGATCGACAACGATTTCGAGTTGACGGGTCCGATCGAGCGCGGCGACTGGGAGACGGTCGACGCCCATCGACGCGCGATCCGTTCGGCTGCGCCCGAGCTCGAGCCGTTGTACGACGTGCTCGCGGAGGCAACCGCGCGATGAAGCTCACGCGGACGATTGCCGAGCTGCGGCGGGCGCGGGCGAACGTCGAGCGACGGCAGAGCGTCGGTCTCGTGCCGACGATGGGCGCGTTCCACGACGGTCACCTGTCGCTCTTCAGGACTGCCCGTGCGGAGTGCGACGCGGTGGTCGTGTCGTTGTTCGTGAACCCCGCGCAGTTCGGAGACCACGCAGACCTCGACCGGTACCCGCGGGACGAGGCACGCGATCTCGCGATCGCGCAAGAGGAGGGCATCGACATCCTGTTTGCGCCGGCGGCCGACGAGCTCTACCCGCCCGGGTTCGCGACCTGGGTCGAGGTCGGGGACCTCGGCGCCGAGGGTGCCGCACGCCCCGGCCACTTCCGCGGTGTCGCGACGATCTGTCTGAAACTGTTCAACCTCGTCCAACCGGACGTCGCGTACTTCGGCCAGAAGGACGCACAGCAGGTCGCCGTGCTGGAGCAGATGGTGCGGGACCTCGACCTGGCGCTGCGCCTCCGCGTCGCCCCCACTATCCGCGACCGCGATGGCCTCGCCCTGTCGTCGCGCAACGTGTATCTGTCGCCCGAAGAGCGCGCCCGTGCGCTCGCGCTCCCGCGCGCGCTCGGACGCGCACGCGGGGCCGCCGATCCGATCGCCGCGGTGCGCGCGGAGCTGAACGGGCTCGCGCCCGACTACGTGGAGATCGTCGATCTCGAGAGCGCGAAGGTGCTCGCGGCGGCGGCGCGTATCGGTGCCACCCGGCTGATCGACAACGTCATCATCGAAGGAGAGCTGCGATGAAGCTTGCACTGACCGAGCTCGCCGAGCTGAAGCGGCGCGGCGAGAAGATCGTGATGGTGACCGCCTACGACGCGCCCGGCGCGCGGTTCGCCGACGCCGCGGGGATCGACATCATCCTCGTCGGCGACACCGCCGCGATGGTCGTGCTCGGTCATGAGTCGACCGTCCCGGTATCGATCGAGGAGATGCTGTTCATGACGAGGACGGTGGCGCGGTCGGCCGAGCGGCCGATCGTCGTCGGCGACATGCCGTTCGGGACGTATCAGGTGTCCGACGAGGACGCCGTCCGCAACGCCATCCGGTTCGTAAAGGAGGGCGGCGCGGACGTCGTCAAGCTCGAGGGCGCCGGCCCGTCGCTCTCACGCGTGCGCGGGATCGTCGGCGCCGGAATTCCCGTCATGGGGCACATCGGCCTCACGCCGCAGTCGGCGACGATGCTCGGCGGGTTCAAGGCGCAGGGGCGAACCGCGACGAAGGCGCAGCAGCTTCTCGCCGACGCACAGGCGCTCGAAGCAGCGGGATGTTTTGCGCTGGTGCTCGAAGCGGTTCCGGCCGCGGTCGCGTCGCACATCACCGAGACGTTGACGATCCCCACGATCGGCATCGGCGCCGGTGCCGGGTGCGACGGCCAGGTGCTCGTCTACCACGACCTCCTCGGCCTCGAAGAGCGAACGTCGCCGCGATTCGTCAAGCGGTACGCGAACCTGGGGCCAGAGATCCGCGACGCGTTGCGGCGGTACGCCGACGACGTTCGCAGCGGCGCGTTCCCGCAGCCGGAGCACACGTACTCGATTCCGGAGGACGAACTCGAGCTCTTCGAGGCGCAGCTACAGGAGCGCGGTTCCGGCGACGACTAGCGTCGCGGCGCCCGTCGCGACGGCCACGGCGACGAGCGAGCGCGCCCAGCTCCAGCCGTGGATCGTCCGCACGCCGATGAGGACGAGCAGAACGGTCCACGCAACGAAGACGTAGAAGACGTTCGCGAACACGTGGTGACCGGCGTCGCGGCCACCGAACTCGAACAGTGCCCGCCCTTCGACTGCGATCCGGATCGGCCAGAAGCTGACGAGCGCGAGCGCGAGCGGCGCGACCGCGAAGGCGAGGAGATGGCGCGCGCGCCGGAACGTTCCCTGCGACCCGAAGGCGCGTGTCGCCAAATGGAGGATGCCGCCGAGGAGGAAGTACGCGACGAGCCCGTAGAGGCCGCCGGCGAAGAAGACGATGATCGCGACGACGATCGCGTCGCGCGCGGGATCGTCCAGCAGGTTGTTCATCGCCGGCGAAGCGAGCACGGCGGCCATCCCCGAAAGCCAGACGAGCGCAAGCACCGGCTCCTGGCGTGCCTGCAGGTCCTCGTCGGAATCGTCGCGCAGCGCGGCGAACACGGGGCGCGGGCTCTGGAGCACGAGGAGCGCGCGAAGCAGCCACGCCCGCTCACGTGAATGCGGCTGCGCTTCCGTCGCCACGAGCGCAGCGTAGTTGGCGCGTCTAGAGCTGCGGGATCTCGAGCGGCTTGTCGACGTCGCGGGTCGCAAGCGACACGTGCATGTGCGCCGTCTGCCCGTCCGCCTTGATGTCGAGGTCGGCGAACATCACCTCGGCGCGGTGCGTGTCGCGCGGGACGTAGAGGACCGCGCGGATGTCGCCGAAGTGCGCACCGGATTGCTCGAGGACCTTGCTCGCGAGACCCGCGCTGCCGAGGAGGGCCTGGGTGTCGAGCTTGCCGACGATCCTGTCTGCGGGGCGGCCGTCGTAGACGCTGCTGTCGACGGACACCGACGTGACGTAGCGCTCGAGGTCGAGCATCTGTACGGGCGACCCGAACTGCTGCTCCGCGGTCGGGACGGCGACGCGCCGCGTCTGGCCGTTCGCACGGATCGCGGCGACCGCGCCGCGCTTGACGAGAGTCGTCGTCAGGTTCTGCAGCTGCGGGACGCCGGAGCCGGTCATGGTGGCGTAGAAGTCGCCGCGGTGCGGCCCCTTCAGGTACGCGCCGCCGTCCATCGCCATCGACACCTGGTGGCCTTGCACGTCGATGTCGAAGCGCATCACGAACCGCTCGGACGTGACGGCGGCCTGTGCCTGCTGCGCCTGCTGGAGAAGCATCTCGGCCTTGCGACCGTCCGGGCCGATGCAGCCCGAGAGGCCGAGGACCGCGACCGGCACGGCAAGCGAAAGAGCGACGCGGCGCATCGCCTGAGTTGTCGGCCGCGCGCCGAGCGCGCGCGTCCCCCGCGCGAGGGAGTCGCTACGCGGCTGCGACCGCCGCCTTCGGAAGGACGTGCCGCAGGAACTGGCCCGTGTACGAGTCGTCCACCTCCGCGATGTCCTCCGGCGTTCCGACCGCGATGATCTCTCCGCCGGCCTCGCCACCCTCGGGACCGAGGTCGACGATCCAGTCGGCCTGCTTGATCACGTCGAGGTTGTGCTCGATCACGAGCACCGTATTCCCGGCGTCGACGAGCCGCTGGAGCACCTCCAGCAGCTTCTCGATGTCGGCGAAGTGCAGGCCCGTCGTGGGCTCGTCGAGGATGTAGAGCGTCCGCCCCGTTGCGATCTTCGACAACTCGGCCGAGAGCTTCACGCGCTGCGCTTCGCCGCCGGACAGCGTCGTCGCCGGCTGACCCAGCTTGATGTAGTCGAGGCCGACATCGTGGAGCGTCTGGAGTCGGCGCCGCAGCTTCGGGATCTTCGCGAAGAACTTCAGCGCTTCCTCGACGGACATCTCGAGCACGTCCGAGATCGACTTCCCCTTGAAACGCACCTCGAGCGTCTCGCGGTTGTAGCGCGCTCCCTTGCAGGTCTCGCAAGGGACATAGACGTCCGGCAGGAAGTGCATCTCGATCTTGATCTGGCCGTCGCCCTTGCAGGTTTCGCAGCGCCCGCCGCGGACGTTGAACGAGAAGCGGCCGGGCTTGTAGCCGCGCACCTTCGCCTCGGGCGTCAGCGAGTACAGCTCACGGATGTGGTCGAACAGCTTCGTGTAGGTGGCCGGGTTCGACCGCGGCGTGCGGCCGATCGGCGACTGGTCGATGTCGATCACCTTGTCGAAGCAGTCGATCCCCTCGACCGAGACGTGGTCGCCGGGCTTGATCCGCATCCGGTGCAGCCGGTTGGCGAGCGCCTTGTAGACGATCTCGTTCACGAGCGTCGACTTCCCCGAGCCGGAGACGCCGGTCACGCAGACGAACTTTCCGACCGGGAACTCGACGTCGATGTCCTTGAGGTTGTGCATCGAGGCGCCGCGCACCCAGAACGAGCCGAGATCCTCGTCGCGGCGCTCGGGCACCGGGATCGTGCGCTCTCGCGAGAGGAATTGCCCGGTCACGGACTTCTTGTTGCGCTGCACCTTCGAAGCCGGCCCCTCGGCGACGACGTGCCCGCCGTGCTCGCCCGCCCCGGGCCCCATGTCGACGAGCCAGTCCGCCGCGCGCATCATCTGCTCGTCGTGCTCGACGACGAGGACCGTGTTGCCGAGGTCGCGCAGCCGCTCGAGGGTCGCGATCAGCTTCCCGTTGTCGCGCTGGTGGAGACCGATCGAGGGCTCGTCGAGGATGTAGAGGACGCCGACGAGCTGGCTGCCGATCTGAGTCGCCAGCCGGAGCCGCTGCGCCTCGCCGCCCGACAGCGTCGCCGCGGTCCGGTCGAGGTCGAGGTAGCCGACGCCGACGTTGTCGAGGAAGGTCAGCCGCTCCTTGATCTCCTTGATCACGCGGGACCCGATCAGCTCGTCGGTGTCGTTGAGCTCGAGCCCGTCCAGGAACTCGAGCGCCCGGGTGACGGACATCCGAGTGAACTCGTGGATGTTCTTGCCGCCGACCGTGACGGCGAGCACTTCGGGCTTCAGCCGCGCTCCGTGGCAGACCGGGCACGGCCTGAAGCTCATGTACTCCTCGATTCGCTCCCGCTGCTGACTCGAGTCGGTGTCGCGATAGCGGCGCTCGAGGCTCGGGACAAGCCCCTCGAAGGCCATCGTGTACGCGCGCCGGCGGCCCATCCGGTTGCGGTAGGAGACATAGATCCGCTCGCCGTCTGTGCCGTAGAGGAACAGGTTCTGGTGCTGCTCGGACAGGTTCTGCCACGGCTCCTCGAGGTCGATCTCGTACCGGTCGGCGATCGCCTGGATCACGGACTCGTAGAAGCCGGAATTGCCGAGCGCCCACGGAACGAGGGCGCCTTCGCCGATCGAGAGCGTCGGGTCGGGGACGAGCAGGTCGGGGTCGATCTCCTGCTGGTGCCCCAGGCCCGTGCAGCGCGGGCAGGCCCCGTGCGGTGAGTTGAAGGAGAAGATGCGCGGCTGCAGCTCCGGCAGCGAGACGCCGTGCTCCGGGCACGCGAA
>JBJMJS010000102.1:0-12955 GCA_045806225.1 Gaiellaceae bacterium
CCGAACGGGAAGCCGCTGACCGCCGTGTAGCGGTAGGGGGCAACGCCTCCCGTCGTCCCGAGCAGGGTCGGCAACGCCGCGGTGTACGACGTCCGAACCTCCGCGGCCGGCAGGGCCGCCGAGCTGTTGACGCTGATGCCGGGGATGACGTTGATCGAGAGGGTCCGCGACGCTGTTGTCGACCCGTCGCTCACGCTGACGCTGAAGGAGTACGAGCCCGCGGTCGACGGCGTACCGGAGATCTGGCCTGTGGACGCGAGCGTCAGTCCCGGCGGAAGCGATCCGCCCGAGACCGACCACGTTTTGCCGTTCTCCTTGCCGCCCGAAGATCCAAGCGTCGTCGAGTACGAGAGGCTGACCTCGGCGGCCGGAGCCGACGACGACGTCACAACGAGCGGCGGCACCGGAGGCGCGCCTCCCTCAATCGTGATGCGAAACGGCGAATTCCCCTGGCCCTCGACGCCGCACTGGTCGACCTGCGAGACGTAGAACGTGTACGTCCCGTCCTTCGTCGGCGTGCCGCTGATGACGCCGCTCGACGAGTTCAGCGAGAGTCCGGGCGGCATTTCGTTTCCGGGATCGAGGTGATAGCCGTACGGCGGGCAGCCGGTACCCGGCTTCCACGCGATCGTGTGTGAGTAAGGCACTCCGACCTTCCCCACGGGAGTGGCGTAAGACGCGTCCGTGTAGCCGCCGGCGAACGCCGCCGATGTGAAGACGCCTGCGAGGACGGCCACGCACGCAAGAACTTTGATGAACCGCAAGATGCACAACCCCTTTCGAGAACGGACGACCCAGATCCCCTATCGGCACGGCTGAATCGCGCTTGAGAGTAGCCGCGATTCCGGCCGATGGAAGACCTCCCGGCCCTGTCCCAGGGCCTCCGCACCGCGAAGTTTGGTCTTGGACAAAAGGGGGACACGACTCGTTCTTGTCCATGTTCTTGCGAATGACAGCCGCGTCTGCGGCTGGGGGGAAGGAGTGGAACGAATGGTCGTCTTGAGCCTCAGAGACAGCATCGACCACGGGTTTTCCGTGTTCTTCGGCTGGCTGCCGCACGTGCTCGGCTTCATCGCCGTCCTATTGATCGGCTGGATCATCGCGCGCCTGCTCGGGAAGCTTGCGTGGCGGGCGACGCATCGCGCCGGCCTCGACCGCGCTCTGCACACCGGCACCGGCGGGAACTTCCTGCAGCGGATGCTGCCTGCGCCTTCGTGGCTCGTGGGGCGAATCGTGTTCTGGGCGGTCCTCCTCGGCGCGATCTCGCTCGCGGCGTCGGTGCTCGGCGTCGCCGCGCTGACGGCGTTCGTGGGCGCGATCTGGGCCTACCTGCCGAACGTGCTCGCTGCGGTGTTGATCTTCCTCGTCGCCAGCGCCATCGCCGGCGGCGTCGTCGCCCTCGTCCAACGCACGATGGGCGACACGGCGTTCGGCAAGATCGTCGCAACCGCAGTGCCGGTGCTGGTGCTGACGATCGCGATGTTCATGATTCTCGAGCAGCTGAAGATCGCCCACGACATCGTCGTCACGACCTACACGCTGCTACTCGGCGCCATCGCGCTCGGGTCGGCGCTTGCGTTCGGGCTAGGCGGCCGTGACGTCGCGCGTCAGATGCTCGAAGGCGCATACGCGAAGGGCCAGGAGAACCGGGACCAGTATCGCCGCGACCTCGACCAGGGCGTCTCGCGCGCACAGACGCAGGTGCAGGACAAGAAGGACGGCCTCCAGCAGCAGCAGAACGCGCGCCCCGCAACGGGTGCGACCGCAAGGCCGTAGACAACTCAACTCCGAGGAAAGGAAAGCCGCCATGCAGCAGCAGGAGATGAACCGCGTGCGCCTCGACGAGATGCGCGGAGCACCGGTCCACGACATCGCCGGCGAAAAGATCGGCAAGGTCGAGGAGATCTACTACGACCAGCAGACCCGCGTGCCGGAATGGATCGGTATCGGCACGGGATTCTTCGGGACGAAGCGCGTGCTCGTGCCGGTCAAGGGCGCGCAGGTCAGCGACGACGGCCTGATGCTCGCGTACTCGAAGGACCAGGTGAAGGACAGTCCCGACGTCGACGGCGACGAGGTCTCGCAGCAGACGGAGGCCGAGCTCGCGTCCTTCTACGGGCTCGGGTACTCGGAAGAGCACTCCGACACCGGCCTGACCGAGGGCGGCCCGAGCGGTGGCCGGTCGCAGGAGGCCGTGCGTGACGAGGGCCAGGCTGTAACGCGGTCCGAAGAGGAGATGCAGGTTGGCAAGCGGTCGGTCGATTCCGGCACCGCGCGGCTGCGCAAGTGGGTCGAGGCCGAGCCGGTCGCGCTCGACGTCGAGTTGCGGCACGAGGTCGCGCGTGTCACGCGCGAGCCGATCGACCAGCCGGTCAGCCAGCACGACTTCACCGACGAGCAGATCGACGTGCCGTTGCACGAGGAGAAGGCCGTCGTCCAGAAGCAGGCCGTCGCGAAGGAGCGGATCGGTCTGCAGAAGGACGTTCAGAGCGAGACCGAGACGGTGCAGGACGAGCTGCGCAAGGAGCGCGTCGAAGTCGAAGGCGACGTCGACGACCGCAGGTGAACGGACGGGGTGAGAACGGGGGCGGCGACCGCCGCCCCCGTTCCGACGACGAGCCGACGCTGATCCTCCACGAGGAGCAGGCGCGCGTGGACAAGCGGTGGGAAGGCGTCGGGTACGCGCGTGTCCGCCGCGAAGTCGAGACGGAACGTGTGCGCGAGCGTTACCCGCGCGGCGTGGAGGAGGTTGCACATGAGCGTGTCCCCGTGCGCGACGACGACTCAGGGCAGATCGAGACGCTGCCCGACGGGTCGGTCTCGATCCCGTTGTACGAGGAACGCCTGGTGGTGACGCGCGAGACGGTTCTCCGCGAACGGATGATCGTCCGCAAGGAGGTCGTCACGGAGTGGGAAACGGTCGAGGAGGAGCTTCGGCGCGAGCACGTGCGCTTCGAAACCGACGACGTCCCGGACGACCGCGTCGAACGTCCGCAGTCGAATACGTCGTCGCTTGCGCGCGCACGTCCGCTGATCGAGACGAAGCCGTTCTTCCTCACGAGCGAGTTCCTGCTCCTGGTCGCCGCACTCGTCGGCCTCGGGATAACGACCCTCGTCAGCGACTCCGTCGACGCGCCGCTGTTCTGGGGGATCACGACGGCGCTCGTTGCCGCGTATGCGGTCAGCCGCGGCTCGACCAAAGCCGGGACGGAACATCGAACGAAGCCGTACGACTAAATCGCAACCGAGGAGGGGGAACGATGCAGATCGACAAGCAGCAGATCATCCAGATGCTCCGCGAGCGTGGCGACCACGACAAGGCGCAGCAGGCCGAGCAACAGCTCCCGGATCAGGTCGACCACGAGGAGCACGGGAACATCCTCCAGCAGGTCGGGGTCGACCCGCAGGACATCCTGAGCCGGTTCTGAGGCACGCGGGATGTATGTGGTCACGCCGGCCGCCGCGGCCGGCGTGACATTCCCGAGGATGCGCAACGCGACGACCCGGGCTGCTCGCGCGTTCGGAACCCGGTCGACCGCTATTCTCGTTCGGCCCGCCCCCGTCGACTAGCGGTCAAGGTCTCCACCCTTTCAAGGTGGCAGCACGGGTTCGAATCCCGTCGGGGGTATAACCGGGACGAAGTCCGCTCGGCCGGCGCCGAGCGTGACGACTTCGTCCGCGGAGGCTAGGCTCGTAGGTGCGGGCGGTTAGCTCAGTTGGGAGAGCACCTGCCTTACAAGCAGGGGGTCGCTGGTTCGAGCCCGGCACCGCCCACGTAAGAACAGCCCGGCACTGAGCGGACGACACGAAGGAGGCGCCTTGCGCCGCCCCAACAGGCGACAGGCGCGTCTTCGAAATCCGGGACGCAGGCGGCCGGTAGTCGCCTAACGGGGCGGGGGGTCGTCGTGGCCCCGCCTCTCGCAGAAACGGCGGGCCGCTCGAGCCGTCGTCATGGCTCCGGCATTGCTGAGGCGGCCTGAGGTCTGCCAATGTCGGTCGATCTCGGCCAGACCCCACGGGGGGTGGTACCTCCCCGCGGGGCATGAGCCTTGCCGCGTGATGAATCTCCGGGAACGTCCCGGGGCGTTACGTCGCCGGTTGGCGCGGCATGACGACGACCTGGACGTCGTAGAACTGCGGCGCGGCTTCCGGCGGCGGTGGCTGGTCGCCCATGACCTCGCTGAACGCCGGCATCAGCTTCTCATCCATGAACCGCTGGAACGCTTCGCGAGACTCCCAGATGTCATAGACGTACCAACCTCGGTCGCCCTGGCCCGCGCTGTGGAGGATGAGCCCTTCGGGCGCCTCCTCGGGCCGTATGCCCTTGTGTCCGAACATCTTCTCGTTGAGCTGGTCGTACATCTCCTTGGTGAACATCTCCGCTGTCTGCAGCATCGCAACAGCCACCCTGGCCTCCTTTGCGTTTGAGGGATGCCGGATTCTAGGCTCGGCTCGATGAGGGGAACCAGGGCTAGACGGACCGGCGCTGGGCCGCGCGGCTCGCTGCGCGGCGCTGCGGCCGCCTCGCACGTAGTTACATCTTCTTGGCGGCGTCCTTCAGTTTCTTGCCGCTCTTCTTCACGTCGCCTTTGATCTGCTCGCGGCGACCCTTGGCCTCGAGGTCGGGATCCCCCTTCACCTTGCCGGCGGTCTCCTTCATCGCGCCCGAAGCACGGTCGGTCTTATCCGACATACCTTTTCGTCACCCCCTTGGCTGCGTCGTCCTTCGGGGGAGCTTCCCCGGCAGGCGCGACCAAAACTCCGGGCCGGGGATGAGCCGAACACCAGGCGCTTCCCACCTCACCCGGCCCGCATCGAACGTACCCGCGCGTACCCGCGCGCCTAATGGCTGTTCCGGCCATGTCCTTGCGAGAGGCGAGTCGTGACCTCCTGCGGCAGGAACGACCGACGGGCTCCGCATCGTCGCGAACGTCACGCGCACGCACCCGCGCTCGACGACGAGCGCAAGTTCTCGGACCCGCACGGGTCTACTCGTGTATGGCGGGCAACTTCACGTTTCTTTGCGTCGGCTGTAGCAAGGTGTACGTGCATCGAGGCCGCTGGGAGCTGCCGCGCTGCCCGCACTGCGGGACGGTCAGCAGCCTCTTCCCCGAATGGTTCGACCGCCGTCGCCCCTCGTTCGGCCGCTGACTCATACTGGTGAGGTGGGTGCGACCCGCCACCACGGCCACCACCACGCGCGCCTCGAAGGCGACCGGCGTGTCCTGCTCGCGGCACTCGCGATCGTCCTCGTGGTCATGGGCGCGGAGATCGCAGCCGGCATCGTCGCGAACTCGCTCGCCTTGCTGGCGGACGCCGGGCACATGGTCACCGACGCCGCCGCGCTGGTCTTCGCCGTCATCGCGGCGCGAATGGCAGTCCGACCGGCGGGCGGCCGCTGGACGTTCGGCTACTCGCGGCTCGAGATCCTCTCGGCGCAGGCGAACGGCATCGCGCTCGCGCTCGTCGCTGCGTGGGTCACGTACGCGGCGATCCGTCGGCTGATCGCGCCGCACGACGTCCGGGGCGGCATCGTCGTCGTGGTCGCGATCTGCGGAGCGCTGGCGGCGATTGCAGGAACGCTGATCCTCGGGCGTGCGAGTCGAGACAGCCTCAACGTCCGCGGCGCCTTCGTGCACCTGCTCACCGACGTTGCGGCGTTCGCCGCCGCGGCCGTCGCAGGAGCGCTCGTGCTCGTGACCGGCTGGAACCGCTTCGACCCGGTTGCGAGCCTCGTCGTCGCCGCGTTGATGCTGACGTCGAGCTGGCGGCTGCTGCGCGAGTCCACGGAAATCTTCATGGAGACCTCCGGCGACATCGACCCGGCAGGCGTCGAGCGCGCGCTCGCGGCCGAGCCGGATGTCGTCAGCGTCCACGATCTCCACGTCTGGACGGTCACGAGCGGGTTCCCCGCCGTTTCCGCCCATGTGCTCGTCGCACATCGCGCCGACTGCCATGCCGCGCGCGCACGGCTCGAGCGGCTGCTCGTCGACCGGTTCGGGCTTGCCCACTCGACGCTTCAGGTCGAGCATGCGCCCCCTGGACTGCTACGGGACGAGCTCCCCATGGTGCGGGGTTAGAGTCCGCGCGGTGGCCGCCCTCGACGGCAAGATCGCAATCGTCACGGGCGCATCCAGCGGTATCGGCGCCGCGACCGCGCAAACCCTTGCCGGAGCGGGCGCGCGCGTCCTCGGCGGCGCACGCCGTCCCCACCTGATCGAGGCTCCCATTGAGGCGCGTGAGCTCGACGTGACGGACGTGGACAGCTGCGAGCGCTTCGTCGCCTCGGCGGCAGCGGACGGCGTGGACATCCTCGTCAACGGCGCCGGCCTCGCGCTCGGCCGCGAGCCGTTCGATCAGAGCAACGAAGACGACGAGCGCACCGTGCTCGAGACGAACGTGAACGGGCTGATCCGGCTCACGCGCCTGTGCCTGCCGCATCTGCGCGACGGCGGGCACATCGTCAACATCGGTTCCGTCGCCGGACGGCAGGCGTATCCGAACGGCTCTCTCTACGTCACCTCGAAGTTCGCGGTCCGCGGGTTCACGTACGCACTGCGAGAGGATCTGCTCGGGCGTCCGATCCGGATCACGACCGTCGACCCCGGGCTCGTCGAGACGAACTTCTCGCGCGTTCGTTTTCGCGGCGACGACGAGCAAGCGCGTGCGGTGTACGAGGGAGTCGAGGCGATGGTGCCGCAGGACATCGCCGAGTGCGTGCTCTTCGCGGTCACGCGCCCGCCGCACGTGAACGTCGACGAGCTCGTCGTGAAGGCGCTCGCGCAGTCCTCCGGCGGCCGCATCCTCCGCAACTGATGCCCGACCGCCTCCGCATCCTCGAAGGCGCGACCTTCTGCATCTGCGACGAGCTCGGCGATCTCGGCCGCGACGTCGAAGGCCTGTACGCGGAGGACACGCGCTTCCTCTCGACGCTCAAGCTCACGGTGAACGGTCGGCGGCCGCTGCTGCTCTCGTCCGACCGGATCGAGTACTTCTCCGCGGCCTTCTTCATGCGGAACCCGCTGTCCGAGGGGCTGGAGCAGGACGCTCTGTCGATCCGGCGCGAGCGGTTCGTCGGCGACGGGATGCAGGACGCGATCGCCGTCGTCAACGAGAGCATGGAACCGGTCGAGTTCGAGTTGCAGATCGAGCTCGGGTCGGACTTCGCCGACATCTTCGCAGTCAAGGACCACGACTTCGCACTCGGCGACCCGCTCCGCGCGCCGCCGCTCCCCGACGTGCGCCACGGAGAGTTCGACGCCGCGCGGAACCAGTTCCTCGTCTCGGACAACGGCGACCTGTCACTGAAGACGCAGATCATCTTCTCCAGGCCGGGTGAGGCAACGGACTCGACCATGCGCTATCGGCTTGCGCTCGAGCCGCGCGAGCGGTGGGACGTCCACATCGACGTCTTCCCGCTGCCGGACGGCGAGCAGGTGGCGCCGCGCTTCGCGGAGCGACGGTTCGGCGAAGAGGTCGGGCGGGTGCGGGATTCGCTGTCCGCTTGGCAGCTCCGCGTGCCGCAGTTGCGGGCGTCGTGGGACGTTCTCGCGCACGCGTTCGGGCAGTCGGTCGCCGACCTCGCGTCGTTGCGGATGCGCTCGAACAACTCGGGTATCGGCAAACTGCCCGGCGCGGGCGTCCCCTGGTTCATGAGCGTGTTCGGGCGCGACACGATCATCACGTGTCTCCAGACGCTGCTGTTCGGTCCCGAGCTCGCGCGTACGGCGCTCGAGGTGCTGGCGGAGATGCAGGCGCACGAGGACGACCCGTCGATCGACGCCGAGCCCGGCAAGATCGTCCACGAGGTGCGCCACGGGAAGGCGGCGATGCGCTGGCACGAGCGCTACTACGGCACCGTCGACGCGACGCCCCTGTACCTGATCCTCCTGTCCGAGGTCTGGCGGTGGACGGACGACGCCGCCCTCGTCCGGTCGCTGAAGGCTCCCGCACTCGCGGCCCTCGAATGGATCGACAACTACGGCGACCGTGACGGCGACGGCTTCGTCGAGTACGAGAAGCGGTCGGAACACGGGCTCGACAACCAGTCGTGGAAGGACTCCGGCGACTCGCAGCGGTTTCGTGACGGCACCTTCGCGCACCCTCCGATCGCGCCGTGCGAGGTGCAGGGCTACGTCTACGACGCGAAGCGCCGAACGGCGGAGATTGCGCGCGACGTGTGGCGGGACCGCGAGCTGGCTGCGCGGCTCGACCAGGACGCGAACGAGCTTCGCGAGCGATTCGACCATGCGTACTGGATCGAGGACGGCGGCTACTACGCGCTCGCGCTCGACGGTGAGAAGCGAAAGGTCGACGCGCTCTGCTCGAACATCGGCCATCTCCTCTGGAGCGGGATCGTCCCACCGCATCGCGTCGACGCAATCGTCGATCGCCTGATGGGCGACGACCTCTGGTCGGGGTGGGGCGTACGCACGATGTCGACGGCCGACGCGGCGTACAACCCGCTCTCGTACCACAACGGCACCGTGTGGCCGCACGACAATTCGCTGATCGCGGCCGGTCTCGGACGCTATGCACGCTGGCCGGAGGCGCAGCGGATCGTGCAGCGGATGTTGATGGCCGCGTCGCATTTCGGGTTCCAGCTGCCTGAGGTCTTCGCCGGGATGCGGCGGTCGGAGACGCCGTTCCCGATCGCGTACCCGACCGCGGCCCGGCCGCAGGCGTGGGCTGCTGGGACGCCGGTCTTGCTCTTGCAGGTGCTGCTCGGGCTGCAGCCTGACCGGCGCCGACATGCGCTCGAGACGCTCGCACCATTGGAGCTACCGTCCTGGGCAGGGTCGGTCCGGCTCACAGGCGTCCGCGCGTTCGACCGGATGTGGGACGTGCGGCTCGCAGAGGGCCGCGTCACCGTGGACGAAGCGTAAGACCGCGGTGCGCGTCGCCATCCTCGCGCCGCCGTGGTTCCCCGTTCCACCGTCGGGTTACGGCGGCATCGAATGGGTCGTGGCGATCCTCGCCGACGCGCTCGCCGACGCCGACCACGACGTGACGCTGTTCGCGTCGGGCGATTCGCGCACGCGCGCGAAGCTCGCCGCTGTGTACCAGGAGGCACCGCGCCGCATGATCGGGCGTTCGCAGCCCGAGCTCCATCACGTTCTTGCGTGCTACGCGCGCGCCGACGAGTTCGACGTGATCAACGACCACACCGGGATGCTCGGTGCGTCACTCGGCCAGGCGGTCGCGACACCGGTCGTGCACACGGTGCACGGCCCGCTCGACGGAGAGCCGGGCGAGGTGTACGAGCTGATCAACCGGGTGGCGCCTGACGTCGGCCTGATCTCGATCTCGCTCAACCAGCGCAAGCCGAAGCCGCACCTGAACTGGATCGCGAATTGCCACAACGCGCTCGACTTCTCCGTCTACCCGTTCAAGCGGTACCCCGGCGAGTATCTCCTGTTCCTTGGCCGTCTCTCGCCTGACAAGGGCGCCCACCGCGCGATCGCCGTCGCGATCGAGACCGGGCTGCCGCTGAAGATCGCGGGCAAGAAGCAGGACCCGAAGGAGCTGACCTACTTCAAGGAGCTCATCGAGCCCCATCTCGTCGACGGGATCGAGTACCTCGGCGAGGTCTCACACGGCGAGAAGGTCGAGCTGCTCCAGCATGCGCGCGCGACGCTCTTCCCGATCGAGTGGGAGGAGCCGTTCGGCCTTGTCATGATCGAGTCGATGGCCTGCGGTACGCCGGTGATCGCCACCCGGTGGGGCGCGGTGCCGGAAGTGATCGAGCACGGCCGCAGCGGCATCATTGTCGACGATTACCGCATCATCCCGGCGGCGCTCGAAGAAGCCGATCGCCTGGATCCGCACGTCATCCGCCGGTATGTCGAGGAGGAGTTCTCGCCGGAGCGGATGGTCCGCGACTACGTCGCGGCATATCGCGAAGCGATCGCGCGGGCCGGCCGCTAGCTGCCCCAGTGACCGCCGCTGATCCAGCCGTACCAGCGCTCCGGTTCGAGCCAGGCGCTGATGCTCTTGCGCGCGCGGTCCCGGTACGCGTTTCCGGTATAGCGACGCGCCAGGCGATCGATGTCGACGAGGTCGTCGTCCGGCACGATCTCGACGACGCGGCCCATCAGCGTCACCTGCCGGTACCAGCTCTCGTCGTCGAGCACGGTCAGCGATATACGGGGATCCCGGCGTAGGTACTCGAGGCGCAGACGCGTCGCATCCATGTTCACGAGGACGCGGCCGCCGTCCCAGTCGTACCACGTCGCCGCGCTGTGCGGCGAGCCGTCGGGCCGGAGTGTCGCGATGGTTGCTGGATTGGGGCGCGACAAGAACTCGTCGACGTCCGGTGGGACGGGCGTGCGTGGCATCGAGGCCTATGTCGTCACAGCCGGCGCCGCCGAAACGTCCGCGCCGGCGCGCAGCCGGAAGTTGCGGACGCTCGGCACCGCGAGCACGAGCACGGTCGTGGCCAGGATCCAGCCGGCTCCGAAGACGAGGTACGGCGCGGTCCCGACGGCGTCGGCGATGACGCCGGCGAGCGCGTAGCCCGCCGGTAGGAACGCCATCGCACACATCCATGAGTAGGCGCTCACGCGGCTGAGCTTCTCGGGTGCGATCGCCTGCTGCACCCCCGTCTCGTAGATGACGGAGCCGAACGAGAAGCCGAATCCCGCGACGAACGCGGCCGCGGCGATCGCGATCACCGGAGCGTGGGCGGCGAGCAGGACGCTCTGTGCTCCCGTGAGCGTGAAGAATGCGCACACCGTCGCCCATGGCCTGCGCGGTCGCAGCCGGAGCCCACTGAGGCCGCCGGCGAGCGCGCCCGCGCCTTCCGCGGCAACGATTGCGCCCCACGCACCGGCGCCGCCGAGCGAGTGCTTCGCGATGTACGGGCCGAGGACGAACACCGGCGCGTACGTGATCATGAAGTAGAACGCGATCCACACCGTCAGGACCCAGACCCACGTCGTCTCCGTGAAGGCCGCCCAGCCGTCGCGCAGCTCGCGGAAGAAGTTCGGCGTCGTCGCTGTTCGCGCGCGTGCCGGAACGCGGATCGCCGCGAGCAGGAGCGCGCTCGTTGCATACGTCCCGGCGTCGACGAACATCGCGGTTCCCGTCCCGATCGTTGCAACCACGGCGCCGCCGACCGCTGCGCCGAGCGGAAACGAGACGTAGCGGCCGATGCTCATCAGCGCGTTCGCCTGCTGCAGCTCGGCCGATGGGACGAGCTCCGGGACGAGGCCGCTCGACGCCGGCGAATAGAAGGCGGTTGCCGCGCCGCCGACAGCCTGAAGCACGAACAGCTGCCAGACGCGGGCCTCGCCGGTGACGAGCAGGACACCCATCGTCGTCCGGACGCCGACGTTCGCTGCGTCCGAGCCGACCATCACGAGCTGCCGCGGAAGACGGTCCGCGAGGACGCCGCCCACGACGAGCGTCGCGACCTGCGCCAGCGTCCAGCACGCGAACGCGATTCCGGTGTCCGTCGCCGAGCCCGTGAGGTCGAGGACGGCGAACGCGACGGCGATCGGTGCGAGGTACGTGCCGAGGTACGAGATCGTCCTCGCGCCGAGGAGAAGCCGGAAGTTCCGCTGCTGCAGCGGTCTCACGTCTTAACTGTCGCGCTTCTCCCAATAGCGTTTCAAGCCGGCGTACGACTGCCACATCGGCATCGCCTGCTCGTAGACGCCGCGCGCCTCGGTGGGGACGCCGGCTTCTGCGGTGGCGACGAACTCCTCCTCAGCCATTCCTTCGCCGACGAGGCGTACCCATTCGTCCAGCCCCTGTCGCAACGCGTCGATGTGCGGGGACGGATCGTCCGCGACGCCGAAGTGGATCAAGGCGAGGCGTGCCGGCTCCCGCCGTTCGAGCTCGTCGAGCGTTCGGTGCCAGTCGTCGACGTCGATCTCCGGCGGCGGCGTCGGCGGCAGGACGTACGCATGCGGCTGGATCCGCACGCCGGCGGCGTCGCCGCAGTACGCCGTGCCGTCGTCGTCCACGTACACGACGTGGTGCGCCGCGTGGCCGGGCGCGGGGAAGCAGTCGAGCCCGAGGACGCGGTCGCCGACCACGTGCACGTTCGCCTCAGGGACCGGCGCGAGCTCGCCCCAGAGTCGGTCGAACGAGTCGCCGTACAGCCGCCGCGCGCTGCGTTCGAGCCGCGCCGGATCGACGAGGTGCGGCGCGCCGAGCTCGGAGACATGAACCTGGAGTGACGGGTGCTCCCGCACGAGGACACCGGCGGCTCCGGCGTGGTCGAGGTGGATGTGCGACAGAAGCAGATGCCGGATGTCGGCGAGGTCGACCCCGTGGTTTTCGAGGCCGCGCTTCAACGAGGCGACGTCGGTGGACGGGCCGCAGTCGAAGAGCGCCGGGCCGTCCACGGTGTCGAGGAGATACGACGCGATCACACGCTCTGCCCCCTGATGATGGAGGTCGATCGCCGACGCCACGAGGCGATGCTAATGCCGGCGGGCGTGTGATCCGCTGAAAGCGTTACGTCGCCGCGCGGGCGCCGGCGGCCGTTCCGACGAGTGCGCCTTCGAGGTCCGCGAGCAAATCGTCGGCGGACTCGATCCCGACCGACAGGCGGACGAGGTTGGCGGGCGCGGCGAACGGCGCGTCGGCTGTCGATGCATGCGTCATCCGCGCCGGATGCTCGATCAGGCTTTCGACGCCGCCGAGCGACTCGGCGAGCTTGAAGAGCTTCGTCCGGGCGACGAGCGCGACGGCCTCTTCCTCCGACTCCGCGAGGAACGAGATCATCCCGCCGAAGTCGCGCATCTGGCGCGCTGCGATCTCATGACCCGGATGACTGGGGAGGCCGGGATAGAGCACGCGTTCGACGTGCGGCTGTCGTGACAGCCAGTACGCGAGAACGCGCGCGTTCTCGCAGTGCTTGTGCATGCGCACGGCGAGCGTTTTGATGCCGCGCAGGACGAGCCACGAATCGAACGCGCCCGGAACCGCGCCCAGCGATTTCTGC
>JBJMJS010000103.1:0-4133 GCA_045806225.1 Gaiellaceae bacterium
CAACACGCGTGCGCGGTCGGTGAGCGGCATTTCCTTCAGGGGCTCCTTCGGCGCGGCGGCGACGACGAACGCCGGCGGCCGCTTCGTCGACGGCGACGAGGTCGAGGTCGACGACGGCTTGACCGGAGCCGCGGAAGGCTTCTTGACGGCGGTCTTCTTGACGACGGTCTTCTTGACGACGGGCGTTTTCTGCTCGGCGCCGAGCGGCGCGACCGGCACGGGCGCGACGGGCGCGACCGCAGGGAGCGCGTTCGCGTACACGACGGCGGTTCCGTAATAGGGAGAGACGTCCTCGGGCTCACCGGTCTCGGCGTACGACGTCCGGACGAGCGAGACCGTCACAGTCGGTGCACCGGTGTCCTTGAGCTTCGTCCCGGGGGCCGGGTCCTGGGTGACAACGCGGTTCACCGCGTAGCCGTGCACGGAGCCGACGACGTGCCACGCAAAACCGGAGTCCTCGAGCGCGCCCTTCGCGAAGACGAACGCCTGGCCGCTGACGTCGGGCACGACGACGGTCGGGGCCGACACGGGCGCGGTCGTCTTCGGGCCGGCGGTCGCTGCGATCCGGCTTGCGGCGCCGTACGTCAACGTCGCTCCCGCGAACAGGAAAACACAGCCGAGAACCAGGAGGCGTGGCAGACGAGCGGCTATCCGCAGAGCCATAGTCCGGCAATCGGCAGGGAAACGGCTGATCTTGAGGCCTCTACCGAGTGAACCGGACGACCGGCGCCGAGTCCTCCGCCATCACCGTGAAGACGGGCGTAGCGGTCGGAGCGGAGGTGGATTCGAGCGCTCGGGTCGGCGCGTCTTGCCAGCGGAACGCGCGGCCGGCGAACCGCTGGAACCACGCCTCCTCTTGCGGCCACGCCGTCGGCGGCTGCAACTGGAGATGGAGGTGCGGGCCGGAGGCGTGACCGGTGTGGCCGACGAGCCCGACCTGTTGGCCCGCTGTGAGCTTGACGCCGTCGACGAGCTCGGGGTCGAGGAATGAAAGGTGGCAGTACGTCCAGTCCTGTCCGTCGGACGCGCGGATCGTCATGCCGATTCCGCAGCGGGCATCGATCGAGCGCCAGGCATTCAGGACCACCGCGTCGGTGAGGGCGTAGACAGGCGAGCCCTCCGGAGCGGCGATGTCGACGGCCGGGTAGTCGTGGTGCGTGTGCGCGGCGGAGACGACGCTCGGGCCGCCGCCGACGGGGAAGACGTAGCCGTCGCCGTAGCTCGGCGCACCGAGGACGGAGGCGGCGCCCGGCGCGAACGACGGCGCTTCCGCGTTGCGCTGGGCCTCCGAGAGCTTCGACTGCGCCGTCCGCAACGACGTCTGCGCCGCTTCGGTGGCGTCATGCACCTGCTGCAGGCGGAGGTCATACAGCGTCGCGCGGCGTTCGGCGACGAGCCGTTCGGAAAGCGTGCGCGCGTTGTCGACGGCCGCGTGCAGGCGCGTAGAGGCCTTCTGCACCGCACGCTCATGCCGTGCGGCTGCGATCACGCGACGGTTCGCGACGACCACCTGCGCGCGCGCGGCGTCGAGCGCCGCCTGCAGCTTCTGCAGGTCGGCCGTCTCCTGCGCGCCGCCCTGGCCGTACACGTTCGCAAGCTGCAGGACTTCGCTGACATACCAGTCGGCGTGGTTGTACGAGTAGATCGCACGGCGGATGTCGGTCTGCCCACCGGACGCGGCGAGATAGCGCGCGGCGGCGAAGATCGCATCGGCCGCATTCCACGGGTCCGCAACGCCGTTGCCGTCGGCGTCGACACCCCAGCGCAGCCACGTATCCGGCATGAACTGCATCCAACCGATCGCGCCTGCCGAGCTCGGGCCCATGTTTTGGCCGAAATTCGACTCGATCTTGTCGATCGACGCGAGCACCTGCCAGGGGACGCCGTAGGTCGCGCCCGCGCGTTGCCACAGTCCCTGGAGGACGGGCATCGGCAATTGCTGCGTCATCGAAGGCGAAACGGTGAAATCTGTCGGTATCGCGACCGAGCCCGGCGTGTTCGGAGCCGCGGCGCTCGGCAGCGACGTCTGCACGCCGGACGGAGCGGCTGCTGCCGTGAAGCCGATCACCGGCCCGTCGTCGGCACGTGCGGTTCCCGCCGCGAGGGCGAAGGCCACGGCGGCGATGAACAACGCGCGGCGCACGCTCAGCCTCCGGGGCCGGCGAGGCGAAGCGTGGGCATCGGCTCGACGGGCTCCGGCTCCGGTGCGGTCGCAGGCGCGGCCCCATCCGGCGTCTCGCCGTCCGCAGCGGCCGCCTCGGCCGCGGCCGCCCGCTCGTCCGCCTCCTTCTGCTTGAGCGCACGCTCGAGCGCGACCAGGAAATCGTGGCGGTTGGTCGCCGCATTGCCGGCGATGTCCGCCGCGACGTTTCCTGCGAGCACCTGGTCGATCAACGCATGCGTGAACGTCTGCATGTCGAAGAACTGCCCCTCGCCGATCGCCTCGGGAATCCCCTCCGACTCGTTCTCGCGGATCAGGTCGGCGATGCGCGTGTTCGTGACCATCACCTCGATCGCAGCGACGCGGCCGCCGCCGATGCGCGGCAGCAGCCGCTGTGAGATGACGCCGCGCAGGACGCCCGCCATGATCGATCGGATCATCGGCTGCTTGACGCCCGGGAAGAACTCGACCATGCGGCCGATCGTCTCCGCGGCATCGACCGTGTGCATCGTGGAAAGGACCAGGTGGCCGGACTCGGCGGCCTGCAGCGCAGTCTGCGCTGTCTCGGCGTCGCGCAGCTCGCCGATCAGGATCACGTCGGGGTCCTGACGGAGCGCGCGGCGCAACGCCTGCATGAAGTCGGTCGTGTCGAGGCCGACCTCCCGCTGGTTGACGATGCACGACCGGTCCGGATGCAGGATCTCGATCGGATCCTCGATCGTGACGATGTGCTGCTTGCGCGTGCGGTTCATGTAGTCGAGCATCGCCGCGAGCGTCGTCGTCTTCCCAGACCCGGTCGCGCCGGTGACGAGGATCAGTCCGCGGTGCTCGTCGGCGAGCCGCTTGACGCCTGCCGGCAGCGAGAGCTGCTCGAACGTCGGGACGTTCTTCGGAATGACGCGGAACGCGAACGAGATCGCGCCGCGCTGCCGGAACGCGTTGACGCGAAACCGTGGTAGGTCGTCGTCCTGGTACGCGATGTCGAGGTCGCCCGTGTCATAGAAGCCGTCGCGCTTGTGGAGCGCGATCTCGGTCACCTTGTTGAGGACAAGCGTCAGGTCGGCCTCGTCGAGCGCTGCGAACGCTTCCATCGGGCCGAGCGAGCCGTCGCGGCGAAGGATCGGCGGCTGGCCGATCTTGAGGTGGATGTCGCTCGCGCCGAGCTCGACGGCGCGCCGAAGGGTCGCGTTCAGGTCCATGAAGCGGTCGCTGCCTGCATCGGCAGTGGCCGCCGCGTGCTTTAGGCGGCGCGGGACAGGACCTGGATCAGCTTCATCGCCCGGCGCTCCGCTCCGCGCGTCGCCGACGGCTCCCGCACGTGTCCCGTCACGACCTGCTCGATCGCGCGCCAGGTGGCGGGGATGCGCATCACGGCGAAGGTCGCCCGGGGAAACCGGTCGAGGGCGCGCTTCGCGCCCCAGCCGGCAGCGCGCAGGCCGTCGAGATCGCGCCGCACCGACACCGCATACGCGGCTACATCCCCCGCGAGGATTGCCTCTGCGGCGAGCCGCGCGCTGACGAACGCCTCATACATCCCGTCGCCCGAGACGGGATCGACGAGCCCTGCTGCGTCGCCGACAAGGAGCGCCCGGTCGTTCGCGAGCCGCGTCGTCGGCTTACGCATCGGCAGCCGGTGGCCGCGCGTCTCGGTCACGTCCGTCATGTCGATCGCGTGGTGCGCGCAGAGGTCCCGCAGCAGCGCGCGGGCGTCCGGGCCGATCGACCCCCAGCCGCCGACGCCGACGTTGACGTGGTCGCCCTTGGGGAAGACCCACGCGTACCCGCCCGGCACGACGCCGAACTCGAGCACCATGCGCCCGGCGTAGCGCTTCTTGTACACGCGCGCGTGAGAAACATTCCCCTCGAGGGCGACGCCGTGGACGATGTCACCGCCGAGCCCGACGGTGCGCGCCGTCGTCCCGTTCGCCCCGTCTGCTCCGACGACGACGTCGGCCGGTGCGGCGAGCGGGTC